>NZ_DASSXS010000048.1:0-9604 GCF_035703625.1 Nocardioides sp. | reverse complement strand
GTCGGCCTGCTCGTACGACGAGTGCCGGCTGAAGTGCATCCAGAGGTGGTCCTTGGCGGCGCGCTGGAGGTGGTCGTAGTCCGGGTGAGTCATGAGCCCATCGTGAATGGTCGGATCGAAAACGGCAAGCGAATCCGTGGCTGACAGGGGGAATTGAAACGGAATCGGTTGCGGAGGGCCATATTGTTGGCCGACCTGATAGGAACGAGCCATGACGCGGCTGGTGTTCCGGAACGGCACGCTCTTCGACGGGCACCGGCACCGGGGCCCGGGCGCGGTGGCCGTCGAGGGCGGGAGGATCGTCGCCGTCGGCCCCGAGGACGAGGTGGCCGCCCCGGGGCAGCACCTGGTCGATCTCGGCGGTGGCCTCCTGGCGCCGGGCTTCGTCGACGCGCACGTCCACCCGATCCAGGGCGGTCTCGAGCGCCTGCGGTGCGACCTGTCGGCCGGACGGACCCGCGAGGAGTACCTGGCCACGATCGCTGCGTACTCGGCGACCCACCCCGACCTCGCGTGGATCCTGGGAGGCGGATGGGCGATGCCGGCCTTCCCCGGGGGAACACCGACCGCTGCCGAGCTGGACGCCGTGGTCGCCGACCGCCCCGTCTACCTGCCCAACCGCGACCACCACGGCGCGTGGGTCAACAGTCGCGCGCTGGAGATCGCGGGCGTCGACGAGCGGACGCCCGACCCGCCCGACGGTCGGATCGAGCGCGACACCGACGGCCGGCCGTCGGGCACGCTGCACGAGGGAGCAACCTCGCTCGTGGCCCGTCACCTCCCGCGTCCGACCGGCGACGACTACTACGCGGCGCTGCTGACGGCACAGTCGTACCTGCACTCGCTCGGCATCACGGCGTGGCAGGACGCGATCGTCGGCGCCTACTCGGGCATGCACGACCCGGCCTCCACCTACACCAGGGCAGCCGCCAACGGCGACCTGCGCTCGCAGGTCGTCGGCGCGCTGTGGTGGGAGCGGCGGCAGGGCGTCGAGCAGGTCGCCGACCTGGTCGGCCGTCGGGAGGCGATGACCGGCGGCCGGTTCCGCGCGACGACGGTCAAGATCATGCAGGACGGGGTCGCGGAGAACTTCACGGCCGCCATGAGCACGCCCTACCTCGACCGTTGCGGTCACCCGACCGACAACCTCGGTCACTCGTTCCTGACCGCCGACGCGCTCCGCGAGGCGGTCGCCGCACTCGACGCGGCCGGATTCCAGGTGCACGTCCACGCGATCGGGGACCGTGGGGCGCGCGAGGCGCTGGACGCCTTCGAAGGCACGGACCCGGCGCGGCGCCACCACATCGCCCACCTGCAGCTGGTCCACCCGGACGACGTGCCGCGCTTCGCGCCCCTCGGCGTCGCGGCCAACATGCAGGCGCTGTGGGCCTGCCTCGACGAGCAGATGACGGACCTGACGCTGCCCTTCCTCGGTGAGGAGCGGGCTGGGTGGCAGTACCCGTTCGGCGACCTGCACCGGGCCGGCGCCCGGCTCGTCGCCGGCAGCGACTGGCCGGTCTCCAGCCCCGACCCGTTGGCCGCGATCCACACCGCCGTCACCCGCACGACGTACGGCGAGGAGGGCCGTGCCGGACGCGAGCCCTTCCTCCCGGAGCAGGGGATCCCGCTGGAGACGGCCTTCGCCGCCTACACGTCGGGCTCCGCGTGGATCAACCACCGCGACGACGCCGGAGTGCTCTCGCCCGGGGCGCCCGCCGACCTGGTGGTGCTCGACCGCGACCCGTTCGACGGCCCACCGGAGCAGGTCGGCGCGACCCGCGTGGTCTCGACGTGGATCGATGGAGTGCCGGTCTTCGAAGCCTGAGACGTGCGAAACGACGGAATCAGCCCATCTGTACGCCCGGGCCTACAGATTCCGCACCACCGTGGCTAGGCTCGGCTCACCTCACATCACCCCCGGAAGGCAACGCATGGCTGACACGCAGTTCCGCAACGTCATCGACGGCACGCTCGTCGACTCGGCGTCGGGGGAGACCTACGACGTCATCGACCCGACCACCGGAGAGGTCTACGCGACCGCGCCGATGTCGGGGGCCGAGGACCTCGACCGGGCGTACGCCGCGGCCGACCGGGCGTTCGAGTCCTGGGGAGGCAGCACCCCTCAGGACCGGGCCTCCGCCCTGCTCAGGCTCGCCGACGCGATCGAGGGCCGCGTCGAGGAGATCAACGCCGTGGAGTGCAAGGACACCGGCAAGCCGCTGGGCCTGACGATGTCGGAGGAGATGCCCTACGCCTCCGACCACTTCCGCTTCTTCGCCGGCGCCGCCCGGGTGCTCGAAGGCAAGTCGGCGGGGGAGTACATGACCGACCACACGTCGTTCGTCCGGCGCGAGCCGATCGGCGTGGTGGGTCAGGTGACCCCGTGGAACTACCCGCTGCTGATGATGATCTGGAAGATCGCGCCCGCGCTCGCGGCAGGCAACACCGTCGTGCTCAAGCCCTCGGACACGACCCCGGCCTCGTCGACGCTGCTCGCCGAGATCGCCCAGGAGTTCCTGCCCCCCGGCGTGCTCAACGTCGTCTGCGGAGACCGCGACACGGGCCGCGCCCTGGTCGAGCACAAGACGCCCCAGATGGTCGCGATCACCGGCTCGGTCCGCGCGGGCATGGAGGTCGCCGGATCCGCGGCGGCCGACCTGAAGAAGGTCCACCTCGAGCTCGGTGGCAAGGCGCCGGTGATCGTGTTCGACGACGCCGACGTCGAGTCCGCGGCGGCGTCGATCTCGGAGGCGGGCTACTTCAACGCCGGTCAGGACTGCACCGCCGCCACCCGCGTCCTGGCCGGCCCGGGCGTGCACGGCGACTTCGTCGCGGCCCTGACCGAGGCGGCCAGGGGCATCCGCACCGGCATGCCCGACGACGAGGACGTGCTCTACGGTCCGCTCAACAACCCCCAGCAGCTCGACCGGGTGACCGGCATGGTGGACCGGCTGCCGGACCACGCCACCCTCGAGACCGGCGGCAGCCGCCAGGGCGAGACCGGCTACTTCTACGAGCCCACCGTGCTGTCCGGACTCGAGCAGGACGACGAGCAGATCCAGTCCGAGATCTTCGGCCCGGTCATCACCGTGCAGAAGTTCGGCGACGAGGCCGAGGCGCTCGCCTGGGCGAACGGCGTGCAGTACGGCCTCGCGTCCAGCGTGTGGACCAGGGACCACGGGCGCGCGATGCGGATGGCCAAGAAGCTCGACTTCGGCTGCGTGTGGATCAACACCCACATCCCGTTCATCTCCGAGATGCCCCACGGCGGCTTCAAGCACTCGGGCTACGGCAAGGACCTGTCGATGTACGGGCTCGAGGACTACACGCGGATCAAGCACGTGATGTCCTACATCGGCGACTGAGCAGCGGACCGTGAGGTACCAACGGCCCGCGTGGCGAAGCAGGGTCGAGCAAGCGCCACGACCGAGGAACGAGGTCGTGACGCGCGGGTCGAGACCCCGTGCGACGAAAGGCAACGCGAGATGAGGATTCTGCTGATCGGCGCCGGGGGAGTGGGTGGCGCCTTCACCGCCATCGCCGCCCGGCGCGACTTCTTCGAGACGATCGTGGTCGCCGACTACGACCGGGCAAGAGCCGACAAGGCCGCCGCCATCGACGACCGGTACGTCGCCGCGCAGGTCGACGCCTCCGACGCCGCGTCGGTGTCGGCCCTGTGCCGCGAGCACCGGATCACCCACGTGATGAACGCCGTGGACCCGGTGTTCAACATGCCGGTGTTCGAGGGTGCGTTCGAGGCGGGGGCCGACTACCTCGACATGGCGATGTCGCTGTCGAAGCCGCACCCGGACGCGCCGTACGAGAAGCCCGGGGTCAAGCTCGGCGACGAGCAGTTCGCCCAGGCGGACCGGTGGGAGTCGGAGGGTCGGCTGGCGCTGGTCGGGATCGGCGTCGAGCCGGGCCTGTCCGACGTCTTCGCCCGGTACGCCGCCGACCACCTGTTCTCCGAGATCGACGAGCTGGGCACCCGCGACGGCGCCAACCTGGTGGTGACCGACGACGACGGGCAGGAGGTCTTCGCGCCGTCGTTCTCGATGTGGACCACGATCGAGGAGTGCCTCAACCCACCGGTGATCTGGCAGGACGGTGAGTGGCACACGACCCCGCCGTTCTCGGAGGCGGAGGTGTTCGACTTCCCGGAGGGCATCGGCCCCGTCGAGTGCGTCAACGTCGAGCACGAGGAGGTCCTCCTCATGCCCCGGTGGGTCGACTGCAAGCGGGCGACCTTCAAGTACGGGCTCGGCGACGAGTTCATCAACATCCTCAAGGTGCTGCACACGCTCGGCCTCGACCGCACCGACCCGGTGCGGGTCAAGGGCGTCGACGTCTCACCGCGCGACGTGGTGGCGGCAGTCCTGCCCGACCCGGCCACGGTCGGGCCGCGGATGAAGGGCAAGACCTGTGCCGGTCTCTGGGTGACCGGGACCGGCAAGGGGGGCGAGCCCAGGTCGACGTACCTCTACCACGTTGTCGACAACGAGTGGACGATGCAGGAGTACGGCCACCAGTGCGTGGTGTGGCAGACCGCCATCAACCCGGTCGTCGCGCTCGAGCTGCTGGCCACCGGCACCTGGTCCGGTAGCGGCGTGCTCGGGCCCGAGGCCTTCGACGCGGTTCCGTTCCTCGACCTGCTGACCGGGTACGGCAGCCCGTGGGGTCAGCGGGAGCTCGATCCGGCGTAGTCCGCTCCTGGTCACGCAGTCGCGGCGAACGCCTCCGCGACGACGTCGAGACCCTCGTCGAGCAGCGCGTCCGGGATCGACAGCGGGGGCAGGAAGCGGAACACGTTGCCCCAGGTGCCGCAGGTGAGGGTGACCACGCCCTGTTGGTGGCAGTACGCCGCCACCGCGGCCGCCCGGGCGGGTTCGGCGTCGGTGGTGCCCGGCGCACAGAGCTCGATCGCCATCATCGCGCCACGGCCGCGGACGTCGCCGATCACGGGGTGCCGCTCCTGGAGCGCGGTCAGCCGTGCGTGCATCGTGCCGCCGATCGCGCGGGCTCTCGCGGCGAGGTCGTGGGTCTCCATCTCCGCGATGGAGCCGAGCGCCGCCGCACAGGCGACCGGGTTGCCGCCGTAGGTCCCGCCCAGGCCGCCGACATGGACCGAGTCCATGAGCTCCGCCCGTCCGGTGACCGCCGCGAGGGGCAGGCCGCCGGCGATGCCCTTGGCCGTCGTGACCAGGTCGGGCACCACTCCCTCCTCGTCACAGGCGAACCAGCTGCCGGTACGACAGAAGCCCGACTGGATCTCGTCGGCGATCAGGACCACGCCCTTGTCCGCCGCCCAGGCGGCGAGGGTCGGCAGGAAGCCGGGGGCGGGCACGACGAAGCCGCCCTCGCCCAGGATCGGCTCGATCGCGATGCAGGCCAGGTTGTCGGCGCCGACCTGCTTGTCGAGGACGTCGATCGCCCGCGCGGCGGCCTGCTCGCCGGAGAGCCCGTCTCGGAACGGGTAGGACATCGGGGCCCGGTAGACCTCGCCCGCGAACGGCCCGAACCCGTGCTTGTAGGGCATGTTCTTCGAGGTCATCGCCATCGTCAGGTTCGTGCGGCCGTGGTAGGCGTGCTCGAACACGCCCACCGCGTCGCGACCGGTGGCGACGCGCGCGATCTTCACGGCGTTCTCGACCGCCTCGGCGCCCGAGTTGAACAGGGCCGACTTCTTCGCGTGGTCGCCCGGAGTGAGCTCGGCCAGCTTTTCGCACACGTCCACGTAGCCGTCGTACGGCGTGATCATGAAGCAGGTGTGGGTGAACGCGGCCACCTGCTCCTGGACCCCGCGGACCACCTCGGGCGCGGAGTTGCCGACGGAGGTGACGGCGATTCCCGACCCGAGGTCGATCAGGGAGTTGCCGTCGACGTCGCGCAGGATGCCGCCACCGGCCGCCTCCACGAACACCGGCAGCATCGTCCCCACGCCGTCGGCGACGTGTTGCTTCTTGCGGTCGAGGCGTGCGCGGGACTCCGGCCCGGGGATCTCGGTGACGAGGCGGCGCTCCTGGGGGAGCGACGGCCCACCGGTTCGGCTCTGGACGGCGGGTTCGGTCATATGGAGAGCCTAGGACCCGCCTGCCAGAATGCCACCGTGAGGAGACGAGACGTGGTGGTGCTGGGGTCGACGGGATCCATCGGCACGCAGGCGCTGGAACTGGTGCGCGCCAACCCCGACCGGTTCCGGGTCGTGGCGCTCACGGCCGGCGGCTCCAACGAGGAGCTGTTCGCGAGCCAGGTCGCCGAGTTCGAGCCGGCCTTCCACGGCCTCGGCGAGGAGGCGTCCGTCGCGGCCGCGGCCCACGAGTGCGACGTCGTGCTCAACGGGATCACGGGTGCTGTCGGCCTCGCGCCGACCCTGGCGGCGCTCGACGCCGGCAACACGCTCGCGCTGGCCAACAAGGAGAGCCTGATCATCGGCGGCCCGGTGGTCACCGACCGCGCGAAGCCCGGCCAGATCGTGCCTGTCGACTCCGAGCACTCCGCCCTCGCCCAGTGCCTGCGCGGCGGCCGCCGCGACGAGGTACGCCGCCTGGTGCTCACCGCCAGCGGTGGGCCGTTCCGTGGCCGGACGCGCGAGCAGCTCGGCGAGGTCACGGTCGAGGAGGCGCTGGCGCACCCGACCTGGGACATGGGCCCGCTGGTGACCATCAACTCGGCCACGCTCGTCAACAAGGGTCTCGAGGTGATCGAGGCACACCTGCTCTTCGACATCCCCTTCGACCGGATCGAGGTCGTGGTCCACCCCACCTCGGTGGTCCACTCCATGGTGGAGTTCGTCGACGGATCGACCCTGGTGCAGGCGAGCCCGCCGACCATGCTGATCCCGATCGCGCTCGGCCTGGGCTGGCCCGACCGGGTGCCCGACGCCGCCCCCGCGGTCGACTGGTCGACGCCCGAGACCTGGGAGTTCCTCCCGCTCGACGACGAGGCGTTCCCGGCCGTGGAGCTGGCGCGGAGGGTCGGGCGGCTGGGCGGCACCGCCCCGGCGGTCTACAACGGCGCCAACGAGGCGTGCGTCGCCGAGTTCCGGGCCGGGCGCCTGCGATTCGTCGACATCGTGCCCACGGTCGCCGCCGTCGTGGGGGAGCACGACGTACCCTCGAAGGAGAAGCTCACCGTCGACGACGTCCTCGCCGCCGACACGTGGGCGCGCCGCCGTGCAACCGAGCTCCTCGAAGGGACCGCATGACCGCCCTGTTCTACCTGCTCGGGGTGGTGATCTTCGTGGTCGCCATCCTGGCCTCGATCGGCCTGCACGAGCTCGGCCACATGATCCCGGCCAAGAAGTTCGGGGGGAAGGTCAGCCAGTACTTCATCGGGTTCGGGCCGACCGTCTGGAGCACGCAGCGCGGCGAGACCGAGTACGGCATCAAGGCCGTCCCGCTGGGCGGCTACGTCAAGATCGTGGGCATGCTCCCTCCGGGCGCGGACGAGCTCGACGAGGACCGCGAGCACCCGGTCTACGACGAGCAGGGCCGTCGGGTCGTACGCGTCCGGAAGTCCAACACCGGCATGTTCACCCAGCTGATCTCCGACGCCCGGGCCGCGGAGTGGGAGCAGATCAGCCCCGAGGACTCCGACCGGCTCTTCTACAAGATGGCGTGGTGGAAGAAGGTCATCGTGATGGCCGGTGGCCCGACGGTCAACATCCTCATCGCGTTCTTCATCTTCAGCGCCGTGTTCGCCACCTACGGCAACGCGAGCGATGTCCAGCCCGACTCCGGACAGCCGGTGATCGAGACCGTCTCGGAGTGCGTGATCCCGTACGTCGACCAGCGGACCGACTGCCGGAGCACCGACCCGCAGAGTCCCGCAGCCGAGGCCGGGCTGCTCCCGGGCGACACGATCGTCGAGTTCAACGGCACCCAGATCACCGGCTGGTCCCAGCTGCGCACCCTGATCCGCAACAACGACAACGGCGACGCGGTCATCGTCTTCGTGCGCGACGGCGAGCGGATGACCGGTACCACCAACACCACCGTCGAGGCGCGGCCGACGTCGCTGACCGACGAGACCCTGCGCCAGGTCGGCTTCCTCGGGGTGACGCCCACCCAGCACTTCGTCACCGGTGGCCCCCTCTACACGCTGGGTGAGATGGGGACCATGACCGTCGACACGGTCGAGGCCCTCGCCACCCTCCCGGTCAAGGTGTGGGGTGTTGCGAAGGCGATCGTCGGCATCGAGCCGCGGGACCCCGAGAGCCCGGTGAGCATCGTGGGCGGTGGCCGTCTCGCGGGAGAGACGGTCGCCCACGAGACCTTCCCGGTCCAGGAGAAGACGGTGTTCCTCCTGATGCTGATCGCCGGGTTCAACTTCTTCATCGGCATGTTCAACTTCATCCCGCTGCTGCCGCTCGACGGCGGCCACATCGCCGGCGCGCTGTACGAGGCGGCCCGGCGTGGCATGGCGCGGTTGCGCAGGCGACCCGACCCCGGCTACGTCGACGTCGCCAAGCTCCTTCCCGTCGCCTACGTCGTGGGGTCGGCCGTGCTGATCATGGGTGTGGTCCTGATCGTGGGCGACCTGGTGGTCCCGCTCCACCTGCAGTCGTGATCGCTCGGTTGCCGCCCGGCTCCCGGCCGGCAGTAGCCTTCACCCCATGACCGCCATCAGCCTCGGCATGCCCGAAGCACCTCCGCCGGTGCTCGCTCCTCGCCGCCAGACGCGGCAGATCCGCGTGGGGAAGGTCGGGGTCGGCAGCGAGTCGCCGATCTCCGTGCAGTCGATGACGACCACGCTCACCGCCGACGTCAACACCACCCTCCAGCAGATCGCCGAGCTCACGGCGGCCGGTTGCGACATCGTCCGGGTGGCGTGCCCCAGCCAGGACGACGCCGAGGCACTTCCCGAGATCGCCGAGCACTCGCAGATCCCGGTGATCGCCGACATCCACTTCCAGCCCAAGTACGTCTTCGCGGCGATCGACGCCGGCTGCGCGGCAGTCCGGGTCAACCCCGGCAACATCCGCAAGTTCGACGACCAGGTTCGGGAGATCGCGGCCGCCGCCAAGGACCGCGGCACCAGCATCCGGATCGGCGTCAACGCCGGCTCGCTCGACAAGCGGCTGCTGGAGAAGTACGGCAAGGCGACGCCGGAGGCCCTCGTCGAGTCCGCCGTGTGGGAGGCAGGCCTGTTCGAGGAGCACGACTTCCACGACTTCAAGATCTCCGTCAAGCACAACGACCCGGTCGTGATGGTGCGCGCCTACGAGATGCTGGCGGAGGCCGGCGACTGGCCGCTGCACCTCGGAGTCACCGAAGCAGGGCCGGCGTTCCAGGGCACCATCAAGTCGAGCGTCGCCTTCGGCCACCTGCTCGGACAGGGCATCGGGGACACGATCCGCGTGAGCCTCTCGGCGCCACCGGTCGAGGAGGTCAAGGTCGGTATCCAGATCCTGGAGTCGCTGAACCTCAAGCCCCGTCGGCTGGAGATCGTGTCCTGCCCGAGCTGCGGCCGCGCGCAGGTCGACGTCTACAAGCTCGCCGACGAGGTCACCGCCGGCCTCGACGGGCTCGAGGTTCCGCTGCGCGTCGCCGTCATGGGGTGCGTCGTCAACGGTCCCGGTGAGGCCCGCGAGGCGGACCTCGGT
>NZ_DASSXS010000269.1:0-4463 GCF_035703625.1 Nocardioides sp. | reverse complement strand
TGTCACCCGAAGTGCCCGCCGCCGTGTCACCCGAAGTGCCCGCCGCCGTGTCACCCCAACTGCCCGCCGCCGTGCCACCCCAACTGCCCGCCGCCGAACCCGCCACAGCCCAATCCGCCGCCTCCACCGCCACCGGAACCTCCGCCGCCTCCGCCACCACCGGAGCCCCCGCCGCCGCCACCGCCACCGGAGCCCCCGCCCGGACCACCGCCCGGACCACCGCCCGGACCACCGCCGCTGCCGTGACGGCGCAGCTACCGCGCCGCTGCACCACTCGACGTACCCAGGGAGCACACGCTCGACGGGCAAGAAGAGCAGCGAGCGGCATGACCAAGGTGATGGTCACGGCCGCCCTCAGCCCTTCATCGCGGCAGCGGGGAGGTGGTGCCACCCCGCTCGGCACTGACGGCCGCGGCGCTCAGGCGCTCCGCCCGGTCGGTCGGGAGCAGCGCGGCGGGCGGGACTCGCCACGGTTCAGGTCGACCCACATCTAGCGCGCACGGACGGCGTTGGAACGGGCAGACGGAGCGCTGTCACCCCTCTGGTTGCGGGCCACGATGCGGAACCGGTACACCCCCGGTGCCAGCTGGAACTCGTGCGACAGACGGCTGGGCCCGAGCGGCGCCGACGAGGTTCTCAGCAGCACCCGTGCGTCGGGTGCGGTGGAGCTCATCCGGAGCGCCCAGACGACAAAGCCGGTGAGTCTGGCACCGCCATTGGAGAGCGGAGGGGACCAGAACGCAGTGGCGGTGGTCGCCACGTCCCGGGTGGCGCCGGACACCGCGGTGCCGATCACCGGAGGGGCCGGGACGGTCGCCGCCAGGACGGCGTTGGAGAGCGCGGAGTAGGGTCCGGCACCCGCAGCGCTGACGGCCGAGACCTGGAACCGGTACCGACCTCCGTTGGTGAGGCCCGCCACCACCGTGCTGGTGGCCGGTGCACTCACCGACTTCGGCTCGCCCACCGGGTTCCCTGTGCTGTCCTGGGTGCGCACCAGGTAGTGGGTGACCTCAGCGCCACCGTCGTTGGCCGGCGGTGACCAGCGCACCAGAGCCGAGCCGTTGCGACCCACGGCCGTGCCGATCGTGGGTCGGGCAGGGGCCGCAGCCGGCACGACAGGTCCGCTCGGAACCAGCCACCGGGGTGCCGGTGGGCCGGCGTGGAAGGCCCAGACCTGGAAGTGGTACACGCGGCCGTTCACCAGGTTGCCGATCTGCGCGGTGTGAGCGCTGCCCACGTCGCGCACCCTGGGCAGCCCGCTGACCGGGTCGTCCCAGTGCACCTCGAACCGGGTCGAAGCGTCGGCGGCGGGCCCTGACCAGCGAACGGTCGCGGTCCCGTCGCCTCGGCTCGTCGTCACCACGAAGTCGGTGGGGTCGACCGGCACGATCGCGTCGGCGAACATGAGCCGCTCGATGCCGCGGAGCGTGTCGGTCCCGTCGCTCCTGGGAGGTTCCCCTCCGGGTGGTGCCTGGACCGGGTGGTGGGCCACGGTGGTCACCGCGCCGACCGTGGTCACGGTGTACCGCGAGCGAACGTCGGAGAAGGTCGCGGTGTCCACGTCGTTCGCCACGTTCGGCGGCGCGATGATCGCGCGCACCGCCACCACGTTGCCCGGGTCCAACGTGCCGGCGAGCACGGCATCGCGCAGCCCGGCCAGCCCGCCGAAGCGCTGGGTCTCCGTCGCGGGGTCGGTCGGGTTGGTACGCACGCTCAGCCGGACGTCGAGCCACCTGTCGCCATCGATGACGTCGTCTCCCCCACGTCCCTCGAGGCGGTCGCTGCCGGCGCCACCGAGCAGGATGTTGCCGCCACCGAAGGACGTGGTGCCCGCCGGCAACAGCGCTTGCAGGCCGTCGACCAGTCCGACGCCCCGTGCGGTGAGCACGTTGCTGCCGACCGGGACACCGGGTTCGACGTCGGTCGCAGGGACGGCGTCGTCGCCCTTGAGTACGTCGTCGAGGGACCACCCCGACACGGCCTCGACGTTGCCGTACTGGTCCTGCAGGTTGCCTCCCGGCGGCGGGAGCGGTTCGAGCACGCGGCCGAGGTCGGCGTCGGCCGGCACCGGGTCACCGGAGTGGCTGACCCAGTCGAAGCCCCGCAGGCCGATGTACTGGTCGATGCCGGGACCGGCGAGCATGACATCGTCGCCACCCTCGGCCGCCAGCGTGTCGTCGCCGCCCTGGCCGTCGATCACCTCGTCGCCGGGGGCGTTGAGGTCGTCGAACAGTGGTGCCCCGCTGTCACCGAAGATCTCGTCGGGCTGCGCCCCGCCCTCGATCCAGTCGTCGCCCGAGTCCCCGAGCACCGTGTCGGTGCCGAGTCCAGCCTCGATGAGGTCGTCGCCGGGGCCGGCGAAGGTCTCGTTGGCGTTGGCACCACCGGCCGCGAAGTCGTTGCCGAGCCCGCCCACGATGATGTCGAGGCCGGGACCGGCGTCGATGGCGTCGTCTCCGGCGCCACCCTTCAGGACGTCGGTGCCATGGGTGTCCGTGAGCGTGTCGTCGCCCAGTCCACCGATCACGGTGTCGTCGCCGTCGTCGCCCTCGATCCAGTCGTCACCGTCGTTGCCCCAGAAGGTGTCGTCGTCGAGGCCACCCCAGATGCGGTCCCCCGCAGCGGTGCCGTTGAACGTGCTCTGTGGGTTGAGCCCCGGCGGGTCGACCTGGTTCGACGGGCGGTAGCGGATGGTGCCGTCCGGCATCCGGGTCAGGACCAACGCCTCGTCGCACGACGATGCGGGGTCATCGGTGATCGGGCCGGAGGTGCCGAGGTTGGCGACCTCGAACTCGCAGTCGGCGATGCCGAACACGTCGGCCTTCAGCGCTGCGGCGTCGGTGTTGCGCATGATCAGCTCGGCAAAGGAGTTGCCCTCGATCTCGCTCAGCAGGTTCAGACCGGCGAGACGCGCCAGGTAGTAGAAGCGGTCGCCGTCCTGGAGCTTGAGCATCTGCTGCTCGAAGACGTGGGTGAACGTCGACCCGAGCATGCCGCCGAACAGACGCGTCGACTCCGCCAGGCCGCCGACCCACAGGTCGACCTGCTCCAGGCCACTGGGGCGGTTCGCCCAGCCGCCTGTGCTGTCGAGGAACGCCGTCCGGTCGCCGGGGGCACCGCCACCGCCGTTGACCAGCAGCTCGGCCGAGGCTCGCCGGTGTGCCAGCCCGCCCGTGATCGAGGGGTGGGTGCCGTAGGCCGCGATGAAGTTGACCAGCGAGTACGGGTGCTTGAGATTGAGCCCGAAGTCCGACCAGCTGGAGTACGGCCGCAGGGACGAGTCGCGGGTGGCGGCGAACAGCTGACGGCGGAAGTCGTTGAGCGGTGGCACTCCCGTCTCCCGTCCTCGGGTGAGGTTGATCGCCGCGAGGTCGAGGGGCAGGCCGAGCAGGTTGTTGCGGAGAGTCTCGGTGACGAACTCGTCGATCTCGTTGCCGGTCTGGTCGGTCATGCCCATGGCGAGACCGCCAGCGGCCGCCTGGGCGGAGAGTCGTCCGCCGTCGGTGTAGGCGAGGGGGTTGAGGAAGCCCTCCAGCAGCGGGATGTCGGGCGCGTTGCTGCGGTCGATGGTGTCGGTGAGCATCGAGTGGCCGAACCGGTAGACCGCGTGGGCGAACTCCGCGTCGATCGCCGGATCGACGGCGGGGTCGACGGCGGTGAACAGGTCGAGCGCCGGCTGCACCTTGCGGGCGAACTCCTCGAACACCAGGTGCTGGTACTCCATCTCGGTCACGAACTTCGCGGCCTGGAAGAGCCGATCTCCGTAGCCCCAGCCGGTTGCGGTGTTGAGCGCGTTCCAACTGGTCACCTCGTCCGCCGTCAGCACGGACTCGTTGCCGTTGGCCGGGTTCCCGTCTCCGTTGATCATGACGTCGATCTCTGCCCGCAGCCGGTTGTGCTCGGAGTGGAACACGTGGTGGACCGTCGTCAGGCCGATGTTCTCGTTGACCCTGCCGTCACCGGCGACGAAGTGGCGCCCGAGCAGCTCGTCGTCGAACTGCCGCAGGCAGGTCTCCCCGGCGGCCGGGGGTCCCTGGCACTGCAGTGCGGCCAGGCCCGGCGTGAGCACGCCGTCGGGGTCGGCGGTGAAGCCGGCCCGCGGCACCGCGTGGTGCGCGATGTCGTCGAGGAAGGCGTGGCCCGTGCGGGTCGTGTTCCCCGGCAGACTCAGGCCGCCGGGAGATGCCGCGACGAATCCGGTCGCGGTTGCGATCTGCGGGAAGTTGTTGCCGCCGCGCAGGAAGTGGCCGTACGGGTCGGTCGCGAGCAGCGGGACGTTGAGCACGTCGGAGTCCTGCAGCACGATGCCGAGCTTCAGCCTCGCCTGGTCCTGGACCGCGTCCCAATCGGCCATGCCGCCGCCCGGGCCGGTCAGCAGGCGGCCGGTCTCCACCGGTCGGCACGTGCTGGACGCCGTCGTGCAGGCGACACCCGCGGCGGTCCGGAGGTCGTACTCACGCATG
>NZ_DASSXS010000264.1:0-7705 GCF_035703625.1 Nocardioides sp. | reverse complement strand
ACACTGAGCTGTGGCAAGCGTCTCGACCGCGCCTTGATCCAAACTTATCGGTAGGCCCCGTGGGACTCGAACCCACAACCAAAGGATTAAAAGTCCTCTGCTCTGCCAATTGAGCTAGGGGCCCGGGCGGTGGCGTGGCTGGCCTGCCGCAGCCTACTGGTCCACCCGGGACGGCTCGGGCCGACGTCGTGCCCCGTGCGGACCCGCAGGGTCAGCGGGCGAAGTTCTGGACGATGAACCAGTTCTTGCCGTTGGCGTCCTTGGCCACGCCGAGCCCGATCACGCGCGGCTTGAACGACAGCAGGTTGTGGCGGTGCCCCGCCGACTGCATCCACGCCTTCACGGTGCCGCGCGCGACATCGGCTGCGGTCATGCCCGGCGACACGGGGTACTTGGCGAGGTTCTCGCTGACGTAGGACCGGTTGCACTGGCTCAGGACCCTGCCCAGCTTGCGGTGGGTCAGGGTGTTTGCCTGCGCCAGGTGCCGGGCCCAGCTCTCTGCCATGCGGTCGATGCACTCGTTGCCCCGGACGGCCTTCCGGCCACGCTCCACCCGCTTGTTGTTGGTCGAGCGGATCACCGAGGACTCCATGCGGTCGGTGTACGACGGACCCGCGGAGGCGGGTGAGCTGCCCACGAGCACCACCACGAAACCGAGCGATGCGAGCAGGGCGACGAACACGGTGAGTGAGTGCTGAACCATCGGCATTTCGAACTCCCAGCGAGCGACGGTGTGGACGGTTCACCCCGCGCGCCAGTGCCGGCAGACTCACTGGGAACTGCCGCGCCGGGCCGGACGTCTCGACCCGGACGGCGTCACGCGAGCAGGATTCCCACCGGTCATTGCCGTCAAACCCGGAAGTCTTCGCAAGGCGGGCGGCCGAGGTCGCCGAACAGGTCAGAGCGGGGGCAGGCCGAGCACGTCGCGCGCGGCGTTCTCCAGTCGTTCGCCGCGGTCGTGCGTCCCGAGGTGGCCCGTGAGGAACGCGGCGGCGTACTGCCCCTCCTGGCTCCACCAGCCGATGCTGCCGCCGAGGCCGCCCATGCCGTAGCCGTCGGGCTCCAGGGCCACACCGAGACCCCACTCCCGCTCCCCGCCCATGACCAGCTCGGGGCCGGTCCCGCGCCCGCGCGTCACCTCCTCGAGGACGGCCCGGCCCACCAGCTTCCCGTGGGCGAGGGCGACGTAGAACCCGGCCACGGCGCGTGCGGTCCCGTGACCGTTGACTGCCGGCACCTCGGCCCGCCGCCACCTGTCGCCGTTGACGACCCGGAGGTCTCGCGCACCCGGCGGGTTCGACACCGCCCGGCGATAGAGGTCGGACGCCGTCGCCTGGGAGGCCCGGAAGTCCGCGCCGAGGCCGGCCAGGTCGGCCGTTCTGGACAGCTCGGCATGACCCAGCCCGATGTGGAAGTCCAGGTCGTGGGGCCCACAGATCTCCTCGCGAAGGAAACGCCCCAGCGAACGGCCGTCCACCGCGCGGACGACCTGGCCGAGCAGGTGGCCGTAGAACAGCGCAGACTCGCCCTGGGCAGTCCCGGGTGGCCACGCCGGCGCCTGCCGGGACAGGAGGGAGCACATCAGCTCCCAGTCGTAGAACGCCTCCTCGGTCGCCTCCTCGTCCAGTACGACGACGCCGGCGCGGTGCGAGAGCACGTCACGGACCGTGGCCTCGGCCCGCAGCTCCGGCCAGTAGCGCTGCATCGGAGCATCGAGCTCGACCAGGCCGCGGTCGACCAGCGTCAGCACGCACAGGGCGGCGAAGGGCTTCGTCACCGAGTAGGGCATCACCAGGGTGTCGGACCGCCAGGGCCGGCGGTGCGCGACGTCGGCATGGCCGCCCCAGAGGTCGACCACCCACCGGCCGTCGTGCCAGACGGCAAACGAGGCGCCCGTGCCCTGCTGCTCGACCAGCACCTCGTCGAACACGTCGCGGACGCGCGAGTACGGCGGTGCCACCATTCCCTCAGTCGTCATGCCCAGACACTCCCATCCTGGCCGGACGCCACCAGACCGAGCCGGTCGGAACCTGGTGGTCCCGTGCCCACACGGCAGGTGCTGCACGCCTCCGGGCTCACCCAGATCGGGGGAGCAGCGTCAGGAAGGTGGACGACATGCTCCTCCCATGGCGAGCACGGGACGTCGCGCTCGGCGTTGGACACTGCGCTGGGGTGACCTGGGGCGCGCCGTGCTGGCGCTCGTCGGGTTCGCGCTCGGGCTCATCGTCGCCTCGTGGCTCGTGCCCGACTTCAACGTCGGAGGCGTCGGCCGCGCGCTGGTGGCCGCCGTCCTGATCTTCGTGATCGGCGGCCTCCTCCGGCCGGTGCTCGTGGTGATCGCGGCGTTGCTGGGCTGGGTCGGGGCGATCCTGATCGGCCTGTTCGGCCAGGCGCTGGTGATCTGGGTGGTGCTCTCGGCGGTTCCCGGCGACGAGGTCAGGCTGTGGTCCTCCTTCGTCGCCTCCTGGGTGGTCGCCGCCGTCGCCACGCTGTTCGTGTGGGTCGCGACCGCCGGTACCGACGACGCGGTGACGGCCAGCCTGCTCCGCGGCGCTCGCCGCAAGCGGCCGCGTGAGCTGGAGGACGCCGACATCCCGGGTGTGGTGTTCGTCCAGGCCGACGGGGTGCCGTATCCCGTGCTCGAGTGGGGGGTCCGCGCCGGGACGCTGCCCACGCTCGCGCGCTGGGTGCGCAGCGGCTCGCACCACATGGCCGAGTGGCGTCCCAAGCTCCCCGCCACCACCCCGGCCAGCCAGATGGGGATCCTGCACGGAACCATCGAGGGCATCCCCGCCTTCCGTTGGGTGGAGCGCTCCGAGGGACGGGTCTACGTCGCCAACAAGCCGGCCGATGCCGCGATCATCGAGGAGCGGCACTCCAACGGCCGCGGGCTGCTCGTCGACGACGGCGTCTCCGTGAGCAACCTGTTCACCGGCGACGCCCCGGTGGCCTACGCGACCATGAGTGCGGTCCAGCGCACGAGGGAGACCCGTCAGGCGCGGGTCACCCTGTCGAGCTTCCTGGCTCGACCGGGCGGCCTGGCGCGCAGCATGTCGCGGACCTTCAGCGAGATCGCGCGCGAGCGCTTCCAGGCCTCGCGTGCACGGCGGCGCGACGTACGCCCCCGGGTGCACCGCGGCTGGAGCTTCACGCTCGAGAGGGCCGCGCTGAGCGGCGTGCTGCGCGACCTGAACACCACCCTGGTCGCCGACGCGATGCTGCGCGGGAGGCGCTCGGTCTACGTGGACTACGTCGACTACGACGCCGTCGCCCACCACGCGGGGATCTCCCAGCCCGAGTCGCTGGCCGCACTCGAGGGCATCGACGCCGTGCTCGCGCAGCTCGAGTCGGTGGCCGAGGTGGCGCCGCGCAAGTACCACTTCGTGGTGCTCTCCGACCACGGCCAGTCGCAGGGCGAGGTCTTCGCCGACCGGTACGGCGAGGACCTCTCCGCCCTTGTCCGGCGACTCTCCGACGCCAGTGTCCTCGCGTCAGGGTCGAACGAGGAGGGCAGCGGTTCGCTGAACTCGATGATCGCGGCCTCCAGCGACCCCGACACCGTGGTCGGCCGGGCCCTGGGCAAGGCCTCGGACCGACTCTCGGCGCAGAAGTTCGACTCCGCCGACCGGGCCGACGAGGCCGAGCGTGGCCGGGCCGGGGCCGACGACGCCTCCGAGCAGTTCCTGGTGTTCGGCTCCGGCAACCTCGGGCTGATCTACGTGTCGGGGGAGACGCAGCGGCTGACGGTGGACGACCTGGCCGCGCGGTTCCCGGCGCTGTTGCCCGGCCTCGTCGCACACCCGGGCATCGCGTTCGCGGTGGTGGACACCGTCGAGCACGGGCCGGTCGCGATCGGCGCCCATGGTGAGCACCGCGTCCGCGAGGGGGTGATCGTGGGGCAGGACCCGCTCGCGCCCTTCGGCCCGGAGGCGCCCGGGTTCGTGCTGCGTGCGGCCACGATGCCCGAGGCTCCCGACATCTACGTCAACAGCCTGCTCGACGACATGCAGGAGGTGGCGGCGTTCGAAGGGCTGGTGGGCTGCCACGGCGGGCTGGGCGGCTGGCAGGACCGGGCGATGATCGTGTGGCCGCGCGATCTGCCCGGGCCGGAGCGGATGGTCGTCGGCGCGGACGCGGTGCACGAGCTGCTCGTCGGGTGGTTGGAGCTGCTGGGCCACCGTCAGGGCGTCCGCGCACCCGGCGCCGGGCACACCGGCACCGAGCCGGCGCGCTCGGTCTGAGCGGGGCACGCCTACTCCGGCTTCCGCCCACCTGCCCGTGCCTCCGCCCGAGCACTGGCCACCGCCCTGATGCGCGAGGAGAGGAGGGCGACCGCCGTACCGATGAAGACCACGTTGAACACGATCTGGACCAGCACCATCGCGCGCGCCACCTGTCCCACCGCGTGCACGTCGCCGTAACCGACGCTGGATGCCGTGGTGGCGGTGAAGTAGAGCGCATCCAGCCGGGTCTCCATCTGGGCGAACTGGGTCGGGTCGCGCTGCTGGAGGGTGAAGTAGCAGAACGAGAAGACCGTCATCACCACCACGATCGACACGATCAGGCCGTCGACCCGCCGGTCCTGGTCATCGAGGTGCAGGCGGAGCTGCCGCACTACTCCCACCACCAGGAGGGCGAGCACCAGGAGGGAGAGCAGGATCCGGATCAGGGTCCCGCGCTCGAGCTCCCGTGACACGGGAGCGAGGAAGTAGACCAGCACGACCGCACCGAGCACGACCCCGAGGTGTACCCAGCGTCTCCACCCGACCATCGACTCGTTCCTCCGCTTCTGTGGTGACCGTGGCACCTGCCCGCTGCCTCTGGTTCACCCGCTAAGGGTGAGGGGTCTGGGGGTGGACCGCACCACGCTGGTGCTCACGCTGCCGACGGTCGGCAGCCGCACCGGGAGGCGGCGCGCCATGGCCTTCGCCCGAGTCCGTGCGGTCGTGAGGCGCGGGTTCGAGTTCGTCCAGTGGGTGCTGGGCACCGTGCCCGTCGTCCGCAGCGTGGTCAGGGGACTGGTCCGGATCGAGCTGATCGACCGGTCCATGGCGATCGCCGCCCAGGCGATGCTCGCGCTCGTGCCGATGCTCGTGATGCTGGCCGCCTTCCTCCCGGAGGAGTTCACCGCGCTGGCCGTCGAGCGGTTCCGCGACCTGACCGGAGTGGGTGGGACCGGCGAGCAGATGATCCAGGCGAACGTGGACCCGGATCAGGTGCGTGCCCAGACCGGGGTGATCGGGCTGCTGATCACGTTGTTCTCCGCGACCTCCTTCGCGCGCGCGGTCCAGCGGATGTACGAGAAGATCTGGGAGCAGCCCCACATCGGGGGGATGGTCGGCATCCGACGCAGCAGCGTGTGGCTGGTCGGCTGGCTGCTGACCCTGCAGACGCTGGCAGGGCTGGGGTTCGTCCTCGACCGGGTCGCCGACTTCGGGGTCCTGCGCTACCTGGTGCAGGGGGCGGGGGCCACGCTCCTGTGGTGGTGGACGTCGAGGATCCTGCTGTTCGGACGGGTGCCCTGGCGGACCCTCCTCGTCGGAGCCCTCCTGACCGGCTACTCGCTCATGCTCTACAGCTGGGGGTCGGGGCTCGTCATGCCGGCGTACGTCGCCTCCAGTGCGGCCGCGTTCGGGACGCTCGGGCTGATCCTGGCCGTCACCACGTGGCTGGTCGGCTTTGCCGGCCTGCTGGTCGTGGCCAGCGTGGTCGGGCGGGCCCTGGTCGAGGACTCCCAGGTCCAGCGCCTGGCCCGTGCCGTCGCCCGGCGGGTCCCGGTGCTGCGGACGCGCGTGTCAGGCGGGCTTCCCGGCTGAGGGACCGACCGGCCCGGGGCTGGGCAGGGTCGGCCGCCCGGACAGCAGCTCGAGCAGCAGCAGGATCAGCGCGGCGACCGCGACCACGACCAGCGTCCACGCTCCGGTGGGGTGGTCGGCCAGGGCATAGACCAGCACGGCCCCGCCCAGGACGGTCGCCCGCAGCGGCCCTCGGTTGGTGTAGACGAAGTCGCCGACCCGCCCGGTCGCGAGCCCGGCGCTGTCCCGCCGGTGCCGGACCGCGTCGAGGGCCCGGGTCGTGCCCCGCCGCACCGACGCCGGTGCCTGCTCGGGACCACTGACCCACGCCACGAACGCCACGGCCAGGGAGATGACCAGCAGGGCCCGCAGGTTCAGCCGGATGAACTCGACGATCTGGTCGAAGATCACCGCGGCAGCGTCGGCCGGGAGACGGTCGCTCGGGACCGCGTCCAGGTAGACGATGCGGAACAGGTTGAGCGCCGCGCCCAGGACCAGCATGGAACCGGCGATGACCAGTGCCCCGATGGCCAGGGTCCGACGGCGCCTGACCGACACCGCCACGGCGATGCCGAGCAGCGCGAGTGCGATCAGCGGCAGGGCGCGGGCGGTGGCGTCGAGCAGCCGGAACGCCGTCTGCGCCCGCGCCAGCTCGTCCGACTGGAACAGGGTGACGTCGGCGGACACCTGGGGGATGCGCGAGGCGAGCGTGAAGCCGGAGTCCAGCAGCTGCTCCTTGACCCGGTCGATGACCACGCCGAGGTTGAGCTGGACCGTCCCGCCACTGACCTCGACCGCCTCCCCGGTCTCGCCGGTGAGCACGGCCACCATCTGGGTGTGCGCGACGCGGTTGGCGGCCGCCCAGGCGTCGGCGAACTCGTCCGAGCTGACGATCCGCGCCACCTGGTTGCTGACGAATGTCTCGACGCCCTGGGCCAGCGGACCGGAGAGGGCGGTCAGGCTGGCGACCGCTCGTGGTGGGAGTCCACGCTCCCCCAGTGCGTCGATGGCGTCCTTGGTGACCGCCTCGACGTCGAGCAGGCCCATGATCCGGGCCGTGAGCCGAGCCGTCACGGCGGCCTGGACCTCGGGGGAGTCGGCAAGCGGGGCGACCGTCTCGACGTACCGGTCGGTGTCCGACACCTCGTCGTGCGCCCACGTGGCCAGGATCGAGAGCGGCGCCAGCACCCCGACCAGCAGGAGGCAGAGGCCGATGACCGGGACGCGCCACCATCCGCCATGGCGCTCGGGCCGGTCGTGGGACGCGGTCTGGAGCTCGCCCTGGAGTCGCTCCACCTCGGCGCGGAGCCGGGCCACCTCCGCGGCGCTGTCGGCGGGCATGTCGGTCATGTCGCCGGCTGGGCTGCTCCGGGCACCGACGTGCTGGTGGAGCGCCGTTCCTCACTGCGGAGCACGAGGCCGGCCACGATGGCGATGAAGCCGTAGGAGAACAACCAGACAGCGACGATGACCACGAGCAGGCCGAGCGAGACCTCCGGGGCGATGAGCAGGAAGCCTCCGGCCAGGACGCTGAGAACCCCGAGCCCGAGGTCCCAACCGCGCCGGTGCGAGTCGTGGGAGCGCAGCGCGGCGACGATGTCGACGAGACCCGCGGCCATCCACCAGACCCCGAGGATCATGCCGATGACCAGCACCGTCTGCAGGGGGGACCGCAGGCAGAGGAGGCCGAGGACGAGCGCCAGCGCACCGAACATGCCGGCGACCGCCCGGGTGCTGCCGTCCACGTGCCGCGACGCCACGGCCATGACCAGCCGGAAGGCGCCGGTGAGGATGAGCTGGATGCCGATCAGGACGGCCAGCACCTTGAGCGTCTGGTCGGGCCACAGGACCAGGACGAGGCCGAGCCCCATCGTGAGCAGGCCGTAGGTGAGCACCAGCCCCCAGTGGTC
>NZ_DASSXS010000168.1:0-4101 GCF_035703625.1 Nocardioides sp. | reverse complement strand
GGCCAGAACGTGGCCGGGCGCCGCCTGGGGTTCACCAGCCGATCAGCGGGCTACCTCGTGGTCGTGCTCGTCATGCAGGCCACCGCCGCCGGTCGTGCCGGGGGTACCGCTCGCGGGTGCCGTCGGGTTGACCAGCGGGTTCCGCGCAAAGTCGCGTCGCGCGAACGTGAGGGTGGCGTGCGCGGCCGCGTCCGCCATCTCGTCGATCGCCTGCCGGTTGACGTTGGCGATCGTGTCGCACGCCAGGTGGTAGCAGTGGTCGTACTGCGCACCCGCCGTGCCGCCGTAGATCGCCGCCTGCTCCGCCGTCTTGACGCCCTCCGCGCCGGTGAACAGCCCGCCTGCAGGGATTCCCTGTGCGATGAACGGACCGTAGTCCGAGCGTCCGCTGAAGGGGGTCTCCGAGGATTCGAGCCCCACGCCGCCGAAGTAGTCGTGGAAGACGCGCTCGATCTCGCCAGAGCCGGCCGGGCCCGCCGCCGCGTTCGGACCGACCGGGAACGCCGAGTTGTCGCCGTCGTAGACGAACCGGACGTAGTTCGGAGAGCCGATCATGTCGAAATTGAGGTTGAGCGCGATCGCATCCTTCTCCGCCGCGGTCAGCTGGCCCACGTAGTGACGTGAGCCGAGCAGGCCGAACTCCTCCGCGCCCCAGAAGGCAAAGCGGAGCTTGTTGCGTGGCTCGATGTCGCGAGCCGCAACCGCCTCGGCGATCTCGAGGATGCCCGCGGAGCCGGAGCCGTTGTCGTTGATGCCCGGCCCCCGGGGGACGCTGTCGAGGTGGGCTCCGACGACGACCACGTTGTTCGGGTCGCCGGTCGGGGTCTCGGCAAGTACGTTGTAGGTCGTGCGGGTCTCGTTGACCCGATCGACGCGCACCCGCGCCTGCGACCCGGTTGCTCCGCTGTTCACGCCGTTGCGCAGGTCGTCACCGATGGCGAAGCTCGTCCCGACGACGGGGATGGTGGAACCGGGGCTGCTGAGCGTGCCGGAGAGAGCGGCCGTCCGTCCGGGCTGACCCTCGTTGAAGATGATCACCGCAGCCGCGTCGGCCGCCTCGGCGTTGAGGGCCTTGTCCCGGAACGGACATGTTCCGCGCTGCATGAGCGCGATGTTGCCCGCCGGGAAGCCGGCGAAGTCGGACGCTTCGCAACCGCTGGTGTTGCCGTTGTCCACGCCGACGGGCGGGACCACCAGGTCGACGGCCGTGATCGCCGCCGTGACGTCTCCGTTGCCCGAGTAGGTCATCGAGGCGAAGTCGACGCCGTCCTCGTACGTCGCCTGGGATGGCGAGATCTGATTGAAGACGGGTGGGGTCGCGTCCGCGTTGAACGGGAACGCGAACGGCTGGACCGTGACGTCGTAGCCGGCCGCGGTGAGGCGACCCTCGACGTAGTCCACGGACTGGTTGAAGGCCGGGAAGCCGGAGACCCGGCTGCCTCCGTTCTCGTCGGCGATCCGCTGGAGCGCGGCGAGGTGTTCCTGCATCCCGCTGACCGTGACGGCCTTGCGCAGGCCCTGGGTGGTGGGCAGTTCGTCGGGTGTCGGTTCCGCGCTGGCGCCGATGGTGGTGACGCCGAGCAGTGAAACCGCTGCTGCTGCCGCGACGACGCCGGTCAGGCGTCCGCGCGTGATGACTGATCTCAAGGATCCTCCTGGGGGTGTGACCGGCCCTCCCGAATGTCGCGCCGGTGAAGTGCGGGGCCGAGTGTGCCACGCGTCACACGCCGGGGATAGCCCCGCTCACGAGAACGTCGGGGAGCCTCTACGCATGACCGCCGCGCCCGTCACCGTCTCGATCACCCGCCACATCGCCCCCGACCACACCGCCGAGATGATGGCCTGGGTCGAGGCGGGTGCGTCCCTGGCCAAGGGGTTCGAGGGCTTCCTCGGCGTCGGATGGGTGCGACCGAGCGAGACCTCGGACGAGTGGCACATGCTCTACCGCTTCTCGGGCACCGACGCCCTGGCCACCTGGGAGTCGTCGCCCCAGCGGGCCTGGTGGCTCGCGGCGGCCCAGGGCAGGATCGGCGCCTCGCGCGTGGAGCGCCGGACGGGGATCGAGGGCTGGTTCGACGCGCCGAGCTCTGTCGAGACGCTCGAGACGGCACCGTCCGCCGACAAGCCACCGGTGTGGAAGCAGGCCGTGGTGATCTGGCTGGCGTTCTTCCCGCTCAGCCTGCTCGTGACCTGGCTGGCCGGCACGTTCTTCCCGGCCCTTCCGCTCGTGCCCCGGGTCCTCGCGTCCACCGTGGTGATGACGCCGATCATGACCTACGTCGTGCTGCCGCGGATGACCAGGGCGCTCGGCTGGTGGCTGCACCGATGACACCCGTGGCGGGCGGCCACTAGGGTCGGCCCGTGCTCAACCTCCCGGACGCGCCCGCCATCGACGATGCGACCCATGTCCACTCGGGCAAGGTGCGCGACCTCTACCGGATCGAGTCGGGGGAGCACGCCGGCCGGCTGCTGATGGTGGCCAGCGACCGCATCTCCGCCTACGACTTCGTCCTCGAGACGACGATCCCCGACAAGGGCGAGATCCTGACCCGGATGTCGCTGTGGTGGTTCGAGCAGCTGGCCGACCTGGTACCCAACCATGTCGTCTCGACGGACGTCCCCGACGTGGTCCGGGGGCGCGCGGTGATCTGCGAGGACCTCGAGATGTTCCCGGTCGAGTGCGTGGCCCGCGGCTACCTCGCCGGCTCCGGACTGGCCGACTACCGCGCCACCGGTCGGGTGTGCGGGGTCCCGCTGCCCGACGGACTCGAGGACGGCTCGCGGCTCCCGGAACCGATCTTCACCCCGGCCAGCAAGGCCGACCTGGGCGACCACGACGAGAACGTCTCCTTCGATGCGGTGGTCGACACCGTCGGTGCCCAGGTCGCCGCGACCCTGCGCGAGCTGACGCTCGCCGTCTACTCGCGTGCCGAGGAGGTCGCCCGGGGGCGCGGCCTGCTGCTGGCCGACACCAAGCTGGAGTTCGGACACTCCGGCGACCGGATCGTGCTCGCCGACGAGGTGCTGACGCCGGACTCGTCGAGGTTCTGGCCCGCCGACCAGTGGCAGCCGGGGCGGACGCAGCCGGCCTTCGACAAGCAGCTCGTCCGGGACTGGCTGACCGGGCCGGAGAGCGGCTGGGACCGCGCCTCCGGCGACGCACCGCCTCCGCTGCCCGAGCGGGTCGTCGAGCTGACCCGGTCCCGCTACGTCGAGGCCTACGAGCGGCTGACGGGCCGGACCTGGTGAGACCGGTCGCCGTCGAGTTCGCGGCACCGGCCGACGTCGTGTTCGGCTTCCTGTCCGACCCCGCACGCCGGCCCGAGTGGCAGGGAAGCCTCCGTCGCATCGAGGGGCTGCGCGGCGCGGGAGAGGTCGGGACGACGTGGCGCGACGTCACGGCTGTCGGAGCCCGGCCGCGGATGGAGGTCACCGAGGTCGAGCCCGCGTCGAGTTGGGCCGAGGTCGGCCACTGGCGCGGGATCGAGGCCCGGCTGCGGCTGGCCTTCGCGGAGGTTCCGACCGGGACCGTGGTCACCGCCACCGTCCAGGTCACGGCCGCGTCCCTTCTCAAGCCGGTCGGCTGGGTGCTGACCGGCCTGGCGCCGTACGCCGTCCGCGGCGACCTGCAGCGGGCCGCCCGCGCGCTAGGTTCGGAGCAGCGATCGTGATCGAGGCCAGCGGAAGGGCACTGTGATGAAGGCACTCGCGGCGGGCATCGGCGCCCTGATGATCCTGGTCGGAGTCGTGTGGACGCTCCAGGGACTCGGCTACCTCGGCGGGAGCTCGATGACCGGCGACGAGAAGTGGGCGATCATCGGCCCGGCGGTGGCCGGGATCGGCGTGGCGCTCGCCTGGGTGGCCTTCCGTGGGCGGCGTTCGGCCGACTAGGTTGGCGGGATGTTGAACCTCGCCAGCCTGCTGGAGGAATCCGCCGACAAGTACGCCGACCGCCATGCAGTGGTGCTCGGCGACACCCGCCTGACGTACACCGAGGTCAACGGCGCCGCCAACCAGGTGGCCAACCTCCTCGTGGAGCGCGGCATCGAGCCCGGCGACAAGGTGGCGCTCAGCTGCCCCAACCTGCCGTACTTCCCGATC
>NZ_DASSXS010000274.1:0-46095 GCF_035703625.1 Nocardioides sp. | reverse complement strand
CGGCGTGACCGGGAACCCGGCCAACACCAACGCCCTGATCGCGATGAGCAACGCCCCCGACATCCCGCAGGAGCGGTTCTCGGCCCTGACCCGGCTCGACCACAACCGCGCGATCTCACAGCTCGCCGCCAAGACCGGTGCCCCGGTCACCGACATCAGGCAGATGACGATCTGGGGCAACCACTCCGCCACGCAGTACCCCGACGTCTTCCACGCCGAGATCGGCGGCAAGAACGCCGCCGAGGTCGTCGACGACCAGGCGTGGATCGAGAACGACTTCATCCCCACGGTCGCCAAGCGGGGCGCGGCGATCATCGAGGCCCGTGGCTCCTCGTCGGCCGCCTCCGCCGCCTCGGCCACCATCGACGCCGCCCACGACTGGCTGCTCGGCTCCGCCGACGGCGACTGGGTGTCGATGGCGGTCGTGTCCGACGGCTCGTACGGCGTCCCGGAGGGCCTGGTCTCGTCGTTCCCCGTCACCACCCGCGGCGGCGACTGGGAGATCGTCCAGGGCCTCGAGATCGACGACTTCTCGCGCGGGCGGATCGACGCCTCGACCGCGGAGCTCGCCGAGGAGCGCGACGCGGTCAAGGGCCTTGGTTTGATCTGAGCCAGACCTGAGGTCTGCTTTCTTCTCACCGGGTCTCGACACGCCGGTTCGCCGCCCTCGCAGGCTCGGTCGGCGACGGCTTGCTCGACCACCATCATCAGCCGCTGACGCTTCGCTTACAGCGGCTGATTAGGAATCGACTCGGAGAGGAAGATCAGGGTGGCGCCGACGCCGCTGAGGATCCCCGCGTCCACGGCGCGGTTCCGGACGGCGAGCATGCCGGCGTCCTTGCGTCGCAGCACCAGCCGCGCCACCGCCCCAGCGATCATGGCCGCGCCCACCCACTTGACGCCGAGGCGCCAGTCGCCGCCCCAGCACAGGCCGATCCCGACACCGGTCGCGACCAGCACCGCGAGGTAGATCAGGCCGCCGACCGTCGAGGGAAGGCGCTGCGGCTCGGGTTCGGACGCCACCTCGCCCGGGTGTGGATCGACGGGTGGGTGGTCCACTGCGGTCAACTCAGCCCCGGGCCGGTCCGGAGAGGGCCTTCTCCGCCATCTCCACGATGTTGGACAGCAGCATGGCGCGGGTCATCGGACCCACGCCGCCCGGGTTGGGCGAGACCCATCCCGCGACGTCCCAGACGTCCGGGGCAACGTCTCCCGCGAGCTTGCCGTCGACGCGGGAGACCCCGACGTCGAGGACGGCGGCGCCCGGCTTGACCATGTCGCCGGTGATGATCCCCGGCACCCCGGCGGCCGCGACCACGATGTCGGCCTGACGGGTGTGGGCCGCGAGATCGCGGGTCCCGGTGTGGCAGAGCGTGGTGGTCGCGTTCTCGGAGCGACGCGTCAGCAGCAGGCCGAGCGGCCTCCCCACGGTCAGGCCACGACCGACCACCACCACGTCGGCGCCCCGGATCTCGACATCGTGCCGCCGGAGCAGCTCGATGATGCCGATCGGCGTGCACGGCAACGAGCCGCTCTCACCCAGCACGAGCTTGCCGAGGTTGACCGGGTGCAGGCCGTCCACGTCCTTGTCGGGATCGACGCGGGACAGCAGGGCGAACTCGTCCAGGCCGGTCGGCTGCTGCACCAGGAAGCCCGTGCAGCTCGGATCGGCGTTGAGGGCATCGATGACCCGCTCGACGTCGGCCTGGGTGGAGGAGGCCGGCAGGTCGACCCGGATCGACTCGATCCCGATCTCGGCGCAGTCCTTGTGCTTGGCGCCGACGTACCACCGCGATCCCGGATCGTCACCGACCAGGACTGTTCCGAGGCCGGGCACGGCGCCGGACTCGCGCAGCTTGGCGACCCGCTCGGCCAGCTCCACCTTGATCGCGTCGAGCGTGGCCTTGCCGTCGAGTGTCTTGGCGGTCATGTGGTCATCCTGTCATCGTCTGGCCTGCGGTTTGCTGTCACCTCACCGGGTTTCGACACGCTCCGTCGCGGCTTCGTTCCTCAGCCGCGGTCGCTGCTCAACCACCAACGATCGCTCCGGCTCCGCCGGAGCGATCAGTGCGCAAAGTGCCGGGTCCCGGTGAAGTACGTCGTCACGCCGGCGGCCCGCGCGGCGGCGATGACCTCGTCGTCGCGGATCGACCCGCCGGGCGCCACGATCGCCCGCACCCCCGCGTCGATGAGGATCTGGGGACCATCGGCGAATGGGAAGAACGCGTCCGAGGCGGCCACCGAGCCGGCCGCCCGCTCGCCGGCCCGGGTGACGGCGAGATGGCAGGAGTCGACCCGGTTGACCTGTCCCATCCCGACGCCGACCGAGGCGCCTCCGGAGGCCAGCAGGATCGCGTTCGACTTCACCGCGCGGATCGCCCGCCAGGCGAACTCGAGGTCGGCCAGGACCTCCTCCGACGCGGGCTCGCCGGCGACCAGGCGCCAGCGCGACGGGTCGTCGCCGGTCGGGTTGCCGTCCTTGTCCCTGCCCTCCGCGTCGATGGCGTCGCGCTGCTGCAGGAGCAGCCCGCCGGAGATCGCCCGCATGTCCCCACCCGCGCCCGGCGCGGCGACGCGCAGCAGCCGGAGGTTCTTCTTGGTGGTCAGGACCTCGAGTGCGTCGTCGTCGAAGTCCGGCGCCAGCACCACCTCGGTGAAGATGTCCTTGACGGTCTCGGCCATCTCGCGGGTGACCGGGCGGTTGGTCGCGATGATCCCGCCGTAGGCCGACACCGGGTCGCAGGCGTGGGCGCGGGCATGGACCGCGGCGATGCCCTCCCCCTCGACCCCGACGGCGATGCCGCACGGGTTGGCGTGCTTGATGATCGCGACGGTCGGCCGGTCGCCGTGGTCGTGGGCCGCACGGTAGGCCGCGTCCGCGTCGACGTAGTTGTTGTAGGACATCTCCTTGCCGTGGAGCTGCTCCCCCTGGGCGAGCCCCGGCTGCGGCTGGAAGCCGTTGACGTAGAGCGCGGCCGCCTGGTGCGGGTTCTCGCCGTAGCGCAGGGTGGCCTGCTTGGTCCACGTCGCGCCCATCCAGGCCGGGAAGCCGTCACCTCCGGAGGAGTCGCTCAGCACGTTGCCCATCCAGGAGGCCACGTGGACGTCGTACGTCGCCGTGTGGACGAACGCCTCCGCGGCCAGCTCCTGGCGCTCGGCGAGGGTGAAACCGCCCGCCCCTGCGGCGCGGAGCACGTCGGGGTAGCGCTCGGGGGAGGTGACGATGGCGACCGAGGGGTGGTTCTTCGCCGCGGCGCGCACCATCGAGGGGCCGCCGATGTCGATCTGCTCGACGCACTCGTCGGGCGTCGCCCCCGACATCACCGTCTCGGTGAAGGGGTAGAGGTTGGAGACGACCAGGTCGAACGGCTCGACGCCGAGCTCGGCGAGCTGGGCCACGTGGGTGTCGAGACGGCGGTCCGCGAGGATGCCCGCGTGCACCTTCGGGTGCAGCGTCTTGACCCTGCCGTCGAGGCACTCGGGGAACCCGGTGAGGTCCTCCACCTTCGTCACCGGGAGCCCGAGGGACTCGATGAGGGCGGCAGAGCCACCGGTGGACACCAGGGCCACGCCGGCGTCGTGCAGGCCCCGCACGAGATCCTCCAGCCCGGCCTTGTCGTAGACGGAGACGAGCGCCCGCCGCAGCGGGATCCGGTCGTTCATCGGCCGAACCGCACCTTCCTGTCGGTGATGGTGAATCCTTCGCGGGCCATCCTGCCCACGTTCTCGACGAGCATGGCGCGCTCGGCGACCTTGATCCGCTCGTGCAGCGATTCGACGTCGTCGTCGTCCTCGACCGGCACCACGGTCTGGGCCACGATCGGACCGGTGTCGACCCCGCCGTCGATGACGAAGAGGGTGCAGCCGGTCACCTTGACGCCGTAGTCCAGGGCCTCCTGCGGGCCGTGCATGCCCGGGAACGACGGCGAGAGCGCCGGATGGGTGTTGACCACCCGCCCGCCGAACCGGGTCAGGAACTCCTCGCTGACCAGCTTCATGAAGCCTGCCGAGACGATCAGGTCGGGCAGGTGCTCGGCGCAGGAGGCAGCGAGCGCCCTGTCCCACTCCTCCCGGGTGTCGTGGTCCTTGACCCGGTGGACGAAGGTCGGGATGCCGGCCCGCTCGGCGCGTGCCAGGCCCTCGATCCCCTCCCGGTCGGCGCCCACCGCGACCACCCGGGCGCCGTAGGCCGGGTCGGCGCAGGCGTCGAGGAGCGCCTGGAGGTTGGTGCCCGAGCCCGAGACGAGGACCACGAGGCGGGCGGGGGCGGGGGCGGACACGCGCGGCAGTCTAGGCGCTGGCCGGGGCCGCGCGCCGGGCGGTTCGCCGCTGCCGCCAGGTCATCGCCAGCCCCCCGAAGAGTCCGCCGATGCCGAACGTGGTGATGGCGTGGACCAGCACGTCGAACGCGAACGGTTCGACCGTCTGCATCCGGCCCGGACCGATCGCGCCGCCGGCGATCGTGGCCAGGAGGCCGACGACGACCCCGGCGAAGACGCCGCCCGTGCAGCCGCGGAGCCCGCCCTCCTCCCACCGGAGGGTGGGGTGGCGCCGCTGGGCCCGCGCCGCCCCCGCCCCTGCCACCAGCAGGGGCAGCGCCATCAGGTACGGCGTCCAGGCGCTCGGCGCACCTGCGTCGGGCAGGGCGGCGAGGAGCGGGACCATCGGGAGCGGTCCGAGCGCCACCACCGTGGGCGAGACGATCGTGCCGGTGCCGACGGCGAACCCGGGCCCCAGCAGGTAGGCGCCGGCGAAGAGGGTGGCGTTGGGGACGACGAGGAGCGTGGCGAGCACGAACAGGGTGGACTCGCCGGTGTTCATCCTGAGCTGCGAGAGCACGTTGACGGCGGTCCCGAGGTCGACCGCCAGCGCGGCGACGAGCAGGACCACGGCCACCAGGAGGTGGTAGCGGACGATCGAGACGCAGGCGGCCACGGCCCCCCGCACCGGCACCGGGACGAACGCCGCCCAGATCGCCGCGCGACCCGCTCCCACCGCGATCGCGGGCCCGCCGACGCACGCGGCCAGCACGACCACCCACAGCAGGGTCCGGCCCAGCGACGGGGCGGTCTGCGGCGTGGCCGCCAGGGCGTGGGTCACGAACGCGACCAGCCCGTAGCCGAGGGTGAAGCACGCGAGCGCCGTCGGGACGGTCCAGTCCCGCTCGCCGTCGGCGATGGCGTCGGCGTCGGGGCCGTGCCCCGAGATCGCGTCACCGACCCGCTGGCCCACACGCCAGACGGCCCAGGCGCAGACCAGGGTGACGAGGAGCGGTACGGCGGTCACCGTGACGCCCTCGACCGAGACTCCCGAGAAGTGGGCCATCAACCAGCCCAGCGCTCCCACCTGCAGGGCGTCGCGCGGTTCTCCGTGGGTGCCGGCATCGCTGAGGAACCACCCGAACACTCCTGCGGCCAGGCACACCAGCAGCACCGAGCCGGCCGCCACCACGCCGCCGAGGGTGGCGAGGACGACCAGCGGGCGCCGGTGCCGGGGGTCGGAGGGGCCGTTCGCGGCGCGCTCGGCGGTCCTGCCGTCGGTCGTGGAGAGCAGCGAAGTCATGGCCCGGCCATCCTCCCCCCGGCGTCCGGTCCACCGGCGATCCCACGCCGATGTGCGCCGTGACGCCGCCTCCCGTATTTTCTTACTGTCATGCTCATCCCCCCACCAGGCCGGCCCCGCGTCCCGGGCCGCGTCGACCCGGCATGAAGAGAGCCGACGAGTTCGACGCGTTCTACAAGGACGCTCGTTCGCGACTGCTGCTCCAGACGTATGCGCTGACCGGCGACCTCCCGGCGTCCCGGAGCGCGGTCCGTGACGCGTTCATCGTCGCCTGGCACCACTGGCGCAAGGTGTCGCGGCAGGAGGACCCCGAGGCCTGGGTGCGCCCGTACGCCTGGGCCCACGCCCAGCGCCGTCACACGGCCCGTATCTGGCACCGCGACAAGAGCCTCGACCCGGAGGCCCGGGCCACCCTCGACGCGTTGGGGAAGCTCCCGCTGGCGCAGCGCAAGACCCTGCTGCTGACCCAGCTCACGTCGCTGAGCATGAGCGAGATGGCCCGCGAGGCCGGCATGTCCCTAGCCGATGCGGAGAAGAAGCTCCAGCTCGCCACGGCACAGTTCTCCGTCCATCGCAGTGTCCAGACGACGAGCATCCGGTCGCTGATCGAGGCGCTCCGCGAGCCGGTCGAGGCGGCGCGCTGGCCCCGCCCGACGATCATCCGCCGGGCCGGGTCGGCCCGACGCCGTACCCACACGCTCATCGGGGTGGCGGCCGCCGCGGCCGCCGTGGTCCTCTCCGGAACCCTGGTCGCCGACGCCGATGGCGTCAGGGCGAGCCTCGACCGCGAGTCGGTGTCGACCTCGTCCTCCCGCTCGTCCGGGTCGGCGGACGGGTCGGGTTCCGCGCCGGCGGCGTTCTCCGGCGACGATCTGCTCAGTGCCGACCAGGTCGAGGACTACGTGGCCGGGCGGAAGTGGCGGGAGATCGAGACCACCGACAACACCCAGGGCGACGGCCTCATCCTGCCCTGCCAGCAGGCGCGGTACGCCGACCCCCGGGGCGAGGGCGCCCTGCTGCGCACCTTCGGCACCACCCCGCGCAAGGGCGGCCAGGAGGACGCGGCGTTCCAGCTGACCGAGATCTCCGAGTCCGTCCGGTCGGCCCGACGGGCGTTCCGCGCCAGCCTCGAGTGGTACGCCGGGTGCACCGATCGCCGGATCCAGTTGATGGCGACGCGGCGGGTGACACAGGTCGGCGACGACGCGAGCCTCCTGGTCCTGCGGTCGTGGGCCGGAGCCCGACCGACCATGGTCGTGGGGGTCAGCCGCAGTGGGGCGATCACGACCACGACGATGAGCTGGACCCAGCCCCAGGCGGCGCCCAGCCTGAACGGGGCCGCCCGCCTCGCCGCGGCTGCCGTCAACGGGCTGTGTGCGCGGCCGGAGGCGGGAGCCTGCGCGACCCGACCCAGGCTGGCCAGGTCCGCTCCCATCCCGGTGGGCGACGCCCCGGGCATGCTCTCCGAGGTCGACCTCCCGCCCGTGACCCGCGTGATGAAGCCCTGGGTCGGCACCGAGCCCCGCCGGGCGAGCGTCAACGTGGCCGCGACCGGATGTGACAAGACCGCCTTCACCGGCAAGCAGGTGAGCAACAACCTGACCCGCTCGTTCGTCATCCCGGCGGCCAAGCTGCCGGCGGCGTTCGGGATCACCGAGACGGTCGGCACGCTCCGGCCGGGCGCCGCCCGGACCTTCGTCGCCGGCGTACGCCGTGACCTCGACGCCTGCCCCGACCGCAACCGGGGGCTCGGCACCGACGTGACCCGGCTCGCCCACCGGCAGTCGAAGGCCCGCGACCTCACCGTGTGGCGGCTGACGACCGAGCTCGACGACAACCGGTCGGTGACCTACCTGATGGGGATCGTCCGCGAGGGCACCGCCGTCGGCCAGGTCACCTTCGTGCCCGAGCCCGACGTGACGATGGGCCCGGATGCGTTCGTGGCGCTCGTCGCCCGCGCCGGTGAGCGGCTGCCCGCCATGCCGCCGCCCGCCGGCTGAGGCCGCGCGAGCGACGGCAGCGACGGCGGGCGGACCCGGCGTGCGTCAGGACGTCTCGAGGATCTCCCGCATCAGCTGGGCGGTCTCGGAGGGCGTCTTGCCGACCTTCACGCCCACCGCCTCGAGCGCTTCCTTCTTGGCCGCGGCGGTCCCGGACGAGCCGGACACGATGGCGCCCGCGTGGCCCATCGTCTTGCCCTCGGGAGCGGTGAAGCCCGCGACGTAGCCGACGACCGGCTTGCTCACGTGGTCCTTGATGTACGCCGCGGCGCGCTCCTCGGCGTCGCCGCCGATCTCGCCGATCATCACCACCGCGTCGGTCTCGGGGTCCTCCTCGAACGCGGCCAGCGCGTCGATGTGGGTGGTCCCGATGATCGGGTCGCCCCCGATCCCGATGCACGAGGAGAAACCGAAGTCACGCAGCTCGTACATCATCTGGTAGGTCAGCGTGCCCGACTTCGAGACCAGCCCGATCCGTCCGGCCTTGGTGATGTCGGCCGGGATGATGCCTGCGTTCGACTTGCCGGGGCTGATGATGCCGGGGCAGTTGGGGCCGACGATGCGGGTCTTGCCCGACGACTCGGCGTAAGCGCGGAACTCCGCGGTGTCGTGGACCGGGACGCCTTCGGTGATGACGACGGCGAGACCGATCCCCGCGTCCACCGCCTCGACCACCGCGCCCTTGGTGAAGGCGGGCGGGACGAAGAGCACCGACACGTCGGCACCCGTCTCCGCCATCGCCTCGTCGACCGAGCCGAAGACGGGGACCGAGGTGCCGCCCTCGAAGTCGACGGTGGTGCCCGCCTTCTTGGGGTTGACCCCGCCCACGATGTTGGTGCCCGAGTCGAGCATCCGCTGGGTGTGCTTCATGCCCTCGGAGCCGGTCATGCCCTGGACGATGACCTTGCTGGAATCCGTCAGGAAGATAGCCATGATTCGTTGATCCGTCCTTGTCAGGCGTTGGCCAGCTCGGCGGCCTTGTCGGCCGCGCCGTCCATGGTGTCCATGATGGTGACCAGCGGGTGGTCGGCCTCGTCGAGGATCCGTCGGCCCTCCTCGACGTTGTTGCCGTCGAGACGTACGACGAGCGGCTTGTTGGCCTCGTCGCCCAGCGCGTCGAGCGCACCCACGATGCCGTTGGCCACCGCGTCGCAGGCGGTGATGCCGCCGAAGACGTTGACGAAGACCGACTTGACCTGGTCGTCGCCGAGGATGATGTGCAGGCCGTCGGTCATCACCTGGGCGGACGCCCCGCCGCCGATGTCGAGGAAGTTGGCCGGCTTGACGCCGCCGTGGGCCTCGCCGGCGTACGCCACCACGTCGAGCGTCGACATGACCAGGCCCGCGCCGTTGCCGATGATGCCGACGGCACCGTCGAGCTTCACGTAGTTCAGGTCCTTCTCGGCGGCCGCGAGCTCGAGCGGGTCGACGTCCTCGACCAGCTCGAAGCCGGCGTGGTCCTCGTGCCGGAAGTCGGCGTTGCCGTCGAGCGACACCTTGCCGTCGAGCGCCTCCAGGCTCCCGTCACCGAGCTTCACCAGCGGGTTGACCTCGACGAGGGTCGCGTCCTCCTCGACGAAGACCTTCCAGAGCTTCTTGATCATGTCGCGGGCGAGGTCGCGTACGTCCTCGGGGAAGCGCGTCGCCTCGATGATCTCGTCGACCTTCGCGTCGTCGACGCCGGTCTGCGGGTCGATGGCGACCTTGGCGACCGCGTCCGGCTTCTCCTTGGCGGTCACCTCGATCTCGACGCCGCCCTCGATCGAGGCGATGCAGAGGTAGTTGCGGTTGGCCCGGTCGAGCAGGAAGGAGAAGTAGTACTCCTCGGCGATCTCCGCCGCCGGCGCGATCAGGACCCGGTGGACCGTGTGGCCCTTGATGTCCATCCCCAGGATCTCGCCGGCCTTCTCGGCCGCCTCCTGCGGGTTGTTGGCCAGCTTCACGCCACCGGCCTTGCCGCGGCCGCCGGTCTTGACCTGGGCCTTGACCACGACCTTCCCGCCGTGCGCCTCGGCTGCCGACTCGGCGTCAGCAGCGTCGGTGATCACGGTGCCGACCGTCACGGGCACTCCGTGCTTGGCGAAGAGCTCCTTCGCCTGGTACTCCATCAGATCCACGTCTCGGCCCCAGTCCTTTCAGCCGGCCACCCGGCTCGTCACAGGCACATTCGATGGCACCCTATGCCCGCCGGGACCGGCGCGACCACGCCGGGGCGGGCCAACTCTTCCCTAGGGTGGGTCGCGTGACGCGCACGCAGTACTACACCGCCACCTCCGCCGACGGCTTCATCGCCGACGAGCACAACTCCCTGGACTGGCTCTTCGAGGTGGGCCGCGGCGCCGAGGTCGACCCCGCCGACAGCCGCGAGGAGGAGTGGGACGAGTTCATCGGCGGCGTGGGGTCGATGGCGATGGGTGCGACGACGTACGAATGGGTGCTCGACCACGAGAACCTGCTGGAGAACCCGCAGCGGTGGCACGACTACTACGGCGACCGGCCGGCGTTCGTCTTCACCCACCGCGACCTCCCGCCCATCCCGGGAGTCGACCTGCGGTTCGTGTCCGGCCAGGTCTCCGGCGTGTACGACGACCTCGTCGCGGCCGCGGCCGGGCGAAACATCTGGGTGGTCGGCGGCGGGGACCTGGTGGGCCAGTTCGACGACGCCGGCCTGCTCGACGAGATCCTGCTCAACGTGACCCCGGTGTTCCTCGGAGCCGGTGCTCCCCTGCTGCCGAGGCGGATCACCTCCGAGAGGGTCACCGTGCGGGAGGCCCGGCAGGCGGGCCAGCGGGTGCGGATCGTGCTGGACGTGCGCCGACCGGGTCAGGCCGGGGCGTCCTCGGCGAAGTGACCGGCGACCCAGCCGGTGATCTCTCCGGTCGGCGCCCCCGGCGTGAAGACCTTGGCGACCCCCATCTCCTCGAGCACCGGGATGTCCTCCTCCGGGACGATCCCGCCACCGAAGACGACGATGTCGGCGGCGTCGCGCTCGGCCAGCAGCTCGATCAGCTTGCGGAAGAGCGTCATGTGCGCCCCCGACAGCACCGACAGGCCGATCAGGTCCGCGTCCTCCTGGATCGCGGTCTCGACGATCTGCTCGGGCGTCTGGTGCAGCCCCGTGTAGATCACCTCGTGGCCCGCGTCACGCAGCGCCCGGGCCACGATCTTGGCCCCACGGTCGTGACCGTCCAGGCCTGGCTTGGCCACGACGATGCGGATCCGCCGGGCCTGAGTCTCTGACATGTGGGGCAGGTTATCCGACGGGTGACGAGCCTCACGCAGGCCGGTGGCACCCCGCGCAGGCGTCAGAACCGCCTCGTGTACCCAGGTTGTCCACCGTCACACCCTCCGGGAGTTCCGGCTGGTCTAGCCATCGGTTAGAGTCTGGCCTCGTTGTCTCCTAGCCCCCGACCGATGGAGAACTCGAACAATGGGTGCCCACCGAGCGAAGCGCCGCGGCCCGCGCCGCGGACCCTCGGTGAAGCCGACCCCGCGTGTCGACGCCGCGCCGGTCGCCCCCGCTCCCCCCTCGGTCGCTCCATCCGCTGCCGCCACGCCTGGCCGACGCAAGGCATCGAGGCACAGCGGCCGCCGCCGCAACCTCTTCCCGGGCCTGCCGCCGCTTCCCATCGCCGGCGGCATCGCCGCCCTGGTGGTCTCGGCGGGAGGAGCCATCACGGTCGCCCACCCCGCACTGGTGGCCGGTGAGTCGCGCATCGCGGGCGCGAGCGCACTCAACGGCACCAGCGGAGCAGCCTCGACCAACCTGCTCAACGACCGCACCGCGGCGGTGAGCCGCGACTCGCGACGCGACGCCCTCGAGGACGCCGCCGACCAGAAGCTGGTCGCGCAGGCGGAGCAGCAGGCCCGCGAGCGCAACGCCGCCCTGGCCAAGTTCGCTCAGCAGGCCGAGGCACAGGCGGCCAAGATCGCGCTCAACCAGTGGGTGCTGCCGGTCGATGGCTACGACCTCACCGCCGAGTTCGGCGACTGGGGACTGTGGGCGAGCTACCACACCGGCCTCGACTTCTCCGCGCCGTACGGCGCCCCGATCAAGGCCATGGCCAACGGCGAGATCACGGAGGTCGGGTACGACGGCTCCTACGGCAACAAGGTCGTCATCACGCTCGACGACGGCACGGAGCTGTGGTTCTGCCACATGTCGGACTTCGCCGTGAGCTCCGGCGAGACGGTCCGCGCCGGTGAGGTGATCGGCTACATCGGCGACACCGGCAACACCACCGGCCCCCACCTCCACCTGGAGGTCCGGCCGGGTGCCGGCGACCCGGTGGACCCCTACGCCGCGATGCTGGTGCACGGCCTCCAGCCTTGAGGTGCGGCTGCCTTCTTTCTCACCGGGTCTCGACACGCCGGTTCGCCGCCCTCGCAGGCTCGGTCGGCGACGGCTCGCTCGACCACCATCAGCGGATCCGCTGCCGCGTTTCCGCTAGAGCTTCTCAACGGGGGCGTAACGAAGCAGCAACCGCTTGACGCCCTCGGACCCGAAGTCGATCGACGCCACCGACTTCTCCGCCACTCCCTCCAGCGCGACCACGGTGCCCATGCCGAACGAGTCGTGCAGCACGCGGTCGCCCGGCTCCAGGGAGGGGATCTCGCGCGCCGTCTTGGCCTTCGCCGCGGCGTCGGCCTTGAGGGCAGCGGAGGAGAAGTTGCGGCGTCCCGCTTCGGTCGGGGTGCCGAGCCGGGCGGCGGACCCGCCGGCCAGGTCGGGCCGGCTCCACCGGGTCTGCGCGGCTTCGGTGCGGCGCCAGTCGACGAGGTCGACCGGCATCTCGTCGAGGAACCGGGAGGCAGGGTTGTGTGCCGGGGCTCCCCACGCAGACCGGACCACGGCCCGGGACAGGTAGAGCCGCTGCTCGGCCCGGGTGACGCCGACGTAGGCCAGCCGACGCTCCTCCTCGAGCTCGGGCTGGTCGCCCAGGGATCGGGAGTGCGGGAACACGCCGTCCTCGAGCCCGGTCAGGAAGACGACGGGGAACTCCAGCCCCTTGGCGGTGTGGAGGGTCATCAGGGTGACCACCCCGTCGTCCTCCTCGTCGGGGGTGTCGGGGATCTGGTCGGTGTCGGCGACCAGCGCCACCCGTTCCAGGAAGTCGGAGAGCCCCGGAACCGAGGAGCCCGCGACAGTGTCATCGAGGTCGGCCGGGTCGGCGGAGGGGCCGGCGACGGGGTCGTCGGAGAACTCCCGGGCCACGGCCACCAGCTCGGCGAGGTTCTCCACGCGCGTGGCGTCCTGCGGGTCGTCGGAGGCCTCGAGCTCGGCGAGGTACCCGGTGCGGTCGAGCACCGACTCGAGGATGACGTCGGGCCGCTCGCCGGCGTCGACCATCGACTGGAGCTCGTCGACGAGGCCGACGAAGCCCTCGATCGCCTTGAGCGACCGGGTCGCCAGTCCGGGGGCATCGGCCGCCCGGCGCAGGGCCTCCCAGAACGTGGTCCGGTCACGGTCGGCCAGCGACTGCACGCACTCGACCGCCCGGTCACCGATCCCCCGCTTGGGGGTGTTGAGCACCCGGCGCAGGGAGATCTCGTCGGCCGGGTTGACCAGCATCCGGAGGTAGGCGAGCGCGTCGCGGACCTCGCGGCGTTCGTAGAAGCGGACGCCGCCGACGACCTTGTAGGGCATGCCGAGCCGGATGAAGATCTCCTCGAACACCCGCGACTGGGCGTTGGTGCGGTAGAACACCGCCACCTCGCCCGGCCGGGCCGCGCCGCTGTCGGTCAGCTTGTCGATCTCCTCGGAGACGAAGCGTGCCTCGTCGCGCTCGTCGTCGGCGACGTACCCGACGATCCGCTCGCCGTCACCGGCCTGGGACCACAGCCGCTTGGGCTTGCGCCCCCGGTTGTGGCCGATCACCGAGTTGGCGGCGTTGAGGATCGTCTGGGTGGAGCGGTAGTTCTGCTCCAGCAGGATCGTGGTGGCGTCGGGGAAGTCCTGCTCGAAGTCGAGGATGTTGCGGATGCTGGCGCCGCGGAAGGCGTAGATCGACTGGTCGGCGTCGCCGACGACCATCAGCTCGGCGGGCTCGACCCGCTCGCCGGCCTCCTCGGGATCGTCGGCGCAGAGCTGGTGGACCAGGGCGTACTGCGCGTGGTTGGTGTCCTGGTACTCGTCGACGAGCACGTGCCGGAAGCGGCGCCGGTAGGTCTCGCACACGTCCGGGTGGGCCTGGAAGATGTGCACCGTGGTCATGATCAGGTCGTCGAAGTCGAGCGCGTTGGCCTCGCGCAGGCGCCGCTGGTAGAGCGTGTACGCCGACGCGTAGGCCTCCTCCAGGCCGTTGCGGGCGTCCTTGGCCGCCTCCTCGTGGTCGCGCAGCTCGTTCTTGTGGTTGGAGACCCAGTGGAGGATCGCGTTGGGCTGGTACTGCTTGGGATCGAGGTCCAGGTCACGGCAGACCAGGGTCATCAGGCGCTTGGAGTCGGCGGCGTCGTAGATGGAGAAGCTGGACTTGTAGCCGAAGTGGTGGATCTCCTTGCGGAGGATCCGCACGCAGGCGGAGTGGAACGTGCTCACCCACATGATCCGGGCCCGCTTGCCGACCAGGGCCTCCACGCGTTCCTTCATCTCCGCGGCTGCCTTGTTGGTGAAGGTGATCGCGAGGATCGAGCCCGGGTGGGCCTTGCGCTCGGCGACCAGCCACGCGATCCGCCGGGTCAGCACCCGGGTCTTTCCGGATCCGGCACCGGCCACGACGAGCAGCGGATGGCCGGAGTGGACGACCGCCTTGCGCTGGGGCTCGTTGAGTCCGTCGAGCAGCTCCTCGGCCGTGGGGCCGCGCCGGGTGGTGCGCGCGTCGGCCGCGATCTCGAAGTCCAGCTGGTCGGTGGCCGAGGAGCCGGTGGGGTGCGGCGGTGGGGGCGTACTCATCTCTCCGCCAACCCTACGTGTCGCCATCGACCAGTCCGCTCGGCCATTGGCTTGTAACACGCCGTCCGCCGGGCTTCCATCCCGTTGCAGCGGGATGGGAGTGCCGAGGACGGCGTGTTACAGCGGCGGAGTGGCCCACGTAAGGGTCCACAGTTCGCCGGTCAGACACCACTCTCCACAGGAGGCTCGGCCACGCGATGCGGCCGGCGGCGAGGTTGATGAGGCTCGGGTGCATGCACCCTGCCATTGCCGGCATCATGGCCACCCAGCACGGGCTCGTCACGCGACGCCAGGCGATCGAGGCCGGCCTCCCTCCGGAGCGGGTCGATCGGCTGGCGAGGACCGGCGCGTGGGTGACGGTGCGGCGAGGCGTGTACGTCGACCGCGAGCTCTGGGCGAGCCTCAGCCGACCCGAGGAACGCCAGCTGGCCCGGGATCGTGCCGCCAGCCTGCGGATCTCGCGCCCTCACGTGATGAGCCACGACTCCGCAGCCCTCGAGCTGCGCCTCGACATCCTGCGCCACGCCAACCCGATGACACACGTGACCCGGCCCGGCATCGTGGGCTCACACCTGCGGCACGGGGTCAAGCACCACCTGGCGCCGTACCCGCCGGATCAGGTCGTCGAGACCAACGGGCGGCGGGTGCTCGGCCCTGCCCGGACAGCCGCCGACATCGCCCGCGAGCACGGCCTCCAGCCGGGCGTGGTCGCGTTCGACTCGGCATACCGCCACGGGTGCACCGCGCACGACCTGGACGCGGCGTGCGCGCCGATGACGAACTGGCCGAACGTCACCACGGTTCGAGCCGCGCGCAGGCTCGCCGACCCGGGCGCGGAGTCGGTCGGCGAGACCCTGGCCCGGCTGCTGGTGACCGAGCTGGGCCTCGGCCGGCCAGAGACGCAGTTCGGTCTCACCGACGGGCTCCGGACGGTGTGGTGCGACCTGCGCATCGGGCGCCAGGTCATCGAGTTCGACGGCAGGCTCAAGTACCTCCGCCGACAAGACGGTGGGGTCGCCACCGTCGACCCGCGGGAGGTCCTGTGGGCCGAGAAGCAGCGACAGGACTGGGTGTGCGGGTTCAAGCTGGGCATGTCGCGCGTCGTCTGGGACGACCTGTGGGGTGACCGCCGGCGCCTGGCGCTCCTCAGGCTGCGCCGGGAGTGCGCCGAGACCGCAGCTCGCTTCGGCACCTCGATCGAGGACCTGGCGCCATACGTCGTCCGGAGCTCGCGGCGCTCCGCCTAACCCCTGCTGTGGACATCGCCGGCGGGCGGGGGCGAGGCTGGGCGGATGGCCGATTCCCCGCACGTGCTGATCGTGGGCGAGGGCCCGGTGGCCGAGGCCCTGGGCTCGATGATCTCCGCGCTGGGCTGGACGTCCACCTCGGCGACCACGCTGGAGGAGTCGGAGCGTGTCCTGCCATCAGCCGCGGCGGTCGTCGTCACCAGCCACCACGAGGACCTCGACGGCCCCGCGATCCGGGCCGCGCTCGCTGCCGGCACGTCGTACGTCGGCGCGATGGGGTCCCGGCGTACCCAGGCCCGCCGCCGCGAGTGGCTGCTCGAGCACGGCGTCACCGAGGCCGACCTGACCGCCGTGCACGCCCCGGTCGGACTCGACATCGGCGCGGACGAGCCGGGTGAGATCGCCATCTCGATCCTGGCCGAGGTGATCGCCGAGCGGCGCGGCCGGGCGGGCTCCGTGGGCTCCATCGGCTCCCGCGACGGGGCCGTCCACCCGGAGCAACCGCCCGGGACGGCGTACTGCCCCGGCGGCTGAGGGGCGCCCCCGCTGTAACACGCTGTCCACCGTTCTTCCACGCCGTTGCAGCGGCGTGGAAGTGCAGCAGACGGCGTGTTACATGCGGTCGAGCGAGCGGGTCAGGCGTGGACGGTCGACCAGAACACCGCGACGACGACGTTGGCCACGGTGAGCAGCAGCAGGGCGTAGAAGAGCCCGTCCGGGATCCGCGGCTTGCGCATGTTGGCCATCACCAGGATCAGCACGACCAGCCCGATCGCGAACTTCACGCCGATCTTGACGTGGTCGACGGCTGCCTCTCCGGACTCGAGCACGCCCACCAGGAGCAGCCCGGCCAGGAAGGCCGTCCCCGCGCCGTCGCGCATGGCGGCGTTGACGACCTTCTCCGGGGAACGGACCTGGACGATCAGGCCGCCGAAGAGGGCGGCGAAGCCGAGCAGGTGCAGGACGAGCAGGACCAGCCGCAGTGTTTCCATGGCGGCAGCCTACTGATGGGGCCGCCCGTTCAGCTCTTCGCGGTCTTGCCCGATCCGCGGCGAGACGCACGTGGCGCCGGACGGACGACGAGCACCGGGCACGGCGCGTAGTGCTGCACCCGTTGCGCGGTCGACCCGACCAGGACCACGTCGCTGATCCCTCGCCCACCGGCGGCCACGACCACGAGGCCGGCCGACAGCTGCTTGGCCGCCTTGATGATCTCGTTGGCCGGCGATCCACCGCGGACCTTGCGGTACACCTTGGGGCCCCAGCCGTCGAACTCCGCGGCGACCACGTCGACCGCGTTCTCCGCGGCCGCGCGGAAGCTGCCGGCCTCGGTGCCGGCCTTGCGCTGGTCGACGTTGGACAGGTCGTCGGCGAAGGCGACCGCGGCCAGCGGACGGACCACCGCGATCACGGAGATCCCGGTGATCTTGGTCGGGTCCGCGAAGGACTTGAGGTGACGGGCAGCCGCGAGGGACTGCTTGGACCCGTCGGTGGCGACGATGACGTGCATCTCAGGACTCCGTTCCCTGCGCAGAAGTGGGGTCGCCGCGTTCCGCGCCCGGCGGGCGGTTGCGCTTGCCGAAGAGGTACTCGATCAGGAAGAGCACGACCCCGACAGCCACCAGACCGGCGCACCAGTACAGCGACGTGGGGTCGTCGTAGATCACGTACCCGAGGATCGCGACGTTGCCCAGGAGGCCGACGAACAGCAGGAACGTGTTGGCACGATAGGTCTTCTCCGACTCGTCGTGGCCGCGCAGCTTGAGGCAGGAGATGATCACGAGCGCGTAGATGAACAGCAGGAACACCACCGTGACCAGGGACAGCCGCTCGATCAGGGACGCCCCCTCGACGTTGGGTGCCACCGTGCCCACCACGAGCAGCGCACACACCACGGCGCCGCTGAACAACAGGCCGACCCACGGGCTGCGTCGGCTGGGGTGGATCTTGGCGAAGACCCCGGGCACGACGTCCTCCTTGGCCATGCCGTAGAGGATCCGCGGCTGGGTCACGACGGCGACGAGGGTGGTGTTGGTGATCGCGATCATCGCGATCACCGAGAACAACGTGCTCATGAACTCGACGTTGATCGGCAGGATGCCCTTCTCGATGACCTCGAGCAGCGCGGCCGGCGAGGCGGCCAGGTCGTCGATCGACACGGTGAGCGCCGCCGCCATCGAGACCAGCACGTAGATCACACCAGCGGTGATCATGCCGCCGATCAGGGAGCGCGGGAACGAGCGGTAGGGGTCGATCGTCTCCTCCGCGACGTTGGCGGTGTTCTCGAATCCGGTCATCGCGAAGAACGAGAGCGCGACACCGGCGAGGATCGCCAGCGCTGGGCTGGTGCCGCCGGCGGTCTCGAACTCGGTCAGCGTCGCGAAGTCCGCGTTGCCCTCGGCGATGAACCAGATCGCGGTGATCAGCACGATCATCAGGCCGGCGATCTCGACGAAGGCCATCAGCATGTTGATGACGACCGATTCCGTGATGCCGATGAAGTTGATGATGCTCAGCACCACGATGAACCCCAGCGTGACCAACAGGGCCGGCGGCCCTGGCCAGAGGGTGGCGAAGTAGGAGGAGAAGCCGTCCGCCAGGGCGCCGGCAGCCGCGAAGCTGGAGGACAGGAAGGAGACGGTGATCAGGAAGGTCAGCACCTTGTTGCCGAACGCCTTGTTGACGTAGAGCGCGGCACCGGCCGCCTGCGGGTACTTCGTGACCAGCTCCGCGTACGCGGTGCCGGTGATCGCCGCGACCGTCACCCCGACGGCGAACGCGATCCAGAACGCACCGCCCACCGCCGCGGCCACGAGACCGATCAGCACGTAGATGCCGGACCCGAGCACGTCTCCCAGCGTGTAGAAGAAGAGCTGCTTCCCGGTGATCGACCGTTTCAGGTCGCTCTCATGGCCAGGCTCGTCGTACGGCGTGGCGTAGGTGGTTTCTTCGGCCATGGAGGCCTCGCTTCCAGGGTCTGCGGCCAATACGTCCCGGTCGGACAACCGAACCGCAATTGGCGCCGGGTTGTAAAGGGCATGAACGGGAAGGTTCTGGGTAAGCCGCGTCGGATCGATGGGCCGCCCGGCGATTCCCGCACACCCGGGACCTGCTGGGACAATGACGGGACAGTCGCCGCCTTCCCGGAGTCCCTTCGCCTTGAGCAGCCCCCACGACACCCCGCCCGTACGGCGGCGCCCGCGTCACCTGATGGACCCGGACCGACCTCGCCCGGCGCGCGACCCGCACGCCGAGGACCGTGGCCTGACCAGGGTGCAGCAGTGGGTGATGTCGACGCTCGCCGTGACCACCCTTCTCCACCTGTCGGCCGGGGTGATCATCGCCGGCATGGCGGAGTCGGATCCGACCAGGAGCGCCCAGATCGGCCTCAGCATCATCGCGGGGGCGATCGGCGTGATGGCGGTCGTCGCCGCGCTCGCCATCCACGGGCAACCCCTTCTCTCCCGCTGGCTGCTCCTGGGCCCCCTGCCGACTGCTGTCGGCCTGTGGCTCATCGTGGGCTGAACCGGGCCGCTAGAGCAGCCGGCGGTCCGAGGCCCACCGCGCGAGCTCGTGCCGCGAGGAGAGCTGGAGCTTGCGGAGCACGCTGGACATGTGGGTCTCGACCGTCTTGATCGAGATGAACAGCTCCTTGGCCACCTCCTTGTAGGCGTAGCCGCGGGCGATCAGCCGCATCACCTCGCGCTCCCGCTCCGTCAGCCGGTCGAGGTCCTCGTCGACGTCGGCCACCTCGATGGAGCCGGCGAAGGCGTCCAGGACGAAACCCGCCAGCCGCGGCGAGAACACCGCGTCGCCGTCGGCGACCCGCTGGATGGCCGCCACCAGCTCGGGTCCGGTGATGGTCTTGGTGACATAGCCCCGGGCACCGCCGCGGATCGTGCCGATCACGTCCTCGGCCGCATCGCTCACCGACAGGGCCAGGTAGCGGGTCTCGGCGGACCGGGCCTTCCGCATCACCTCGACCCCACCGCCGCCGGGCAGGTGCACGTCGAGGAGTACGACGTCGGGCCGGTGCGCGTCCACCGCGGCGACCGCGGAGTCGACGTCGGCCGCCTCCGCGACCACGTCGACCTGGCCGCCCAGCTCGGAGCGCACGCCGGCGCGGAACATCGCGTGGTCGTCGACCAGCACCACGCGGATCGGCTCAGCCATGGGAGTCCTCCTGCCTCGGGAGGTGCAACCGCACCTCGGTGCCCTGACCCGGCTCCGACACCACCTCGGCGGTGCCGCCGTGCCGTTCCATCCGGTCGATGATGCTGTGGCGCAGCCCGTGCCGGTCGTCGGGGACCCGGTCGGGGTCGAATCCGCTCCCCCGGTCGCGGACGAACACGTCGACCGCCGTGGGCGAGACCTCGGCGTAGACGTCGATCTGGCCGGTGCCGGCATGCTTGGCGGCGTTGGTGACGGCTTCCCGGGTGGCGTTGACGACCGCCCGGAGACTCTCGGCCAGCGGGCAGTCGCCGACGTTGACCACGTCGACGGAGACGCCGTGGCCGTCCTCGACGGCCGCGGCCACCCCGCGCAGCGCACTGGCGACCGTGCTCTCGTCGGTCGCCTCGCCGGCGTACAGCCAGGACCGGAGGTCGCGCTCCTGGGAGCGGGCGAGCCTGGCGACCGTGGAGCCGTCGCCGGCGTTCTTCTGGATCAGGGCCAGGGTCTGGAGCACGGAGTCGTGCAGGTGGGCGGCCAGGTCGGCCCGCTCCTGGGTGCGGACCCGCTCGGCCCGCTCGGCGGTCAGGTCGGAGGCGAGCCGGTAGATCCACGGACCGACCACGATGGCCAGCCCGACGACGGTCAGCAGCGCGGCGATGGTGACGTCGCGCGCCATCTCCAGGGAACCGCCGCGGAGCGCGAAGACCACGAAGGCGGAGACGATCAGGCCGATCCCGGCCGCGAGCCGGGCGTAGGCCGCCCACCCGCCGCGTCCGAGCACGGCCCGGACCGGGTCGATCCGGCCGGTGGTGTCGAGCCAGCGCTCGCGCTGCGCCTCGTCCGCCTGGCGCCACAGCAGGGCGATGCCGACCAGCCCGAGGAACAGGGGCCAGAACACCAGCCCCCGCCCCAGCACCGCCTCGAGCAGGAAGACGGCCCCGATGCCGAGCGCCGCCAGTGCGATCGCCGGGCCGACGTCCCCGAGCCTGCGGATCCGGCCCGGACGCCGCCCGCCGCGGGTCGCGCTCTCCAGGCCGGGGGCGCCCTCCTCGAAGCGGGAGTCGGTGGGCAGCACCAGCCACAGGGCGGCGTACATCGCGATGCCGACGCCACCGAGGGTCGCGGCCACGACGAAGGCGACCCGGACCCACAGCACCGGCAGCGCGAGATGACGGGCCAGACCGCCGGCCACGCCGCCGATGATCGGCTCCTGGCTGTCGCGATAGGCGCGGCGCGGCTCGCGACCGCCGTCGGCGGCAGCGTGCAGCGTGGTCGCACCCGGAGTCGTTGTCATGACCCGGCAATCGTCACACAGGGCAGGGGCACGGACCATGAGGTGCAACCCCGGCGCGACCCTGACCCACCACCCCCGCGGGGCGGGCAGGATCAGGGTCGTCCCCGATGGCGTACGGCCCCGTCGACCCACAGGCTTGGAGCATGACCACAGGCACACCCACTGGACCACCAGATGCACCGTCCGGCCCCACCGACGGTCCGGCTCCCGACGAGCTGGCCGAAGGGGGCCCCCGCGCCACCCGCGACGAGATCCGCGACCTCGGCCGGCTCCGTCGTTCGGTCGCCGACCGGAAGGTCGCCGGCGTGGCCGGTGGCCTGGCCCGGCACCTCGACGTGGATCCACTGATCCTGCGGGTCGCCTTCGTGGTGCTCGCCTTCTTCGGCGGTGCCGGCCTCCTCCTGTACGGCGCCTGCTGGCTGCTCGTGCCCGAGGACGGCTCGGACACGGCCGCCATCACCCTCGACGACCGGAGCCGCACCGTCGCCCTGCTGGCCGTCGGCGTGCTCGCGGCGTTCGCCCTGCTCGGCGACTCCTGGGGCGTCTTCTGGTTCCCCTGGCCCCTGGCGATCATCGCCCTCGTCGTGCTGCTCTTCCTGACCCGCAAGGACCGCCGCTCGGCGGCCCCTCCCCCGGGTTCCGGTGGCCCGGCGCCGGTCGCGCCGGGCGACACCTCGACCTACGAGGGCACCACGTCCGACGGCAGCACCTGGACCTACCAGGTCGGCTCGTCGCACCGGGGCCCCGGACCGTACGCGGACGACGTCCCGCCGTACCAGGGCCCGACGACGTCGTACGTCGCCCCCCGCGACCCGCGCCGGCGGGGACCGATCCTCTTCTGGTTCACCCTCGCGCTGATCGCGCTGGCGATCGGGATCCTGGGGATCGTCGACGTCGCCGGAGTGGCCGTACCGCCACCGGCATACCCGGCGCTGGTCGTCGGCCTCTCCGGGCTGATGCTCCTGGTCGGTGCGTTCTGGGGCCGCGCGGGCGGACTGATCCTGGTCGGCCTGCTCGCAACCGTCCCGATGGTGGCGATGACCGCCGTCGGACAGTGGGACGGTGGCGACCGGATCCGCGAGACCCCGCCCTCCGCCGCCGAGGTGGAGAACGTCTACGACTTCGACGCCGGCGAGCTGGTGCTCGACCTCACCGAGGTCACCGACGTCGAGGCGCTGGACGGCCGGGAGATCCGCGTCGAGGGGGGGGCCGGCCGGATCGAGCTGCTGGTGCCCGACGACATGGACGTGAGGGTCACCGGCGAGGTCGGCGGTCCGGGTGCGATCACCCTCTTCGGGGAGCAGCAAGGAGGCATCGGCCAGACCGGCAACGGCTTCCACAACGGCGGAACGGACGTCCCCCGCCTGACCATCCACGCCGAGCTCGGTATCGGCGAGATCCACGCAGAGAGCGAGTGAGGACATGAGCGAGCAGGACAGCGGACGTCACCCCGTCAACATCGGCCACCTGGTGATGGGCATCGCCTTCCTCGGCCTGGTCGGGATCTGGGCGCTGGTCCAGGGCGACGTCGTCAACAACGCCGACATCCGGTGGCTGCTGCCGGTCCCGTGGGTCTTCGCGGGCGTCGCGGGGCTCCTGGCCACCACCCTCTCCGCGAGGAACCGGCACACCACCCGGCAGACCGGCTGGGTCGGTACCGACGACGCCGAGGACTGATCAGGCCCGAATCAATCAGGCACTGCGGTCGGCTGCGGCCAGCCAGTCCTCGAGCGCCATCACCGTGGTGTCGGGGTGGTCGGAGAAGATCCCGTCCACCCCGGCATCGAGGAACGCCGTCGCCTCCGCGTAGCCGTCGCCCTTCGCGTTCGGGTCGGCGCCGCGGCGGAAGTTGGTGGCCATGAACTGGTTCTCGTCCCGCAGCGTCCACACGTGCACCAGCAGGCCGGCGTCGTGGGCGTCGGGCACCAGGTCCGACGGCTCCCCGGTGGCCCCGGTGACCGCGTCACGGGGCAGGACGAGGTCCTTGTGGGCCCCGACCCCGTCGGCGTACGTCGCGATCCAGGCCAGGCCCGCCGGGGTCGTGAGGTCGCGGTAGGTGCGCGGGTCGCCCGCCCTCGCGAGGTCGTACGGCGCCCCCGACGCGTCGACCAGCTGCACCAGCGGCACCCGCGTCACCTGGGCCAGATCCCGCAGGTTGGCAGTCTCGAAGGACTGGATGAACACGCCCGCCCCGGCCCGGTCCAGGCCGTGCCGGCGCAGTGCCGCGACCAGCGGCTCCTCCAGGGACAGTCCGAGGCCGTCGAAGTAGCTGGGGTGCTTGGTCTCGGGGTAGACCCCGATCCGGCGCCCGGTCCGGCGCTCCTCCTGCCGGACCAGGGCCAGCACCTCGTCGAGGGTGGGCACCTCGAACATGCCGTCGTAGCGCGTGTTGTCGGGCCGCACCAGCGGGAGCCGCTCCACGGCGCGCAGGGTCTTCAGCTCGGCCAGCGTGAAGTCCTCGGTGAACCAGCCGGTCACCGGCCGCCCGTCGATCGTCTTGGTGGTCCTCCGGTCGGCGAACTCCGGGTGCTGCGCGACGTCGGTGGTGCCGCTGATCTCGTTCTCGTGGCGCGCGACCAGGACCCCGTCCTTCGTCGAGACCAGGTCGGGCTCGACGTAGTCGGCGCCGAGCCGGATCGCGAGGCGGTAGGACGCGAGCGTGTGCTCCGGGCGGTAGCCGGAGGCGCCACGGTGACCGATGACCACCGGCGCGGTGGTGCTCGGACGGTGGGACTCGACGGGCAGCGCCGTGGCGGCCGGGGCGGCCGGGACACCAAGGGCGGCGATCGCAGTGGCCATGGCGGCGCCTCCAGCCAGGGGACGGGTGAGGGTGCGGAAGGTCATGGCCACGACGGAAGCGGAGCCAGGTGACGGGGGGTCGCCCGGCAGGTGAAGGTCGGATGGCGATGATGGAACACATGTCCCTCCCCCAGATCGACGGTCTCCACTCCCTCGCCGCACGCGAGCACCCCGAGCTCGTCTCGCCCCGGGTGGCGACCGCCCTGGCGGACTGGCCCGCCGGGGACCAGGTCGCCGTCGTCGAGATCGACCCCGCCCTCGCCGACACCGCGGCCATGAGCGAGGCCTACTCGCTGTCGATGGAGACCGGGGCCAACTGCGTCGTGGTGGCCGGCCGGCGTGCCGGGGAGGAGCGGGTCGCCGCGTGCGTCGTACGCGCGGACACCCGGGCCGACGTCAACAACCTGGTCAAGCGGACGCTCGACGTGCGCAAGGCGTCGTTCCTGTCGATGGAGCGGGCGGTCGAGGAGTCGGGGATGGAGTACGGCGGGATCACGCCGCTGGGGCTGCCTCCCGGATGGCGGATCCTCGTCGACGCGCGGGTGCCGGAGATGGACGTGGCGATCATCGGCTCCGGCGTACGTCGCTCCAAGCTGCTCGTCGGAGGCCACCTGCTCGCGGAGCTCCCGGGCGCCGAGGTCGTGGACGGCCTGGCCGGCTGACGTTCACCTGGCCGCCACCCCACCGACGAGTCCACGACCCCCGGCGCCTCCATGCTTGCAGTGACACCGCAGCCCACTGGAGGGTCACCATGTCGGTCACCAGTCGTGACATCGCCATCGGGATCGCTGCCCTGGTCGCGTTCCCCCTCGTGGTCAATCTCCCGGCCGCGCTGGCCTCCGACGGCTCTCCCCACCACAGCTCGCCGCTCTTCGAGCGTGGTGGGCACGGACACGCCCGCGCGACCCCACCGCCGCCCCGGTAGGCACCCCTGGTGGGCGCCCCTCGTGGGCGCCCCCTGGTTGGCGCCCCCTGGTTGGCGCCCCCTGGTTGGCGCTTGGCCATTTCGGCACCCAACCCTCCCGGGTGGTGCACCATGTGCATCGTGGCCGATGACAGGAACGAGACCCAGGACGAGAAGCTCGACCGCAAGTGGGGCGACCTGCTGCAGGAGCTGCGGGTCATGCAGACCGGGGCGCAGCTGACCGCGGGCTTCCTGCTCACCCTGCCGTTCACGACGAAGTTCCCCAGCCTCGACAGCTTCCAGCAGACCCTGTTCCTGGTCCTCGTGGTGGTCGCCGCCCTCACCACCGCGGTCGTGATCACGCCGGTCGCGGTGCACCGGCGGATCTCCGGCGAGCACGTCAAGGAACGCCTGGTCAAGACCGCGCACAGGCTCGTGGGCGTCGGCCTGACGCTGCTGGCGCTGCTGGTGACCGGCATCGTGGTGCTCATCTTCGACGTGGTCCTGGACCGTACGACGGCGCTCGTGACGGGAGCCGCAGTGGCCGTGGTCCTCGCCGGCCTGCTGGTCGCCCTCCCGCTGAAGCTGGTCGGCCCGAAGGACTGAGCTCGGCCGACCGAAAATCGGTCGCCGCTGTCGGCACTGGTCCGTACCGTTGGACGGGTGCGCAAACTCCCCCTCGACCACCCGGGAACCGCCGACCACCGGTCGCCGGGCCGCTACCTGTGGTGGCTGGCGAAGGGGCAGTGGCACACCCTGCTGCTGGGCATGGTCTTCGGCATCATCTGGATGAGCACCCAGGCCGTGATGCCGTTCGTCCTCGGCCGGGCGATCGACCTCGGCGTCGCCGACAAGGACGCCGCCGAGCTGCTCAAGTGGGCCGGGCTGCTGTTCGCCATCGGCCTCGTCCAGGCCGTGGCCGGGATCATGCGCCACCGCTTTGCGGTGACCAACTGGCTGACCTCGGCCTACCGCACGGTCCAGCTGGTCGGCCGCCAGGCGGTGCACCTCGGCGGCACCCTGCCCCGCAAGGTCTCGACCGGCGAGGTCGTCGCCATCGGCACCAACGACCTGTCCCACATCGGCAACGTCATGGACGTGACCGCCCGGTTCGCGGGCGCGATCGTGTCGTTCCTGCTGGTGTCGGTGATCCTGCTGAGCACGTCCATGACACTCGGCCTGGTGGTGCTGCTCGGCGTGCCCGCCCTGACGCTGCTGATCGGCCCGATCCTGAGCCCCCTCCAGCGACGTAGCGCCCACCAGCGCCACCTCATGGGCGAGCTGTCCAACACCGCCAGCGACATCGTGAGCGGGCTGCGGGTGCTGCGCGGGATCGGCGGCGAGCAGGTCTTCCACGACCGCTACCGCCGCGAGTCGCAGACCACCCGCCGGGCCGGCGTCGACGTCGCGCGGCTCCAGTCGGTGCTCGACGCCCTGCAGGTCTTCCTCCCGGGCGTCTTCGTGGTGCTGGTCGTGTGGCTGGGGGCGCGCTCAGCGGTCGCCGGAGACATCACGGCCGGCGAGCTGGTGGCGTTCTACGGCTACTCCGCGTTCCTGATGATCCCGCTCCGGACGGCGACCGAGTACGCCAACAAGCTGATCCGGGGACGGGTGGCCGCACAGCGGGTCTGCCGGGTCATGGAGCTCACCCCCGACCACACCGACCCCGAGCTGCTCGCCCCGTCGCCGCCGGTCGGCTCGGACCTGCACGACGTGCGCACCGGGCTGCACGTGCGTGCCGGCCTGCTGACCGCGGTGGTGGCCGACCAGCCCGACGAGACCGCGGCCCTGGCCGACCGGCTCGGGTTGTGCGCCGCGGTCGTGGACGACGACGTCCGGCTGGGCGGCGTACCGCTCTCGACGCTGTCGCGCGCGGAGGTGCGCGAGCGGATCGTGGTCTCCGACACGGGTGCGACCTTCTTCTCCGGCCGCCTCGGCGACGGCCTCGACGTACGCGGCCGTGGCGGCCTCGAGCGGGCTCTCGACACGGCGTCGGCCGACGACATCTTCGACGCCATCGACGACGGCCTCGACACGATCGTCGCCGAACGCGGCCGGACCTTCTCCGGCGGCCAGCGGCAGCGGCTGATCCTCGCCCGGGCCCTCACCAGCGACCCCGAGATCCTGGTCCTGGTCGAGCCGACCTCCGCCGTCGACGCCCACACCGAGGCGCGGATCGCGTCGCGGCTGCGCGCCCAGCGGGCCGGTCGCACCACCGTGGTCACCTCGAGCAGCCCGCTGATGCTCGACGCGGTGGACGAGGTCGCGTTCCTGCGGGGCGGTCGCGTGGCGGCGGTGGGCACCCACGCCGACCTCCTCGACCGCGAGCCGGCGTACCGCGCCGTGGTGACCCGCGAGGTGGGTCTCGACCAGCGAGAGGGGGCCCTGCGATGAACACGATGCTCCCCGTCGCCGACGGGCGCTCGGTGCGCCGCTACGCCACCCGGATCGCCCGCCGGCACCCCCGGTTGCTGTGGGGTGCGCTGGCGCTGCACGTCGGTGCCGCCCTCGCGGCGCTAGCCGCGCCGAGGCTGCTCGGCGACCTGGTCGAGGCCGTGGCCGCCGGAACCACCGTCGGTCACGTGGACAGGATCATCCTGGTCCTGGCCGGGTTCCTGCTCGTCCAGACGGTGCTCACCCGGTTCGCCCGCTACGCAAGCCAGGTGCTCGGCGAGCAGGTGCTGGCCGAGCTCCGCGAGGACTTCGTCGGCAACGCCCTGGCACTGCCGGTGGGGGTCGTCGAGTCGGCCGGGTCGGGTGACCTGCTGACCCGCACCAGCCGGGACGTCGACCAGCTCGGCTGGTCGGTGCGCTGGGCCCTGCCCGAGTGGACGATCGCTGTGGTCTCGGCGGTGCTGACGTTCGCCGCCGCGCTGTCCGTCGGCTGGTGGGTCGCGCTGCCGTGCCTGCTGGGCGTGCCGCCGCTGGTGATCGGGCTGCGCTGGTACCTCGCCCGCGCCAAGGACGGCTACCTCCGCGAGAGCGCGTCGTACTCCGTGATCAACGCGACCCTGACCGAGACCGTCGAGGGCGCCCGCACGGTCGAGGCGCTCGGGATCGGCGACCAGCGGGTCGCGCAGATCGACGAGGACATCAAGGAGTCCTACGACGCCGAGAAGTACACGCTCTTCCTGCGCACCGTGTTCTTCCCCAACATGGAGATCGCCTACCTGATCCCGACGGTGCTGACGCTGCTGTTCGGCGGCTGGCTCTACACCCAGGGGTCGGTGTCGCTGGGCGACGTCACCGCCGCGACGCTCTACGTCCAGATGCTGATCGACCCGGTGGACCGGATCGTCTCGATCCTCGACGAGCTGCAGATGGGGGCCGCCTCGCTGGCCAGGCTGCTCGGTGTGGCGCAGGTGCCCGACGACCGGGAGGTCACCGGCGCCCAGCCGCTGGACGAGAAGCTCGACGCCACCGACGTGCGGTTCTCCTACGTCGACGGGCGCGACGTGCTGCACGGGGTCGACCTCGACGTCGGGGTCGGCGAGCGGATCGCGATGGTGGGGCCGTCGGGAGCCGGCAAGTCGACCCTGGGCCGGCTGCTGGCCGGGATCCATCCCCCGCGCACCGGCGCGGTCACCGTCGGCGGAGTGGGCCTGGTCGAGCTGCCGCTCGGCGACCTGCGCGGCCACGTCGCGCTGGTGACCCAGGAGCACCACGTCTTCGTGGGCACGCTGCGCGAGAACCTCGCCCTCGCCGCACCCCCGGGCGCCGGTGACGAGGAGATCCGGGCCGCCCTCGACGCGGTCGACGCGCTCGAGTGGGTGGATCTGCTGCCCTCAGGGCTCGACACGATGGTGGGGTCGGGCGGCCGGGCGCTGACCGCGGCGCAGGCGCAGCAGATCGCGCTGGCCCGACTGGTGCTGGCCGACCCACACACGCTGGTCCTCGACGAGGCGACCTCGCTGATCGACCCGCGGGCCGCACGCCACCTGGAGCGCTCGCTGGCGGCCGTGCTGCACGGGCGGACCGTGATCGCCATCGCACACCGGCTGTTCTCCGCCCACGACGCCGACCGCGTCGCCGTGGTCGAGGACGGTGTGATCTCGGAGTTCGGCTCGCACGACGAGCTGGTGTCCACCGGCGGGTCCTACGCCGCGCTGTGGGACTCCTGGAACGGCCACCGCTGAGCGGCGGTTGATCCGGTGCAGGGGGTGCACCGGGTCAACCGCACCAGGGCCGAAGGCGCTTCAGACGCCGGAGATGCGGATCCCCGACTGGGTCTTGTACGCCTTGTTGATGGAGATCAGCACGGCGGTGAGCGGCTCGAGCTGGCGGGCGAGCCGCAGCCTGCCGGCGTCGATGCCGGCGCGTCCGGTGACGCAGCGGGCCAGCTCCACGACCACCGCCTTGCCCTCGGCGGAGTCGCCGCACACGAGGACGTCCTCGTGGTCGAGGAACTCCTCCTCCGCCCACAGGTTCTTCGCGGACACGTGGTGGAACGCACCGACGACCGTCGCGTCGGGAGCGATCCGCTGGGCCGACTCGGCGGCCGAGCCCTCGCCGCCGTCGATCACCCGGCCGTGGGGACCCTGCTTGTCGAAGGCGAGCGGGTTCACGCACGAGATGACCGTCTTGCCCGCGAGCGGGAGGGAGGCGACGAGCTCGTCGTGGCCGTCGTACGGCACCGCGAGCAGTACGACGTCCGCCTCGGCGCACGCGTCGGCGTTGGCCGCGCCGGTGACACCGCCGCCGTCCAGCCGGGCGTTGACCTCGTCGGCGGCGGCCTGCGCCTTCTCGGCGGCCCGGGACCCGAGCACGACCGCGTGGCCGTGCTTCGCGAAGCGGTAGCCGAGGCCCTTGCCCTGCGGTCCGGTGCCGCCCATGACTGCGATCCGGTACGTGTTCTCCACCGTGGTCTCCTCGTGTCTCGCCACCCGGTCATCCTGCTACCGTGACAGTGATCCTGTCACAGTTGGGGCAGCCAGCCGAACCCGCACCGGAGGACCACGTGAAGCTCTCGATGCCACTGATGTACGCGGGCAACCCGCGCGAGACCGCCGACCAGCTCGCGGCCCTGGAGAAGGCGGGTCTGGACACGATCTGGGTGGCCGAGCCCTACGGCTTCGACGCCCCCACCCTCATGGGCTACCTCGCCGCGAAGACCGAGACGGTCGAGATCGGCGCGGCCATCCTGAACATCTACTCCCGCACCCCCGGCGCGCTGCTGCAGACCGCCGCCGGGCTCGACAACGTCTCCGGCGGCCGGGCCGTGATCGGCCTCGGCGCCTCCGGGCCGCAGGTGATCGAGGGCTTCCACGGCGTCCCCTACGACAAGCCGGTGACCCGCACCCGGGAGATCGTCGACATCCTGCGCCGCGGCATGCGCCGCGAGGCGCTGACCAGCGACGGGCTCTACAAGCTCCCCCTTCCCGCCGACCAGGGCCTCGGCCTCGGCAAGCCCCTGAAGCTGCTCAACAAGCCGGAGCGGTCTGCCGTACCGCTGTTCATCGCCGCACTCGGACCCAAGTCGGTCGAAGGGGCGGCGGAGTACGCCGACGGCTGGCTGCCGTTCCTCTTCGTCCCCGAGAAGGCCGACCAGGTCTGGGGCGATGCCCTCGCCAAGGGGACCGCGAAGCGGCAGGAGGGGCTCGGTCCCCTCGAGGTCTCCGCGGGCGGCATGGTCGCGATCGGCGAGGGACCCGAGACCAAGGCGCTGCTCGACTTCGCCCGGCCGACGTACGCCCTCTATGTCGGCGGCATGGGCGCCCGGGGCAAGAACTTCTACAACGACCTGGCCTGCCAGTACGGCTTCGAGAAGGAGGCCAAGGAGATCCAGGACCTCTACCTCGACGGCCACAAGCGTGACGCCGAGGCGAAGGTGCCGCTGGAGTGGCTCGAGGCCGGCAATCTGGTCGGCCCCGAGTCCTACGTCAAGGAGCGGATCGCGGCCTTCCAGGAGGCCGGGGTCACCAACCTGCAGCTCACGCCCGCCACCGAGGACCCTGCGGCGACCATCGCGCAGGTCAAGGAATGGGTCTCCTGATGCCGGCGAAGCCGTCGATCTACACCCAGGAGCACGAGGACTTCCGCGCAACGGTCCGGGAGTTCCTGGAGCGCGAGGTGGTCCCCCACCACGACCAGTGGGAGAAGGACGGCCAGGTCAGCCGCGAGGTGTGGACCAGGGCCGGGGCGCAGGGCCTGCTCTGCTTCGACGTCGACGAGGAGTACGGCGGCGCCGGGGTGAAGGACTTCCGCTACAACATGGTGGTCGCGGAGGAGATCAGCCGGGTCGGCGCGAGCGGGCTCGGCTTCCCCGTGCACACCGACGTGATCGTCCCCTACCTCAGCTCGCTGGGCACCGACGAGCAGAAGCGTCGCTGGCTGCCCGGCGTGGTCAGCGGCGAGCTGATCTCGGCGATCGCCATGACCGAGCCCGGCGCCGGCAGCGACCTGCAGGGGATCCGGACCAGCGCGGTCGACAAGGGCGACCACTACGTGCTGAACGGGTCCAAGACGTTCATCAGCAACGGCATCATGTCCGACCTGGTCATCGTGGTCGCGCGGACCAACCCCGAGGCCGGCCACCAGGGCATCAGCCTGCTGGTGGTCGAGCGTGGCATGGAGGGCTTCGAGCGAGGGCGCAACCTGGAGAAGGTCGGCCTCAAGGCGCAGGACACCGCCGAGCTCTTCTTCGACAACGTGCAGGTGCCGAAGTCGAACCTGCTCGGCGAGGAGGGATCCGGCTTCATCTCGCTGATGAACAACCTGCCCCAGGAGCGGGTCTCGATCGCCGCCATCGCCGTGGCCGCCTGCGAGCACGTCCTCCAGCTCTGCCTCGACTACGCGAAGGAGCGCGAGGCCTTCGGGCGGCCGATCGGCAAGTTCCAGCACAACCGGTTCCTGCTGGCCGAGATGGCCACCGAGGTCCACATCGCCCGGGTGTTCGTCAACGACTGCGTGTTGAAGCTGAACGCCGGGGAGGTCGACACGGCGCTCGCCTCGATGGCCAAGTGGTGGACGACCGAGCTGCAGAAGAAGACCGTGGACCAGGCCGTCCAGCTCTTCGGTGGCTACGGCTACATGATGGAGTATCCCGTCGCCCGGGCCTTCGTCGACAGTCGGATCCAGACGATCTACGGCGGCACCACCGAGGTCCAGAAGGAGATCATCGGGCGGATGCTCGGGTTCTGAGCACACCGGCCACATCCGCCTCACTCCTCAGCGGATCCCTGCACTTCTCGGGCGTTGCAACGGCTGAGATGTGCAGGTTTCCCCGGCCCGCGGGGGAAACCGACGACCCCCACCACCTAGCCGAATGCGGCCAGTTCCACCAAGATCGCGGTGACACCCGCCAGCGGAGGAGCGACCGATGACCACCGACGTACTCGCCAAGCGCGCCGAGATCGAGCAGCAGATCGCCGGGCAGACCCTGGTCGACGCCCTCGCCGGGACGGTGGAGAGGTACGCCGGCGAGCCGGCGTACTCCGACAAGCACGCGGTCGCAGAGGGCGAGTCCTGGCGCACCCTCACCTGGACGGAGACCAGGGACCGGGCGATGGACGTCGCAGCGGGGCTCGTCGAGCTCGGTGTGCAGCCCGGCGACACGATCGCGATCATGGCCACCAACCGGATCGAGCACGTCCTCGCCGACATCGGCGCCGTGCACGCGGCGGCCACGCCGATGTCGATCTACAACACGCTGTCCAACGAGCAGGTCGCCTACGTCGCGGGCCACGCCGAGCCCACCGTCGCGTTCCTCGAGAACGCCGACCACCTGTCCCGCTGGCAGAAGGCGATCGAGGAGTCGGCCAGCCTGCGCAAGGTGGTGGTGATCAACGCCGGGGACGCTCCCGAGGGGGACCTCTTCACCACCTGGGACGACCTGCTGGCCAGCGGGGCGACCTACCGCCGGGACCACGACGACGAGGTCGCGGCACGGCCCCGGGCACTGAACCCGGAGTCGCCGGCGACGATCCTCTACACGTCGGGCACCACCGGGAACCCCAAGGGCGTGGTGCTCACCCACCACAACGTGCTCTACGAGGGGGTCAGCACGATCGCCGCGGCCGGGCTCGAGGGCCCGCAGCGCGCGATCAGCTACCTGCCGTTCGCCCACATCGCCGAGCGCACGCTCGGCATCTACATCCCGCAGCTCCAGGGCAGCCACATCCACGCCATCGGTGACCCCGCCGAGCTCCTCGGCGCCCTGGGCGAGGTGCACCCGACTGCGTTCTTCGGGGTCCCCCGAGTGTGGGAGAAGATCAAGACCGGCCTGTCGGCCAGGCTCGCCGCCGACGACAACCCCGACAACGTCAAGCTGGTCCACGACTCCATGGCCGCCGGCCTCGCCTGGGTGCAGGCCCAGGAGACCGGCGGCACCATGACCCCGGAGATCGAGGAGGCCTACCGCAAGGCCGACGAGGCGATCCTCGGCTTCCTCAAGCTGCTGCTGGGTCTCGACCAGGTGACCTGGGCCGCCTCCGCCGCGGCGCCGATGCCGCTGGAGGTCGCGAAGTTCATGGCCGGCCTGGGCCTGAAGGTGTACGACGTCTACGGGATGACCGAGACCTGTGGCGCGGTGACCGCGTGCGGCCCCGACGGCTTCAAGCTCGGCACGGTCGGGCGGGCCACGCCGGGCATGGAGGTCACCCTCGCCGACGACGGCGAGATCCTGATCCGGGGACCGGTCAACACCCCCGGCTACTACAAGCAGGACGACGCCACCCGCGCGCTCATCGACGAGGACGGTTGGGTGCACAGCGGCGACATCGGGACGGTGGACGAGGACGGCTTCATCGCGGTGGTGGACCGCAAGAAGGAGCTGATCATCACCTCCAGCGGCAAGAACGTCGCGCCGTCGAACATCGAGAACTACCTCAAGGAGTCCCCGATCATCGGCCACGCGATGGCCGTCGGCGACAACCGGCCGTACGTCGTCGCCGTACTCACCCTCGACGGCGAGATCGCCCCGGTGGTGGCCGAGAAGATCGGCGTCGGCTTCACCGACCTCGCCGACCTGGCCGCGAAGCCCGAGATCCGGGCCATGGCCCAGGACGCCGTCGACAAGGCCAACGAACGGCTCTCGCGGCCCGAGCAGATCAAGGCGTTCGAGCTGCTGCCGGTCGAGTGGACCGCCGAGTCCGAGGAGCTCACCCCGACCCTGAAGCTGAAGCGACGCGTGGTGAACACGAAGTACGCCGACGTGCTGGACCGCTTGTACACCTAACCTGGGCGAACTCCAGCGGCGGCGGGCGCCGGCGATTAATTTCGGGGTAGGCACCGGTCAGATGGGTGGAAACCCTGATGCCGACTGTCCCCGCCTCGTGATGGAGTTCTTCCCATGCATCGTCAGATCGCCGGCAAGCTGACCGGCCCCGTCACCAAGTGGTTCGTCGTCGCGTTCTCCCTGCTGGTCGCGGTCGGGATGGGCTACTTCTCCTCCCAGCTCACGTCCGTCCAGGAGAACGAGGCCTCCAGCTGGCTGCCCGCCTCGGCCGAGTCGACCAAGGTGCTCGAGGAGCTCTCCTCCACGGTCAACCCCAACGACATTCCCACGCTCGTGGTCTACGACCGCTCCTCCGGGTTGACCCAGGCCGACTTCGCGGCCATGGACGAGCAGGCCGAGGAGATCGGCGAGATCGACGGGGTCACCGAGGCCGGCGTGCTCTCCCCCAACGCCGCCAAGGCGCTGACGGCGCAGGGCCAGCCCGTGCCGCAGCTGGTGTCCGACGACGGCGAGGTGGCCTACCTCTACCTGACCTTCAACTTCGGCAGCAACGGCTGGAACGACATCCCGCCCGCTGCCGACGAGATCCGCGACATCGCGCAGATCGAGGGCGTCGAGGTCCACCTGGCCGGATTCGGCGGGCAGGCGGCCGACTCCGCGGAGGCGTTCGAGGGCATCGACACCAACCTGATCCTGATCACCCTCGGGGTGGTGATCGTGCTGCTGCTGATCACCTACCGCAGTGCCTACCTCTGGATCCTCCCGATCTTCAGCGTGATCGTCGCCTACGTCATCTCGACGGGCGTGGTCTACCTGCTGGCCAGGTACGCCGACCTCACCGTCAACGGCCAGAGCCAGTCGATCCTCGGCATCCTGGTGATCGGCGCCGGCACCGACTACGCACTCCTGCTCGTGGCCCGCTACCGCGAGGAGCTCCGCCGCCACGAGGACCGGCACGAGGCCATGGCGTTCGCCCTGCACCGCGCCGCCCCCGCGATCGTGGCGAGCGCCGCGACCGTCGCCGTCGGCATGCTCTGCCTGTCCTTCGCCGAGCTCAACTCCACGGCGGGCCTGGGGCCGGTCAACGCCGTCGGCATCGGGGTCACCCTCCTGGTGATGGTGACGCTGCTGCCAGCCCTGCTGGTGGTCTGCGGCCGGTGGGTCTTCGGTCCCCGCCGTGAGGGCCGCCGCACCTGGGTGAAGACCGGTGCGGGCCAGGTCGCCGGCGGCATCGCTGCCGTCGCCCTCGGAACCGTGCTCACCCGCGTGGACGGGGGGCCCGGAGTCCTCGGCGGGATGCTGACGGGTCTCGGTGTCTTCTCGGCCTTCATCGGCGTGCTCGTCCTGCTCCAGGTGGCGATCGAGCGGTGGTTCAAGGTGCACAGCCGGCCCGACTTCGGCAGCCGGGAGCCGACCAACAGCGGCATCTGGGCGAGGGTCGGAAACGCGATCAAGCCGCGCCCACGCCAGGTCTGGATCGTCACCACCGGCCTGCTGCTGCTGGCCTGCCTCGGCCTGTTCAAGCTCGACGCCTCCGGGCTCTCGACGGAGGACACCTACACCAAGGAGTTCGACTCCATCAAGGGCCAGAAGGCGCTCGAGGCCCACGACCTGGCCGACAACTCCAACACCGTGCAGGTGGTGACCGACACCGGCGAGATCAAGACCGTGCAGGCCGCGCTCTCCGACGTCGACGGACTCGGCCGGTTCACCGAGCCCCGGCCGGTGAGCGACGAGCGCAGCTACTTCGAAGCGCCCATCACCGAGGACATCTCCTCCACCGCGGCGTTCGACATCGTCGAGTCGTCTCGCGACGCCGCGCACGGCGTGGAGGGTGCCGACGCGCTGGTCGGTGGCGGGTCGGCGTTCTACCTCGACACCAAGCTCGCCTCCGACCGGGACAGCAAGCTGATCATCCCACTCGTCCTGCTCGTCGTGTTCCTGATCCTGGTCGGACTGCTCCGGGCGCTGGTGGCGCCGCTCCTGCTGATGGGCACCGTCGTGCTCTCCTTCGGGGCTGCGCTGGGCATCTCGGCGCTGCTGTTCGAGTACGTCTTCGGGTTCGCGGGCTCCGATCCCGGATTCCCTCTGTTCGCCTTCGTGTTCCTGGTCGCCCTCGGCATCGACTACAACATCTTCCTGATGACCCGGGTGCGCGAGGAGACGATGGACCATGGCACCCGCGAGGGGTCGCTCATCGCCCTGAGGTCGACCGGTGGCGTGATCACCTCGGCCGGGCTGGTCCTCGCGGCGACGTTCCTGGTGCTCGGCTCCATCCCCCTGGTCTTCCTGGCCGAGCTCGGGGTGGCGGTCGCGCTCGGGGTGCTGCTGGACACGTTGATCGTTCGCTCGGTCCTGGTCACCGCGCTCAACCTCGACCTCGGCGGCAAGATCTGGTGGCCGAGCCGGCTCGACCGGTCGTCGCCGTCCGCCGACCCGGATCCCGAGCCGGAGCACGAGCGGGTCAACGCCTGACCCGCAGCCGCACAACGAACGCCCTTCCTCCCGGTGAGGAAGGGCGTTCGTCGTAACGGCGCGCCAGGATGTCGACCCCCGGTTTAAAGTCGACTACTTCACTATGTTTACATGGTGGGGCACCTCCGGGGTGCAGACCCTGACCGCGACCGGACCGGAGGTGTCCGTCCATGACACAGACCACCGCCCCTGCGCGGCCCCAGTCCGACCGCATCCGGTCAGACCAGGAGCCGGCCCCTTCGCCGCGCCGCGCCGGCCCTTTGGGCCCCCAGCGCGTGCGCCGCCTCGGCCTGCACCTCGCCTCCGTGGCCGCGCTGCTCGTGGTCTGGTGGCTGGTCACCCGGGCCGGGCTGGTGCGACCGCTGTACCTGCCGTCCCCCGGCGCGGTGTGGGACGCGTTCGTGCGCGCCAACAGCGACCACCCGATCGCCCCCGGATCGGACCGCATCGTGCGCGGTGAGCAGAACTACTACCTGTGGGAGCACCTGGTCGCGAGCCTCCAGCGGATCGCCATCGGCGTGGGCGCGGCGGTCGCCGTCGGCATCCCGCTGGGCCTGCTCATGGGCACCACCTGGCTCGGCACCCTGCTCGAGCCCTACCTCAGCTTCCTGCGCTCGCTGCCCCCTCTCGCCTACATCGGCCTGCTCATCGTGTGGTTCGGCATCGGCGACACCTCCAAGATCTGGCTGTTGTTCCTGGCCGCGTTCCCGCCGATCGCCATGTCGACGATCAGCGGCGTCCGCGGAGTGCGCGAGGACCAGGTCAACGCCGTCCTCTCGCTGGGCGCGTCGCGGCGGCAGACCCTGACCGCGGTCGTCCTGCCCGCCACCCTGCCCGAGATCCTCACCGGCATCCGGGTGGCCACCGGCTTCGCCTGGACCACGGTGGTCGCCGCGGAGATCGCCAACGGCATCCCCGGCATCGGCGGCCTGGCCTATCTGGCCGGCGAGCAGCTCCAGAGCGCACTCGTCATCGCCTGCATCGTCGTCATCGGCCTCGCCGCGATCCTCCTCGACCTCGGCCTCAAGTCCCTCGAAAAGGTCCTCGTCCCCTGGCGGGGCAAGGCATGACAGCGCCGTCCGGCGCCCGATTGGAGAACACCCCCGTGAAGTCCCGACCGACCAGCACCGCCGCCGCGCTCGCGGCCGCGGCCCTGTCCCTGTCCCTCACCGGCTGCGTCGAGACCGGCCGCAGCAGCACCGCGGCGGCCCCCGACACCGACTGCCCGTGGCGGGCCGACGAGTCGGTGACCGCCGAGGCCCGGATCGCCTGGCAGGCGGTCCCCAACGGCGACGCGGTCGTCAAGGACCTCGGCCTGCTGGAGGCGTGCATGCCCAACGCCGACATCAGCTGGGTGCAGGCCTCCTCCGGTGGCGACGTCGTGAAGTACTACGGATCGGACGAGGTGGACCTCGGGTTGATGGGCTCGGCGCCGGCCACCATCGCCTCCTCCGAGCCGGTCGTGCAGGACGTCGACCTCTCGGTCGTCTGGATCCACGACGTGATCGGCGACGCCGAGTCCCTGGTCGTCAAGGACCCCACCATCACCGACATCTCCGGGCTGAAGGGCAAGACCGTCGCCGTCCCGTTCAGCTCCACCGCCCACTACTCCCTGCTCCAGGCCCTCGCCGACGCCGGCCTGGACGCCACGCAGGACGTCGAGGTGATCAACCTCGAGCCCGAGAAGATGCCCGGCGCCTGGCAGGGCGACCAGATCGACGCCGCCTGGGTCTGGGACCCGGTCCAGAGCCAGCTCCTCGAGGACGGCGGCGAGCGGATCCTCTCCAGCGCCGACACTGCCGAGGCCGGGCGCCCGACGTTCGACGTCGGCACCGCCAGCCAGGAGTTCGCCGCCGACAACCCCGAGTTCATGACCCAGTGGACCAAGGCGCAGGACTACGCGGTCCGGATGATCAAGGACGATCCGGCAGCCGCGGCCGAGTCCGTCGCCGTCGTGCTCGGCATCGACCCTGCCGACGCCGAGAAGCAGTTCGGCGGCCTCACCTTCCTCACCGCCGAGGAGCAGGCCGGCCCCGACTACCTCGGCGGCCAGCTGACCGAGGACCTGTTCACGACCGCGGGCTTCCTGCTCGACCAGGGCGAGATCGAGGCGGTCGGCACGCAGTCCGACTACGCCGCCCACGTCGACCCCGGCCCGGCCCGGGCCGCCGCCGATGGCTGACCGGCACGCGCGACGCGTCGAGTTCCGGGGCGTGCGTCACCACTTCACCGTGGGTGGTGCCGCCGTCCCGGCGCTGGACCGCGTCGACCTGACCATCGAGCCCGGCGAGTTCGTGACCCTGGCCGGACCGTCCGGCTGCGGCAAGACCACGCTGCTCCGGCTGCTGGCCGGCTTCATGCCGCCCAGCGAGGGCACCGTCTCGGTCGAGGGGCGCGCGGTCCGCGGACCCGGCGAGGACCGGGGCATCGTCTTCCAGCAACCCACGCTGTTCCCGTGGCTCTCGGTCCGCCGCAACGTCGAGCTGGGTCCCCGCCTGCGCGGCGTGCCGGCCCGGGAGCGCCGGGCGGTCGCCGACGAGTTCCTGCGCCTGGTCGGCCTGGCCGACTTCGCCGACCACCGGCCCTACGAGCTCTCGGGCGGCATGCAGCAGCGCTGCCAGATCGCGCGGGTCCTGGCCAACGAGCCCGACCTGGTGCTCATGGACGAGCCCTTCGGCGCGCTGGATGCCCTGACCCGCGAGCGGCTCCAGGAGGAGCTGCTGGAGATCTGGCGGGCCACCGGCCGGACCATCCTGTTCATCACGCACAGCGTCGACGAGGCCGTCTTCCTCGGCTCGCGGGTCCTCGTGATGAGCCCCCGGCCGGGCCGGATCGTGCTCGACGAACCCGCCACGCTGCCGGTGCAGGACGCGCGCCGGGACCCGGCGTACGCCGCCCTGTGTGAGCAGGTACGCGAGGCCATCCAGGTGCCGGTGACCACCTGACGGACCGGGCCCCGCCCGGGCCGTAGCCTGTCGGTGTGGATGGGCCGCCGACTCCCCAGCAGGTGCGCCGCGCACTGGCCCGGGCCGAGCGCGGCGCCGCCCTCGACCCGACCGAGGCCACCGCCCTGCTGGGCGCGCGAGGCGAGCAGCTCGACCGGCTCTGCGCGGCCGCGGCCCGGGTCCGCGACGCCGGCCTCCGCGCCGCCGGGCGCCCCGGGATCGTCACCTACTCCCCCAAGGTGTTCATCCCGGTGACGCGGCTCTGCCGGGACCGGTGCCACTACTGCACGTTCGTCACCACGCCGGGGCACCTCGCCCGGGGCGCCCACGGTCAGCAGAGTGCGCCGTACCTCTCGCCGGACGAGATCCTCGACATCGCCCGCCGGGGCGCCGACCTGGGCTGCCTGGAGGCGCTGTTCACCCTCGGCGACCGGCCGGAGGACCGCTGGCCGGAGGCCCGGGCCTGGCTGGACGAGCAGGGCTACGACTCGACCCTGGCCTACGTCCGCGCGATGGCGATCCGGGTCCTGGAGGAGACCGGCCTGCTGCCCCACCTCAACCCCGGCGTCATGTCGTGGGAGGAGCTGAACCGCCTCAAGCCGGTGGCGCCGTCGATGGGGATGATGCTGGAGACCACCTCGCGGCGACTCTTCGAGGAGAAGGGCCAGGCCCACTTCGGCTCGCCGGACAAGGACCCCGAGGTCCGGCTGCGGGTGCTCGAGGACGCGGGCCGGCTCTCCGTGCCGTTCACCACCGGGCTGCTGGTCGGCATCGGCGAGACCCTGGCCGAGCGCGCCGAGACGATCTTCGCGCTGCGGGCGTCGGCGCGGCGGTTCGGGGCGCTGCAGGAGGTCATCGTCCAGAACTTCCGGGCCAAGCCGGAGACGGCGATGCGGCACACCGACGACCTCGGGCTCGAGGAGTTCCGGGCCGCCATCGCGGTCACCCGGCTCGTGCTCGGGCCCCGGATGCGGGTGCAGGCGCCGCCCAACCTCGTCGACCTGGCCGAGTGCCGGTCCCTGCTGGACGCCGGGGTCGACGACTGGGGTGGCGTCTCCCCGCTCACCCCGGACCACGTCAACCCCGAGCGGCCCTGGCCGTCGCTCGACCGGCTGCGGGCGATCACCTCGGAGTGCGGCTTCGAGCTGCGGGCGCGGCTGACCGTCCATCCCGAGTACGTCGTCGCGGGCGAGCCGTGGCTGGACCCGCGGGTCTCCGGCCACGTGGCTGCACTGGCCGGTGACGACGGTCTCGCCCGGGCCGACGTACGCCCTGCCGGCCTGCCCTGGCAGGAGCCGGACGGCGGCTTCGACCGCGCCGGCGACGGTCACGGCCGCACCGACCTCCACACCGCCGTCGACACCGACGGCCGCAGCGAGGACCGCCGCAGCGACTTCGACGCCGTCTACGGCGACTGGGACGCGCTGCGGGAGGAGATAGTCCCTCACGAACCGGCTGCCGAACGGCCGATTTCGCAACCGGTTCGTGAGGGACTATCCGCCTTGCGCGCCGCCGAGCGGGACCCGGGAGCGCTCACCGACGAGCAGGCGCTCACGCTGATGACCGCCGACGGGGAGCTGCTCGAGCAGGTGTGCCGGCTCGCCGACGACCTGCGCCGCGACACGGTCGGCGACGACGTCACCTACGTCGTCAACCGCAACATCAACTTCACCAACGTCTGCTACGTCGGCTGCCGCTTCTGCGCGTTCGCCCAGCGGCGCACCGACGCCGACGCGTTCTCACTGTCCCTGGAGCAGGTGGCCGACCGGGCCCAGGAGGCCTGGGAGCTCGGGGCGACCGAGGTGTGCATGCAGGGGGGCATCGATCCGGAGCTGCCCGGGACCGCCTACTTCGACCTGGCGGCCGCCGTGAAGCGCCGCGTCCCCGGCATGCACGTCCACGCGTTCTCCCCGATGGAGATCGTCAACGGCGCCTCGCGCACGGGGCTGTCGGTCGAGGACTTCCTGATCAAGGCCCGCGAGTCCGGACTCGACACCATCCCCGGCACCGCCGCCGAGATCCTCGACGACGACGTCCGCTGGGTGCTGACCAAGGGCAAGCTGCCGACCCGGACGTGGATCGACGTGGTCAGCACCGCCCACCGCGTGGGCCTGCGGTCGAGCTCCACGATGATGTACGGCCACGTCGACAACCCGCGGCACTGGGTGCAGCACCTGCGCGTGCTGCGCCGGATCCAGGACGACACCGGCGGCTTCACGGAGTTCGTGCCGCTGCCCTTCGTGCACCACTCCTCGCCCATCTACCTCGCCGGCGTCGCCCGGCCCGGGCCCGGCCTGCGCGACAACCTGGCCGTGCACGCGATGGCCCGGATCCTGCTGCACGGCCGGATCGACAACATCCAGACCAGCTGGGTCAAGCTCGGCACCGAGGGCACGCAGGCCATGCTCCGCGCCGGCGCCAACGACCTCGGCGGCACGCTCATGGAGGAGACCATCTCCCGGATGGCCGGCTCCGAGCACGGGTCGGCGCGGACGGTCGCCGAGCTCACCGAGATCGCCGCCGGAGCGGGTCGCCCGGTCCGCGAGCGCACGACGACGTACGGCGTGCCGGCGCGCCGGCGCTAGCCGACCGGCAGGCCGTCGACGAAGCCGGCGATCTCGCGCAGCGTGGTCGGATCGCCCTCGTGCTGCGGGAGGTGGGCCACTCCGTCGAGCCACACCAGGCGGGCGTCTACGAGGGCCTCGGCCAGGGCCGCGGCAACGGCCTGGATGTCCTCCAGGTCCAGCCTGCCGACCATGACGAGCACCGGCACCCGGATGTCGCCGAGTCGCGGCCAGGTGTCGTCGGCCGGCGCGCGGTCGCCCGGGTCCGTGGCCCGGAGGGCTTGGCCGTTCATCTCCAGGAACAGGTCGCGGACCGCACCGTCGACCCGGCCGTCGTCGGCCGTCGGGCCGTCGAGCCAGATCCGGGCCTCGAGACGGTTCACCTCGTCCCAGTCCTCGGCCTCCTCCGCGGCCTCCGCCCGGGCCACCAGGTCGGCGGTGGCGGGATCGGCGACCTCCGGGTACGGCGCACCCCGCACCGCCGACCCGATCAGCACCAGGGCCCGCACCCGGTCGGGGTGGGCGAGGGCCAGGTCCAGGGCGACGGCGCCACCCATCGATCCGGCCACCACCACCGCCGAGTCGACGCCGGCCGCGTCGAGGACCGCGACGGCGTCCTCGACCGGCGACCACCCGACCTCGGGCTCGTAGGTCGTCTCGCCGTAGCCGCGCGCGTCGTAGCGAACGCAGCGGTGGCGGTCGGCGAGCGAGTCCACCAGTGGCTGCCAGCTGCGCCGGTCGGTGACGCCGGCGTGCAGCAGGAGCAGGTCGTGGACGGGCCGGTCCGGGCCCGCGACGTCGTAGGCCAGTCGTGCCGCGCCGGAGTCGGTGAACATGGCGGCCACGCTAGCCACCGTCGTCGCGGGCGGCCATCCGGTTTCCGGCGATACCGTGACGCCATGGCTGACATCGAGGTCCATGGCCCGCCGGTCGACCGCTCCGGGGAGATCCTGACCGCCGAGGCACTGGAGCTCGTCGCCGACCTCCATCGACGGTTCGGCACGCGCCGCGACGAGCTGCTCGCGCGACGGGCCGAGCGGCGGCAGGCGATCGCACAGTCCGGCACCCTCGACTTCCTCCCCGACACCGCCGACGTCCGATCCGGCGACTGGACGGTGGCGCCCGTGCCGGCCGACCTGCAGGACCGGCGGGTCGAGATCACCGGCCCCACCACCCGGAAGATGTCGATCAACGCCCTCAACTCGGGCGCGAAGGTGTGGCTGGCCGACCTCGAGGACGCCAACACGCCGCACTGGGACAACGTCGTCGGCGGCCAGGTCAACCTACGCGACGCCGTACGCCGTGAGCTGGCGTTCACCTCGCCGGAGGGGAAGGAGTACGCGATCGCGGACCTCGACCGGGTCCCGGTGATCGTGCCCCGCCCGCGCGGCTGGCACCTCGACGAGGCCCACCTCACCGTCGACGGGTCCCCGGTCGCGGCCGGCCTGGTCGACTTCGGGCTCTACTTCTTCCACAACGCGACCGAGCTGCTCGCCCGCGGCTCCGGCCCCTACTTCTACCTGCCCAAGATGGAGTCGCACCTCGAGGCTCGGCTGTGGAACGACGTCTTCACCCACGCCCAGGCTGCGCTGGAGGTACCGCACGGCACGATCCGGGCGACGGTGCTGATCGAGACGATCACGGCGGCGTTCGAGATGGACGAGATCCTCTTCGAGCTGCGCGACCACATGGCGGGCCTCAACGCGGGCCGGTGGGACTACCTGTTCAGCATCATCAAGAACTTTCGCGACGCCGGTCCGGCCTTCACCCTCCCCGACCGCAACGCGGTCACCATGAACGCGCCGATGATGAAGGCCTACAGCGACCTGCTGGTGCGTTCCTGCCACCGGCGCGGGGCTTTCGCCATCGGCGGGATGGCGGCGTTCATCCCGAGCCGTCGCGACCCCGAGGTCAACGAGCGCGCGTTCGCGAAGGTGCGGGAGGACAAGCTCCGTGAGGCCGAGGCCGGCTTCGACGGATCCTGGGTCGCGCACCCGGACCTGGTGCCGGTGTGCGAGGAGATCTTCGACCGGGTGCTCGGCGATCGGGCCAACCAGGTCGACGTACGCCGCGAGGACGTCGACGTGACCGCAGCCGACCTGCTGGCGGTCGACCGGACACCCGGAGACCGGACCGAAAAGGGTCTGCGCGGAAACGTGCGGATCGGGATCCAGTACCTCCAGGCGTGGCTCGCCGGCAACGGTGCGGCCGCGATCGACAACCTGATGGAGGACGCCGCCACCGCCGAGATCTCACGCTCGCAGGTCTGGCAGTGGATCTACAACGGCGCGACGCTCGACACCGGCGACACGGTCACCCATGAGCTCGTCGAGCGGATCGTCGAGGAGGAGTACGACGCCCTGCGCGCCGAGGTGGGCGACGACGCGTTCGCCGCCGGGCACTGGGACGTCGCCCGGAACCTCTTCGTCGACTCTGCCCTCGCCGAGGACTTCCCCGCCTTCCTCACCCTTCCCGCCTACGCCGCCCTCCTGGACGCCGAGTCGGCCCCCTGACCCGTTGAGTCGGGGATTCCGGTCACACGAGTAGGGGATTCGTGTGCAGACGCGGTCACGAATCCCCAACTCACCTGTCGGGAATCCCCCACTCAACGGTCACGAATCCCCAACTCAACGAGAGGGCGGGTCAGGCTTGATGCGGTCGCCGCCGACCCAGACTCCGGCGAGGTCGGAGTCGCCGCCGAGGGCGAAGATCTTGCCCACCGCGTCCTCGGCGCTGGCCGCGTGGCGGAGGCCCACGTCGAGGGGATCGTCGTCGAGGGGGCGGACCCAGATGGCGTCGAACTGCTTGCCGACCGACAGGTCGCCGACCTCGTCGCCGAGCCCGAGGGCCAGCGCTCCGGCCCGGGTCGCGAGGTGGAGCAGGTGGCTGGGGGTGAGCGGGAGGCCCTCCGGACCCAGCAGCGACTGCATGAAGTAGGCCTGCAGCCCCTCCTTGAGCAGGGAGAACCCCGTCCCGGCGCCGACGTCGGAGCCGAGCGCCACCCGGACGCCGTGCTCGACGTGCCGCCGGAGCGGGAACAGTCCGCTGCCCAGCGCGGAATTGCTGGTCGGGCAGTGGGCGACGGCCGCTCCCCGGCCCGCGAGCACGGACAGCTCCTGGTCGGTGGCGTGCACGTTGTGGGCGAGCACGGAGCGCTCGCCGACCAGGCCGTGCCGGTCGTAGGTGTCGACGTAGTGCAGCGCACCCACGAACAGCCGGGCCACCTCGGCGACCTCGGCGGTGTTCTCGTTGACATGGGTGGTGAACCAGGTGCCGGCGACGTCCTTGGTCACCGACGCACACGCGTCGAGCATCTCGTCGGCGGTGGAGTAGGAGAAGCGCGGGGTGACGGCGTACCTCGCCCGCCCGACCCCGTGCCAGCGGCCGGCCAGCGCGATCGCCTCCTCGTAGGCACGCTCGGGGGTGGTGAGCAACGGCTCGGGGAGCCCGCGGTCGCTGACCACCAGCCCGGAGGTGACGCGCAGCCCGACCCGCGCGGCCTCGGCGAAGAGCGCGTCGACCGCGTGCGAGAAGTGGGACCCGAACACCAGTGAGGTGGTGGTGCCGGCCGAGACCAGCCCGAAGACGAACTCGGCGGCCACCTCGCGCGCGTAGACGGCCGAGGCGAGCTGGAGCTCCTCGGGGAGCGCGCACCGCTCGAGCCACTCGAGCAGCGGCATGCCCAGCGCGCCGATGGCGCGGACCTGGGGGTAGTGGACGTGGGTGTCGACCAGCCCCGGCAGGAGTACGCCGCCGCGCAGGTCCACGACGTCGGCCTGCGGGTGGTCGGCGCGGACCGTCGCGAAGTCCCCACGGGCGACGATCAGCCCGTCGGTCACGGCCAGCCCGGCGTCCTCGGCACTGCGCAGCCCGCCGCCGGTGAACGGGTCCTCGGGCGTGTCGACGACCCGGGCGCGGTAGAGAGTGGTCATGACGGGGCCACGCCGACGCTGACGGTGCGCAGCAGCTGGGCGGCGACGCTCAGGGCGATGGCGGCGGGATCCTTCCCGGGGAGATCGGGGGTCCCGATCGGGGACCGGATCCGCGCGATCTCGGACTCGGGGT
>NZ_DASSXS010000018.1:0-8631 GCF_035703625.1 Nocardioides sp. | reverse complement strand
GCCTTGTCGTCGGCGCTCCACCAGTCGTTGAGGTTGCCGTCGCCGTCGTACTGCGCGCCCTGGTCGTCGAAGCCGTGGCCGATCTCGTGGCCGATCACCGCCCCGATCCCGCCGTAGTTCTCGGCCGGATGGGCGTCGGGCGAGAAGAACGGCCGCTGCAGGATGCCCGCCGGGAAGCAGATCTCGTTGGTCCCCGGGTTGTAGTAGGCGTTGACCGTCTGCGGCAGCATGAACCACTCGTCGCGGTCGACCGGCGAGCCGATCTTGCGCAGCTGGCGGTCGGTCTCGAACGCCGAGGCGGCGGCGACGTTGCCCAGCAGGTCGTCGGAGCTGACCTGGAGCGCGGAGTAGTCGCGGAACTTCTCGGGGTAGCCGATCTTCGGACGGAAGGTGTCCAGCTTCTCGAACGCCCGACGCTTGGTCTCCTCGCCCATCCAGTCGAGGTCGGTGATCGACTGGCGGTAGGCCTCGATCAGGTTCGCCACCAGCTCGTCCATCTGGGCCTTCGACGTCGGCGGGAAGTGTCGGGCGACGTACTCCCGGCCGACGGCCTCACCGATCGCGCCCTCCACCAGCGCGACACCGCGCTTCCACCGGGCCCGCAGCTCGGGCGTGCCGTTGAGGGTGCGGCCGTAGAAGTCGAAGTTGGTCTCGACGAACTCATCGGACAGGTACGGCGACGCCGCGCGCAGCACATGGCTGCGCAGCCACTCGCGCCAGTCCTCGATCGGCACCTCGTCGAGCACCGAGGAGAGGTGCTCGAGGTACGACGGCTGGCGGACGAGCGTCTCCGCGATCACGGCGTCGGGGTCGATGTCGGGACCGCCGAGGTTGGTGACGTAGGCGTGCCAGTCGAAGGAGGGGCACAGCCGCTCGAGCTCCTCGGCCGTGACCAGGTTGTAGGTCTTCTGGACGTCGCGGGTCTCCGCCCGCTCCCAGTGACCCGCCGCCAACCGGGTGTCGATCGCCAGTACGGTCGCGGCCGCCCCGGCCGGGTCGTCGTGACCGGCCAGGCCCAGCAGCCTCTCGAGGTAGGCGACGTACTTGTCGCGGATCTCGGCGAACTTGTCGTCGCGGTAGTAGGACTCGTCGGGCAGTCCCAGCCCGCCCTGGAAGACGTTGAGGACGTAGCGGTCGGAGTCGCGGTCGTCGGTGTTGACGTAGGCGCCGAAGAGGCCGTAGCCGCCGATCCGCTCGAACTCCCCGAGGAAGGCGGCCAGGTCGCGGACGTCGCGCAGCGCGTCGACCGCGCCGAGCAGCGGCTGCACGGGGCGCAGGCCGAGCTTGTTGATCCGCGTCTCGTCCATGAACGAGGCGTAGAGGGCTCCGATCTTGCGGGCGTCCTCGTCGGCTCCGCCGTCGCCCGTGGCGACCCGGTCGGCCAGACCCTCGATGATCTCGCGGACGTGCTTCTCCGCGTCGTCGGCGAGCTGCACGAACGCACCCCAGCTGGAGCGGTCGGAGGGGATCTCCGCTTCCTCCAGCCAGCGGCCGTTGACGTGGCCGAACAGGTCGTCCTGGGGTCGGGTCTCGGGGTCCATGCCCGGGCGGGCGTCATCGAGGATCGTCACGCCCCGACCCTAACCGCCGGCCGGGCCGGGGCAAGCCGTTTGCCCGATCAGTCGCGGACCCGGACCACCGACTTGCCGAGGGTCCGCCGGTCGTCCATGTCCGCCAGGGCGCGGCCGAAGTCCTCGAGGTCGTACGTCGCCCCGATCGGCGGCTCGATCGCGCCACCCTCGAGCAGCGGCAGCAGGGCGTCCCACTGCTCGTGCATGTAGCCGGGACGCACCATCGCGTAGGCCCCCCAGCCCACGCCGCGGACGTCGACGTTGTTGAGGAGCAGCCGGTTCACGCGCACCTCGGGGATGCCCTGGCCGCCGGCGAAGCCCACGACGAGCAGCCGGCCCTGCGGCGCCAGCGCCCGGAGCGAGTCGGTGAAGACGTCGCCCCCCACGACGTCGAGGACGATGTCGACGCCCTCGCCGTCGGTGAGCCCGAGGACGGCGTCCTTGAAACCGTCGACCAGCACCGTCTCGTCCGCGCCCGCACGCCGGGCCAGGTCGGCCTTCTCCTGCGTGCTGACCACGGCGATGGTGCGCGCGCCCAGGCCCTTGGCCACCTGGATGGTGGCGGTACCGACGCCCCCCGCGGCGCCGTGGACGAGGACGGTCTCGCCCTCCCGGACCTGGCCACGCTCGACGAGCGCGAACTGGGCGGTGAGGTAGTTCATCGGCAACGCGGCGCCCGCCTCGAAGGACACCTGCTCGGGCAGCGAGAAGACCGACATCGGAGGGGCGGCCACGAGCTCCGCCGCACCGCCGTAGGGCAGGACGCCGGCGACCCGCTCGCCGACCTGGTAGCCGTCGGGGCCGGAGACCACGGTTCCGGCGAAGTCGACGCCCAGCGTGAACGGCGGCTCCGGCTTGAGCTGGTACTCCCCCTTGCTGAGCAGCAGGTCGGGGAAGGAGACACCCACGCGGTGCACCTCGACCAGGACCTCGTCGGGGCTGGGTGTCGGCTCCTCGACGTCGACGACCCGGACACCCTCGGGGCCGGTGGGCGAGATGACCTGTACGGCGCGCATGTCCGCGAAACTACGGGAGTCGGCAGGTCTCGGCCTACGCGGGGTTGACCACCGAGCTCATCTCGAAGTGCATGGGGTCGGTGTAGTTCCAGTCGCCACCCCAGGCGAAGCCCCACTTCTTGAAGATCGAGACCACGGTCCGGTCCATCTCGCCGGTGGTCCCGCGCTGGTTGCCCGGGACGTTGAAGTCCATGGCCAGCCCGAAGGAGTGGTTGGACAGGGTGGTGGTGCCGGCGATGAAGCGCGGGTAGTAGCAGCCGGCGTACTCGTCCGGGTGCAGCTCGTCGGCCAGCCCTCGGCTGACCACCTCGTCGAGCGCGGCGCGCAGCTGCGGGAAGATCGCCTTGTTGCACGTCATCGCGCCGATGATCGGCATCACCTCGGTCGCGATGTGAGTGGCCTCCCAGGCGGGGTCCGGGGCGATCCGGCCACCACCGATCACCGTGTAGTTGAAGGTGCCGACCACGTCGGCGGCCGTGCCACCGGTGGGGATCGCGGTGTAGGCGGCGTTGGGGTCGAGGCCGAACCGGGAGGCGGCGTCGAGGTTCTGGATCGAGGCCTGGTCGCCGATGATCCGCTGCAGCGGCTTGCGGATCGACTCCGGTGCCGCCTGGCCGGTCGACAGGAGCACGGCGTTGCCGAGCTCCATGTCGAGCTCCTCGGCCCACTTCTCGTTGACCACCCCGTCGATCCGGAGCGTCTGCGGCACGTAGGCCCCGATGTGGATCTCGGGGGCATCCTCGCCGGAGCCGAGGGCGATCTCACCCTCCTTGTCCTGGAACCGCTTGCCCAGCGCCGGGGTGATCGACAGCTCGCCACCGGCGACCCGTTCCCACACCTCCTGGAGCTGGGCGATGCTGGTCGGCGCGAACCGGCGGAAGCTCGCGGGGTCGACCGCCGCGAGGTTGAGCGCCCGGTTCTCGATCACCACGTTGCCCAGACCGAAGGTCTCCATGGCGGAGACGGCCTTGAGCCGGCCGATCCGCTTGATCAGCGAGTCGCTCAGCGGCTCCTGGTTGAAGATCAGGACGTCCGCCGCCTCCACCGGGTCCTTCATGGGTCCCGGGGGTTCGACGGCGAGCTCCGGTTCTGCGGGTTGGGCGGCGTCCTGGGTCTCGCCGCCGCCGGGGTCGGACCCACCTGCTGTCTCCGCGGGACCCTCGGCGGCCGCGGTGGCCGGCGGGGAGTCGGGGCTCGAGTCGTCGGGGCCGCAGGCAGAGATCGCGGCCAGCACCATGCCGGCCGCGAGGACGCGCAGCACCTGTGACCCTCCCACGTGCCAAGGTTAGGCGGATCCGTCAACCCGCGGGGGTCCCGGACCAGCAGGGGGACCCCCGGTCCAGACCGGGCGCTAGGCAGCCGCCTCGAGTACGTCGTTGCGGATCGTGAGCCAGGAGACCAGCCCACCGACCACCAGCATCCCGGCGCAGGCGACCATCGCGGCGCGGTACCCGGCGTCGAAGGCCACCGGGTCGGCGTAGTCGACGCCGGAGAGCCCGGCGGCGACCGGCAGCACGGCAACCGCGAGCAGCGAGCCGATCCGCGCGACGGCATTGCTGACGCCGCTGGCCACGCCGGCGTTCCGGTCGGGTGCCGCGGCGAGCACGGTCGCCGTCAGCGGGGCGACCATGAGCGCCAGCCCGAGACCGAAGACCGTGACCCCCGGCAGGACGTCGCGCCAGTAGTCCACCTCGCCGCCGATTCCCCGCAAGAGCATGGTGCCCGCCCCCATCACGATCGGGCCCAGCGTCATCGGGAGCCGTGGCCCGATCCGGGCGCCGAGAGCTCCTCCGCGGGAGGCCAGGAGGACCATGCAGATGGTCAGGGGGAGCAGCGCGACCCCGGCCGCGAGCGCGGTGTAGCCGCTGACGGTCTGCAGCTGCAGGACGACGAAGAAGGTGACGGCACCGAGGGCGGCGTACACCAGCAGGGTCATCACGTTGGCCGAGCTGAACGTGCGACTCCGGAACAGGCCCAGCGGCAGCATCGGGTCCGGGTGTCGCGACTCGGCGACGACGAAGGCGGCCGACGCCGAGAGGCCCACCACCAGGGCGACCGGCGCGAGGCTGTCACCCCACTGGATCAGGCCGTAGGTGAGCCCGGCCAGCGCGAGGGAGGCCAGCACCGCCCCGGCGATGTCGACGCGACCGCAGCCCGCGCGGTCCTGGCTCTCGGGGACCCACCGCACCGCGATCCAGATGGTGATCGCCGCGATCGGCAGGTTGATCAGGAAGATCCATCGCCAGGAGGCGTAGTCGACCAGGATCCCGCCCACGAAGGGACCCACCGCGGCGGCGATCGCGGCGAGCCCGGACCAGGTGCCGATCGCCCTGGGTCGGTCGGCCGGGCGGAACGCCCCCTGCATCATGGCGAGGCTCCCGGGCGTCAGCAGGGCCGCCCCGGCTCCCTGCAGGATCCGTGCCGCGATCAGCACCACCGGGGTGGGCGCGAGGCCGCACAGCAGTGAGGCGCCGGCGAACGCCAGGGTGCCGAGCACGAACATCCGCCGCCGGCCGAACCGGTCGCCCAGCCAGCCGCCGAAGAGGATCAGGGAGGCGAGGGACAGGAGGTAGCCGTTGGTGATCCACTGCAGCTCGGAGAGGGTGGCGCCCAGGTCGCGGCCGATGGTGCGCAGGGCGACGTTGACCACGGTGGTGTCGAGGAGGGTCATGCCGGTGCCGAGCGTCGCGGCCGCGACGATCGCACGGCCTGTCGGCGTACCCATCCGGATCGCCGCAGGTGCCGAACTGCTCACATGCCCGAGCGTAGGCTGCCCACCGTGAGCAGGCCCCGATCCACGGAGCTGCGGCTCGCCGAACACGTGGACCGGCTCGGAGCCGAGCACCCGCCCATCGACCTGGCGAGCGTGGACTACACGGTGCGCCGGCCGGACGTGCTCGACCGGCGTTACGGACACGTCCTCGACTACATGGCGCGCGTCGAGCTCGAGGTCGACCGCAACGTCCTCGAGCTGATGACGATGCTGCCCGACCCGCCGGAGGTGGATCGTCGCTTCTACGCCGAGGTGTGGCGGCCCCAGGAGATCCGGCACGGCCTGATCCTCGACGAGCTGCAGGTCCGCATCGGCCGCGACAACGCCGCCGCGGAGCTCGACCACGTGTCGGCCAAGATCAGGATCCTGGGCGCCCTCTCGCACCTCGGACCGATCCAGGACGTCGTCCGGATGCTCTACTACCTGACGGGCATGTCGACGGAGCGGTCGGCGGTGCTCGCCTACAACCTGCTGCACACCGGGCTCGAGGACCTCGGCGAGACCGCGCTCACCACCACCATCGTCGGCCCGATCCGGCGTCAGGAACCCGGCCACTACGCCTTCTACAAGATGTCGGCCCGCGGCCTCGCCGAGCAGCTCTCCGGATGGCAGCGCTGGGTGGTGCGCACCCTGCGCAGGATCTCCTTCGCCCCGGTCGGCGCCAACAACGAGCACCAGAAGGCGGACTTCGGCGACCTGATGCGGACGCTCGGAATCGACCGGGACCTCGGCGCGTTCGCCCGCCAGATCTCGCGCGTGGAGCGCGAGCTGCTGTGGGTGCGCGACCAGGGGATGAAGGTCCCCGACTACGTCGTCGCCGCGTTCCGGGAGGCCGTGGAGCTGGCCCACAACCGCGCCGCCACGGCCGGCTGGTCGGGCTAGCGCAGCACGCGCGCCGCGATCCAGGCGATGTCGGTCGCGGTCTCGTCGGGCGGTCCCGACGGCTGCATCACGTGGCTCAGCACGACCCGGACGACCATGTCGATGGCGGCCTCGAGTCGGGTGGGTTCGAGCGCCACGTCGTACGGTGCCACGCGCTCGGCGACGACCACCTTGGCGGCCGTCAGCAGCGACTCCGCATGGGTGGTGAGGAGCGGGAGCAGCTCGGTGTCCGCGCCGTGGGTGGCCGAGACCACCGCGTGCAGCAGGCGGTTGTCCTGGGCGAGCTCGAGCACTCCGCCCGCGGCGGCGCGGATCGCCCCGGGGAGGTCGTCGGGGTGCCGGTCGAACGCGGTCTCGACGGACGCGAGGAAGCGGTCGAGCTCGGCGAGGATCATCGCCTCGGCCAGTGCGGGCTTGCTCCCGATCTCGTTGTAGACCGTCTGCCTGCTGACCCCGACCCGCTCGGCCAGCCGGGACATGGTGACGTGCGCCCATCCCTCGGCCGTGGTCAGCTCGACGGCCGCGGCCACGATCCGCTGCCGCATCGGGAGGGAGACGGCGGCCGGCATGCCGCCAGTCTAGGGAGCGAGTCGGCCGCTCAGCCTTCCAGGCACAGGGCGAGCACCGGACAGGACGCCGTCGCCGCGGCCAGCTCGCCGCGGTGCTCCTCGTCCGGTGTTTCGTCGTGGACGTGCATCACGTCGTCGTCGTCGAGCTCGAAGAACTCGTGGGCCATCGCCGCAGCCCTTGCCGTGGCCCTCACAGCGGTCACGGTCCACCACGATCCGCATCAGGCCTCCACGCGCTCGGCGGGCTCGAAGTCCACCTTCTCGCGCACCCCGCAGTCCGGGCAGCACCACGAGTCGGGGATGTCCTTCCACGCGGTGCCGGCGGCGAAGCCCTCGTGCTCGTCGCCGGTCTCGACGTCGTAGGTGTAGCCGCACCCGGGGCACCGCGCCGCCAGCACCTCCTCCTCGCCGACCCGCCCACAACTTCCCGGTTCTTCGCTGACCCGCCCGAAAGTTTCGGGCGGGTCGGCGTACTTGGCGAGGATCCGCTCGCGCTTGCGGGGGCTGAGGTTGGCCCGGGTCAGGTCGCCGTCGAAGTGCGCGACCACCCGCGGGTCCATCACCCGGCGCCACACGGCGGGGACGATGGCGAGCACGATCATCCCGGCGTAGCCGGTCGGCAGCACCGGTGACTCCTCGAAGTCGCGCAACGACTGGTAGCGACGCGTGGGATTGGCGTGGTGGTCGCTGTGCCGCTGCAGGTGGTAGAGCAGCACGTTGGTGGCGACGTTGTTGGAGTTCCAGCTGTGGCTGGGGTCGACCCGCTCGTAGCGCTGTCGCTCGCCGGTCCCGACCTTCTGCCGGAGCATGCCGTAGTGCTCCATGTAGTTGACGACCTCGAGCAGGGAGAAGCCGACGACGGCCTGGATCAGGAGGTACGGCGTGATCCCCACGCCCAGCCAGGCGATCAGGGCGCCCCACAGCACCGCCGACATCAGCCATGCGTTGAGTACGTCGTTGCCGATCCGGAACGGGTGCTTCCCGCGCCGGGCGATCCGACGCTTCTCCAGCCGCCAGGCCGACTTCAGCGACCCCCAGACCGTGCGCGGCCAGAACTGGTAGAAGTTCTCCCCCATCCGGGCGCTGGCGGGGTCCTCGGGGGTGGCCACCCGGACGTGGTGGCCGCGGTTGTGCTCGATGTAGAAGTGGCCGTAGAAGCTCTGGGCCAGCGCGATCTTGGACAGCCACCGCTCGTGGCTCTCCTTCTTGTGACCGAGCTCGTGGGCGGTGTTGATGCCGATCCCGCCGATGCAGCCGATCGAGATGGCCAGCCCGATCTTGTCGAGCGTCGTCAGGTCGCCCTGGAGCCCCAGGGGATCACCGTTGGCGAGCACCCAGAACGCGCCCACGAAGCCGACGTACTGGATCGGCAGGAAGAGGTAGGTGATCCAGCGGTAGTAGCGGTCCTGCTCGAGCGCCTCGATCACGTCGTCGGGCGGGTTGGAGCGGTCGAGGCCGGTCATCAGGTCGATCGCCGGGACGATCACCAGGATCACGACCGGACCGATCCAGAGGAAGCCGCCGAAGCCGGTCGCCGCCCACAGGCCGTAGCCGATGAACGCAAGGGACGGCACGACCAGGCCGATCAGCCACAGGTAGCGCTTCTTGTCCCGCCACCGCTCGGTGGATCCGGCAGGAACCGTGCCCGTGGTGTCCAGGCTCTGGTGGTTCAGGCTGCGTGCGATCTGGTCGGTCATGTCCTGCCCCTCGCGGCTCGCGCGTGATCGGTTTACAAAACCATATGGTTTGTAAACCGATCTGGCAAGGGTCCCCGGAAATGCCGCTGACCCGCCCGAAACTTTCGGGCGGGTCAGCGCGGG
>NZ_DASSXS010000172.1:0-6692 GCF_035703625.1 Nocardioides sp. | reverse complement strand
CGACCCAGCCGAGCAGCGAGTGCGGGAGCCGGTCAAGGTGGGCGGCGACCTTGCCGGTGTCCACGGGTGCTCCGGTCCCGCCGGTCAGCGCAGAATGGGTGTCGGGTTCGTCGACCGGGAGGGCGGGCCCGATCACCCGAGAGGCCCTGTCGTCCCGTCGTAGGCCAACACCCGGCTCACCTGGATGCGAATGGCGACGCGCTGCCACTAGTAGATGTCCATCAGGCGCCCGAGGACGCCGGTCTTCCGGGGGCCGAGGAAGCGCTCCCACTGCGGGGTGATCGACTCCAGCCAGGCTCGATCCGGTCGGGGGTCGACCGTCGCGGTTTCCCTGGGCGACGACGTACAGCGGGGAGCTGCTCTCGCCGTGCTCGCGCGCGTGGTACGCCAGGGCGACCGAGGGGTTCTCGCGCAGTCGGACCAGCTTCTTGGGGAGTCCCAGAGACGTGGTGATCGTGACGGTTCCCGCGTCACGGTCGCGGAGGCCCAGCGGGGGCCATGGGCATGATCACCACGCCCCTCGCCGGCGTGACCGAGGCGAAGCCGACCGCCGCGTCTCCACCGATGACCTCGTCGCAGTCGTCGTCCCAGGTGACAGTCACGCCGCGAGGATAGACAGCCAGCGTTGACGAGTAGGGGGTTTCAGACCGTTGAGACGGGGGTATCGAACCGTCCGGGTGACGCGAAGCCTCGATTCAAGGAGCGGGAATCCCCAACTCGACGAGCGGGAATCCCCAACTCAACGGTCAGGCGGAGCGGGTGGCCACGATGTCGGCGAACGCCTCGAGTGCCTCGCGGACCGGGCCCTGCGGAACCGCCTCCAGCAGGCCCTTGGCCTCCTGGGCACGGGCGACGACGTAGGCCCTCGCCTCGTCGATGGCGGGGTGCTTGCGCAGCAGGTCGAGCGCCTCGGCGTGCCGGTCGTCGTCGGTGAGGTCGCCGGACAGCAGCTCCAGCAGCCGGGCGTCGTCGGGATCGGTCGACTGCTGCGCCATCAGCACCGGGAGGGTCGGGACCCCTTCGCGCAGGTCGGTGCCGGGCGTCTTGCCGGAGTCGACGCTGTCGGAGGCGATGTCGAGGATGTCGTCGGAGAGCTGGAACGCCGAGCCCACGATCTCGCCGTACGCCGTCAGCGCCTCCTCCACCTCGCGGGACGCACCCCCGAAGCGGGCGCCGTAGCGCGCCGCGGTGGCGATCAGCGAGCCGGTCTTGCCGGCGACCACGTCGAGGTAGTGGGCCAGGGGGTCCTCGTCCTGCCCGGGCGCCACCGTCTCCAGGATCTGGCCCTCGACCAGCTTGGTGAACGTCTGGGCCTGGATGCGGACCGCGTCGGGGCCCAGCTCGGCGGTCAGCTCGGAGGACTTCGAGAACAGGAAGTCTCCGGTGAGGATCGCGACGTGGTTGTCCCAGCGCGCGTTGGCGGACTCGGCGCCGCGCCTCAGGGCGGCCTCGTCCATCACGTCGTCGTGGTAGAGCGAGGCGAGATGGGTCAGCTCGACGACGCACGCCGCGGTGACGACCTCGGAGGAGGCGGGATGGTCACCGGTCTCGGCCGCGAGCAGGACCAGCAGCGGGCGAAAGCGCTTGCCGCCGGCCTCCATGAGGTGACGGGCCGCTTCGGTGACGAACCCCGCACGGCTGCGCACATGTCCGGACAGGGCGTCCTCGACCACGTCCATCCGCTCCCGCAGACGGTCGGCGAGAGCGCTGTCGGTGACCGGCAGAGCCAGCGCGCTGGGGCTGCTCACCTGAGGAATTGTCCCGCATTGCCGGCCAGCTCGAGGACCGGCCCCGGCATCAGGCCGATCGCGAGGGTCGCAGCGGCGCCCACGGCGATGGTCGCTGCGGTGAGCACCGAGGGGCTGGCGACGCTGGGGGCCTCGCCGGTCGGCTCGGAGAAGTACATCAGCACGATCACCCGGACGTAGAAGAACGCCGCCACGATGCTCATCAGCACCGCCGCGATCACCACCGGCCAGGCGCCGGCCGACAGGGCGACCTCGAAGACCGCCCACTTGCCGACGAAGCCCGAGGTCAGCGGGATCCCCGCCATGGCGAGCAGGAAGAAGGCGAAGACGCCGGCCACCAGCGGGGCCTCCTTGCCCAGGCCGGCCCAGCGGGAGAGGTGGGTCTGCTCGCCGCCGGAGTCGCGGACCAGGGTGACCACGGCGAAGGCGCCGAGCGTGGCGAAGCCGTAGGTGACGAGGTAGAAGAGCACCGCCTGGAGCGAGGTGAGCTGTCCCTCGGTGAGCTCGGTCGCGCTCTGCACCCCGAGTACGCCGGTCAGCAGGAACCCGGTGTGCGCCACCGAGGAGTACGCCAGCAGCCGCTTGATGTCGGACTGCGCGATGGCGAGGATCGACCCGACCACCATGGTCAGGATGGCGACGATCCACATCATCGGCTGCCAGCTCCAGCGGTCGGCGCCGAAGGCGACGTAGAACAGCCTGAGGATGGCGCCGAAGGCCGCGACCTTGGTGGCGGCCGCCATGAACGCGGTCACCGACGTCGGGGCCCCCTGGTAGACGTCGGGGGTCCAGGCCTGGAACGGCGCGGCTCCGACCTTGAAGAACAGGCCGACGGCCAGCATGCCCATGCCGATCAGCAGGAGCGAGCTGTTGCCGACGTCGTTGCGGACCGCCTCGTTGATCGCCCCGAACTCCATCGAACCGGCGAAGCCGTAGACCAGGGCGATGCCGTAGAGGAAGAAGCCCGACGAGAACGCGCCCAGCAGGAAGTACTTCAGCGCGGCCTCCTGGCTGAGGAGGCGCCGGCGCCGGGCCAGCCCGCAGAGCAGGTAGAGCGGGAGGGAGAGGACCTCGAGCGCCACGAACATCGTGAGCAGGTCGTTGGCCGCGGGGAAGAGCATCATCCCCCCGACCGCGAACAGGACCAGTGGGTAGACCTCGGTGTGCTCCATGCCGGCGGTGGAGGCGCGACGCTCGGCCTCGGTGCCGGGGAGGGCCGCCGCCTGACCGGCGAACGCGGTGACGCCGCCCTCGAGGCGACGCTCGGCGAACAGCAGCACGCCCCCGATCGCGAAGACGAGGACCACGCCCCACAGGAACACGCTCGGGCCGTCGACCGCGATCGTGCCCTCGGCGGCGATCAGGCCGCGGGCAGCTCCGTCACCCAGCGTCGGGAGGTCCGCCGCGACCAGGCAGGTGCCGACCAGCGCGACCACCAGGCCGGCCAGCGTGAGCAGCGTCTGGACGACGTAGCGGGCGGTCCGGGGCAGGAACGCCTCCACGAGTACGCCGGCGCACGCCACGCCGAAGACGACCAGCATGGGCCACAGCTGGGCGTACTCGATCTGCGGCTTGACGAACTCCATCAGTGGTTGCCCTCCTCGGCCGCCGCGTCACCCTCGGGGCTCACGACCGGTCCGTCGTCGCTGACGCCCGCCTGTTCCAGGGTGGTGTCCACGGTCGGGTTGATCACGTCGAGCATCGGCATCGGGTAGAAGCCGAACAGCACCAGCGCCAGCACCAGCGGGGCCACCGCGCCCACCTCACGGCGGTCGAGGTCGGGGTAGGCGGCGATCTCCGCCCCGGGCGGGCCCGTCATGGTGCGCTGGTACATCCACAGCGCGTAGATGGCCGCGAGCACGATCGCGGTCACGGCGACTGCTCCGGCCCACCAGGCGTAGTCGAACGCCGAGATGAGGACCAGGATCTCGGAGACGAACGGTGAGAGGCCGGGCAGCCCGCAGGCGGCGAGGCCGGCGATGAGGAACGTTCCGGCGAGTACCGGGGCGGCCTTCTCGACCCCGCCCGGCATCCCGCTCATCAGCGGGGTGCCCGTGCGCCGGATCAGGAAGCCGGCGACCAGGAAGAGCAGTGCCGTGGCGAGGCCGTGGTTGACCATGTAGAGAATCGCGCCGCTGCCGCCCTCGCTGCTGAACACGAAGATGCCCAGCACGATCAGGCCGAAGTGGCTCAGCGAGGTGAGTCCGATCAGGCGCAGGATGTCGTCCTGGCCGATGGCGACCAGGGCGCCGTAGACGATCGAGATCAGCGCGAGCACGACGACCGCGGGGGTGGCCCACTCCGAGGCCTCCGGGAACAGGCCGAGGCAGAACCGGATCATGCCGAACGTGCCGATCTTGTCGAGCACGCACACCAGCAGCACGCTGGTGCCGGTCGTGGCCTTCTCGGTGGTGTCCGCCAGCCAGGTGTGGACCGGGAACAGCGGCGCCTTGATCGCGAAGGCGATGAAGAACCCGGCGAAGAGCCAGCGCTGCGTGGTCTCGGCGATGTCGATCGAGGCCAGGTCCGAGATGAGGTACGACGGGTTGCCGGCCCGGGCGGAGACGACGTACAGCCCGATCACCGACGCCAGCATCACCAGACCGCCGGCGAGCTGGTAGATCAGGAACTTCACCGCGGCGCGGCTGCGGCCGACGCGGCCGAACCCGCCGATCAGGAAGTACGCCGGGATCAGGGTGGCCTCGAACACCACGTAGAAGAGGAAGACGTCGGTGGCGGCGAAGACCGCGATCGACAGCGCCTCCAGGGCCAGGACCCAGGCGGAGAACCTCGCCGCGCCGACGTGGTCGAAGCGGCCGAGCTCGTCGGCGTGCCGCGACGAGGCGACCAGTACCAGAGGAACCAGCACCGCGGTCAGCAGGATCATCAGCAGCCCGAGGCCGTCGACGCCGAGGGCGTAGTTGGCGCCGAAGACCTCGATCCACTCGTGCTGCTCGACGAACTGCATGCCTCCGTCGGCGTCGTACCCGGCGGCAACGGCGAGCGCACCCACCAGGGTGAGGCCGGAGAAGCCGAGGGCGGCGTACCGGGGCAGGGCGGTGCGCGGCAGGAACGCGGTGACGAACGCGCCGACCAGGGGGACCGCGATGAGCGCGGTCAGCCAGGGGAATTCGGTCATTTCCGGGGTCCCCGTTCAAAGCGGAACGACGTGAGCATCTGAATGGGGTGGATCATGCGAGGTTCACCGCCAGGAGAGCGAGGACGATGAGCAGGACACCGCCGAGCACGGACAGGGCATAGGAGCGCACGAAGCCGTTCTGCACCCGGCGGAAGACGCCGGAGAACCCGCCGACCGCGGCCGAACCGCCCTCGACCACGCCGTCGACGCCGACGCGGTCCATGGTGACGAGGCCACCGACCACACGCCGTCCCGGGTTCACCACGAGGGTGTCGTTGATGGCGTTCCCGTAGAGCTCCTCGCGTGCGGCCCGGGTCGCGAACGACACCTTGGCGGGGGCCTCGCGGGGCACCTCCCGCTTGCCGACCAGGAACCACGCGAGAGCGACCCCCGCCGCCACCACCACGAGGATGATCAGCGTGACCACCAGGGCGGGCACCGGGGGCTCGTGGTGCTCGGCCTCACCCACGACGGGGGCGAGGAAGGTCACGATCCAGTCGCCGATGAGCATGACCCCGCCCAGCACGGAGAGGGCCGCCAGCACGATCAGCGGGATGGTCATCACCTTCGGGGACTCGTGGGGGTGCAGACCCTTGGCCCACCGCTTGTCGGTGAAGAAGGTCATCAGCATCAGCCGGGTCATGTAGAAGCCGGTGACGCCGGCTCCGATGATGGCGCAGACGCCGACGAACCAGTTCTCGGCGAGCGCCGTCTCGATGATCTTGTCCTTGGACCAGAATCCCGAGAAGCCCGGGAACCCGATGATCGCGAGGTATCCCATCGCGAAGGTCAGGAACGTCACCGGGATCATCTTCTGCAGCGCGCCGTAGTGCCTCATGTCGACGTCGTCGTCCATCGCGTGCATGACCGACCCGGCGCCGAGGAACATGTTGGCCTTGAAGAAGCCGTGGGTCAGCAGGTGGAAGATCGCGAAGGCGTAGCCGGCGACGCCGAGCCCGGCGCCGAGCATCATGTAGCCGATCTGGCTCATCGTGGAACCGGCCAGGACCTTCTTGATGTCGTCCTTGGCACAGCCGATGATCGCGCCCCAGAGGAGCGTCACCACGGCGACGACCACCACGGCGGTCTGCGCGGTGGGCGCGAGGTCGAAGATGAAGTTCGAGCGGGTGATCAGGTAGACGCCCGCGGTCACCATGGTGGCGGCGTGGATCAGCGCCGAGACCGGCGTCGGGCCCTCCATCGCGTCCAGCAACCACGACTGCAGCGGCACCTGCGCGGACTTGCCGCAGGCCGCCAGGAGCAGCAGCAGCCCCAGGGCCGTGAGCACGCCCTCGGACGCCTCGCCGGCGGCCGCGCTGATGGTGGTGAAGTCGGTGGTCCCCCAGGTGACGAACATCAGCCCGACGCCCAGGGACAGCCCGATGTCGCCCACCCGGTTGATCACGAACGCCTTCTTGGCGGCGGCGGCCGCGGAGTGCTTGTGCTGCCAGAAGCCGATCAGCAGGTACGACGCGAGGCCGACGCCCTCCCAGCCGAGGAACAGGCCGAGGTAGTTGGCCGACATGACCAGCATCAGCATCGCGGCCACGAACAGGTTGAGGTAGCCGAAGAACCGGCGTCGCCGCTCGTCGTGCGCCATGTAGCCCACGGAGTAGACGTGGATCAGCGAACCGACGCCGGTGATCAACAGGAGGAACAGTGCGGTCAGCGGGTCGTAGATCAGGTCGAAGCCGACGGTGAAGTCGCTCGTCTCGAACCAGGTGAACAGGCTCTGGCCCACCTGCCGGTCATCCTCCGGCCGGCCGAGCACCGCGATGAACATCGCGAGGCTGATCAGGAACGAC
>NZ_DASSXS010000335.1:0-13956 GCF_035703625.1 Nocardioides sp. | reverse complement strand
GGACCTCAACTTCGACAACCCCAAGGTCCTCGAAGCCATGCTGGACGCGATGGACTTCTGGCTCGCGATGGGCCTCGACGGTTTCCGTCTGGACGCCGTGCCCTACCTCTTCGAGCGACCCGGCACCAACGGCGAGAACCTGCCGGAGACCCACGAGTTCCTGCGGATGGTGCGGCGCTTCGTCGACGAGCGCTACCCGGGCCGGGTGCTGCTGTGCGAGGCCAACCAGTGGCCGACCGACGTGGTGGAGTACTTCGGCGACCCGGCGGTCGGCGGCGACGAGTGCCACATGGCGTTCCACTTCCCCGTGATGCCGCGCATCTTCATGGCCGTGCGCCGCGAGTCGCGCTTCCCGATCTCGGAGATCATGGAGCAGACGCCGGCCATCCCCGACGGCTGCCAGTGGGGCATCTTCCTGCGCAACCACGACGAGCTGACCCTGGAGATGGTCGCCGACGAGGACCGCGACTACATGTGGGACGAGTACGCCAAGGACCCCCGGATGAAGGCCAACATCGGGATCCGGCGCCGCCTCTCCCCCCTGCTCGACCACGACACGAACCGGATGGAGCTGTTCACCGCCCTGCTGCTGTCCCTGCCCGGCTCGCCGGTCCTCTACTACGGCGACGAGATCGGCATGGGCGACAACATCTGGCTCGGTGACCGCGACGGCGTGCGCACCCCGATGCAGTGGACGTCGGACCGCAACGCCGGCTTCTCCTCGGCCACGCCGGGCAAGCTCCACCTGCCCCTGATCCAGGACCCGGTGACGGGCTACCAGAGCGTCAACGTCGAGGCGCAGCTGGAGAACTCCTCCTCGCTGCTGCACTGGACGAGGCGGATGATCCACGCCCGACGCCAGCACCCGGCGTTCGGCCTCGGCGCGTTCACCGACCTCGGAGGCTCCAACCCGAGCGTGCTGTCCTACGCCCGCGAGCACGATGGCGACGTCATCGTCTGCGTCAACAACCTGTCCCGCTTCCCACAGCCGGTGGAGCTGGACCTGCGCCCCTGGGAGGGGATGATCCCGGTCGAGCTCCTCGGCGGGGTGCCGTTCCCCCCGATCGGTGAGCTGCCGTATCTCCTGACACTGGGTGGGTACGGCTTCTACTGGTTCCGGGTGACCCCACCGGCCACGGAGGAACTGACTGCCCCATGACCACTCCCATCGCAGACCCGCTCGAGCTGATCGCGGCGTACGTCGGCAACGCGCGCTGGTTCGGCGGCAAGGGCCGACCGTTCGCGCTCGCCGGACGGCGCCGCCTCGGACGAGTCCCCGGCAGCCCCGGACCCGACGACGCGGCCGAGGGGCCGCGCGCAGCCATCGACCTCGTCACCGTGGACTACGCCGATGCGGTCGGTGGCACCGAGATCTACCAGCTACCGCTGGCGTTCTACGGCGAGCCGCAGGAGCACCTCGCCCACGCCCTGGTCGGGATGTGGGAGGACGAGGACTTCGGGCCGAGCCACGTCTACGACGCGGTCCACGACCGCTACGCCATGGCCTTCTGGCTGAACGCGTTCGCCGACCCGCGTGACGAGGGACCGCTCCGCTTCCACCGCCTGCCCGGCCACGAGTTCGACCTGGAGTCGCACTCGACGCTGTTCTCCGGGGAGCAGTCCAACTCCTCGGTGGCCTTCGGCGAGGACTCCCTGATGAAGGTGTTCCGCAAGATCACCCCCGGGCACAACCCCGACATCTCCGTCCACGAGGTGCTCACCAGGGCAGGTTCGGACCACGTGGCGGCCCTCTACGGCTGGCTGGAGGTCGAGGAGGACGAGGCGTCCGGATCCGGGGGCGGGGTGCTCCAGCTGGCGATGCTCCAGCAGTTCCTCCGCACCGCCAGCGACGGCTGGGACCTCGCCCTGACCAGCGTCCGCAACCTCTTCGCCGAGGCCGACCTGCATGCCGACGAGGTGGGCGGGGACTTCGCGGGCGAGTCCGCACGGCTGGGCGTCGCCCTGGCCGAGACCCACGCGAGCCTGCAGGAGCACTTCCCCACTCACACGTGGTCCACCGAGCAGGTCACCTCCCTCGTGGACGGCATGCACCGCAGGCTCGACGCGGCGCTCGACGTCGTACCAGAGCTTGCGGAGCACGCCGACCGGCTGCGCGCGACGTACGACCACGTACGCCGGATCCGCGACCTCACGGTGCAGCAGATCCATGCCGACCTGCACCTGGGCCAGACGCTGAGGACCGTTCGGGGGTGGAAGATCGTCGACTTCGAGGGCGAGCCGGCCAAGCCGTTGTCCGAACGGCTGCTCCCCGACTCCCGGTGGCGCGACGTCGCCGGGATGCTGCGGTCGTTCGACTACGCCCCCCGGGTGGTCGAACGCACCGTCAAGGAGAGCGAGTACGTCGGCGCCGAGCAGCGCGCGTTCCGCGCCGCCGAGTGGGCCGAGCGCAACCGTGGCGCGTTCCTGTCGGCGTACGCCGGCGGTGAGCTGACCGTCGACCAGGAGACCCTGTTGTCCGCGTACGTCGCCGACAAGGCGGTCTACGAGGTCGTCTACGAAGCGCGCAACCGGCCCGGATGGGTGGACATCCCGTTGGACGCCATCAGGAGGATCGAGAAGTCGTGACTGCAGCCAGGCCCATCTCCCGTTCCGAGCTCGACCAGCTCGTCAGCGGCGGGCACGGTCACCCGCACGGGGTGCTCGGCCCGCACCTCCACGACGGGGCGGTGACGGTCCGGGTGCTCAAGCCGCTGGCCTCGGCGGTCGACGTCGTCTACGGCGACGCGTCGGTCCCCCTCGAGCACGAGCACGAGGGGGTGTGGGTGGGCGTCCTGCCCGAGACCGGCAACGGCACGAAGGTCGACGTGCCCGACTACCGCGTGCGCGTCGACTACGGCCAGGAGCCGGTTGTCGTCGACGACCCCTACCGCTTCCTGCCCACCCTGGGCGAGGTCGACCTCCACCTGATCAACGAGGGCCGCCACGAGGAGCTCTGGCAGGTCCTCGGCGCGCGGGTGCACCGCTACGAGACCCCGCTGTCCGACACCATCACCGGCACCGCGTTCGCGGTCTGGGCCCCGTCGGCACGCGGGGTGCGGATCAAGGGGTCGTTCAACGACTGGGACAGCCGGGCCCACCCGATGCGCCAGCTCGGGGAGTCCGGGGTGTGGGAGCTGTTCGTGCCCGGCGTCGGCACCGGAGCCCACTACAAGTTCGAGATCCTCGGTGCCGACGGGGAGTGGCGCGAGAAGGCGGACCCGATGGCCTTCCACACCGAGGTCCCGCCCCAGACCGCGTCGGTGGTGTTCGAGTCGACGTACACCTGGGGCGACGAGGAGTGGATGACCGAGCGCGCCGCGAGACAGCCGGTGCAGGAGGCGATGTCGGTCTACGAGATGCACATCGGGTCCTGGCGCAAGCGGGACGGCGAGGTGATGAGCTACGCCGAGGTCGCCGACGAGCTGGTCCCCTACCTGACCGACCTCGGATTCACCCACGTCGAGTTCCTCCCGGTGATGGAGCACCCGTTCGGCGGTTCGTGGGGCTACCAGGTGACGTCGTACTTCGCCCCGAGCGCGCGGTTCGGCGACCCCGACGGCTTCCGGTACCTCGTCGACCGGCTGCACCAGGCCGGCATCGGCGTGATCGTCGACTGGGTCCCCGCCCATTTCCCCAAGGACGCCTTCGCCCTGGCGCGCTTCGACGGCACCCCGCTGTACGAGGACCCGAACCCGTCCCGGGGCGAGCATCCCGACTGGGGCACCTACGTGTTCAACTTCGGCCGCCGCGAGGTCCGCAACTTCCTGGTGGCGAACGCCCTCTACTGGCTGGTCGACTTTCACGTCGACGGGCTCCGCGTCGACGCCGTCGCCTCGATGCTCTACCTCGACTACTCGCGCGAGCCGGGCGAGTGGAGCCCCAACGTGCGCGGTGGCCGGGAGAACCTCGAGGCCGTCGAGTTCCTGCAGGAGATGAACGGCACCGTCGGCAAGCGGGTGCCCGGTGCGATGACGATCGCCGAGGAGTCCACGTCCTGGGAGGGCGTCAGCCGCCCGACCTCGCAGGGCGGGCTCGGCTTCGGCTTCAAGTGGAACATGGGCTGGATGCACGACTCGCTCGGATACTTCCAGCAGGACCCGATCCACCGCTCGCACCACCACAGCGAGCTGACCTTCGCCAGCGTCTACGCCTGGTCGGAGAACTTCGTGCTCCCGATCAGCCACGACGAGGTGGTCCACGGCAAGGGGTCGCTCCTGCGCAAGATGCCCGGAGACCGGTGGAAGCAGCTGGCCAACCTGCGGGCCTTCCTTGCCTTCATGTGGGCACATCCCGGCAAGCAGCTGCTGTTCATGGGCGCCGAGCTCGGGCAGGAGTCGGAGTGGGCCGAGGCGCGCGAGCTCGACTGGTGGCTGCTCGACCACCCGGAGCACGCCGGGGTCCACTCGTTGGTACGGGACCTCAACCGCGTCTACGCCGACACCCCCGCCCTGTGGGCGCGCGACCACGAGCCCGAGGCGTTCTCGTGGATCGACGCGAACGACGCCAGCCGGAACGTCTTCTCGTTCGTCCGGCTGGGCGAGTCCGCACCCGACCTCGCCTGCGTCGCCAACTTCGCCGCGATCCCGCACGACTACCGGCTCGGGCTGCCGTCTGCGGGCACGTGGGAGGAGGTGCTCAACACCGACGCCGAGCTCTACGGCGGCTCCGGGGTGGGCAACCTCGGGCGGGTCGAGGCAGTGGCCGGTGAGCACTCCGGCCAGTCCGCCCATGCCGACATCGCCCTGCCCCCGCTGGGGGTCGTCTGGTTGCGACGCGCCTCATCGACCAGAGCGTCGCAGAAGCCCCAGGACACCGCAGCCAGCTGACAGCCGGGTCGTTGCAGTAGCGCCGACTCGGCGTCCCCGGGCGTTGCAGTAGCGCCGACTCGGCGTCTTGGTCGCCGGCCACGTGTCCACGGTTAGGGTGGCCGGGTGAGCGAGGAGCCGACGACTGTCACCACCGTCGCGGACGGGATAGCCCGGATCAGCTGGATCCGCGCCCTGCACGACGAGGGGGTGTGGGGTGCCGCCGACGTCGTACGTCGCGAGGTCGAGGCCGCGCTGTCGGCCCACAGCAGGGTGGAGACCCTGGTCGATCCCGACGACCAGCTCGGCCAGCGCGTGGCCACCTGGGCCGGGATGCGGCGCGAGGGGGTCATGCGCGGGGTGGACGTCGGCGGGCGGTCCGGAGACCGGATCGTCTACGCGCGCCTGACGACCGACGTACCCGTCAGCGAGCCGGGCGGGTTCCGGGCCCTGCTCAACTCCTTCCTCCCGCGCAAGCGGGCGATCAGCCAGATGCTGATCCGCGACACCACCGAACGCGTCCTGCTGTGCCAGCTCACCTACAAGCAGGACTGGGACCTGCCCGGCGGCGTGGTCGAGGTGGGCGAGTCGCCTCACCTGGCCGTCGGTCGAGAGGTCGAGGAGGAGCTCGGACTGTCCCTCGATCCGGGCGCCCTCCTCCTCACCGACTGGCTTCCCCCGTGGGGCGGCTGGGACGACGCTCTCTGTCTGGTCTTCGACGGCGGGACGCACGCCCCGGAGGTCGCCGACGCGATCGTCAAGCAGGAACGCGAGATCCGCGCCGCCGCCTTCTGCACGATGGACGAGGTCTGGGACCGCGCCGCCGACTTCACGGCACGTCGGGTCGAGGCCGCACTCGCGAACCTCAAGACACCGGGGCCGACCTACACCGAGTCCGGTCGCTGAGGACCCGGCCCTCCCGTTCGCCGACCGGAGAGGGCAGTATCAGCGGGTGACTTCATTCGTCCACGACTTCGCAGACGGCAACAAGGACCAGCGGGACCTGCTGGGCGGCAAGGGAGCCAACCTCGCCGAGATGACGAACCTGGGGCTGCCCGTGCCACCAGGTTTCACCATCACCACCGAGGCGTGCCAGGCCTACCTCGCCGAGGGCAACGAGCCGCACGGGATGGCCGACGAGGTCTCCGACCACCTGGCCGCGCTGGAGAAGGCCATGGGCCGCTCGCTCGGCGACCCCGACAACCCGCTGCTGGTCAGCGTGCGCTCCGGAGCGAAGTTCTCGATGCCCGGGATGATGGAGACCGTCCTCAACGTCGGCCTCAACGACGAGTCGGTGCGTGGACTCGCGAGCCAGAGCGACGACGAGAGGTTCGCCCTGGACTCCTACCGCCGGCTGCTCCAGATGTTCGGCGCCACCGTGCTCGGCATCGATGCCGACCACTTCGCCGAGGCGCTCGACGAGGCGAAGCGGTCACGCGGCACCGACAACGACCTCGATCTGGACGCCGACGACCTGCGCGGCCTGGTCTCGACCTTCCAGCAGATCGTGGAGGAGCAGGCCGGGCGCCCCTTCCCGCAGGACCCGCGGGAACAGCTGGACCTCGCGATCCGGGCCGTCTTCGACTCGTGGAACACCGACCGCGCCCGCCTCTACCGCCGGCAGGAGCGGATCCCCGAGGACCTCGGCACCGCCGTCAACGTGCAGGCGATGGTGTTCGGCAACTTCGGGATGGACTCGGGCTCGGGGGTGGCGTTCACCCGCGACCCGGCCAGCGGAGCCCAGGGGGTCTACGGCGACTACCTCCAGAACGCCCAGGGCGAGGACGTCGTCGCCGGGATCCGCAACACGGTCTCGCTCGCCGACTTCGAGAAGGTGGACCAGCACTCGTACGACGAGCTGATGACGATCATGGCGCGGCTCGAGCGCCACTACCGCGACATGTGCGACATCGAGTTCACCGTGGAGCGCGGCAAGCTGTGGATGCTCCAGACGAGGGTCGGCAAGCGCACACCCGAGGCTGCCTTCCGGATCGCCATGCACATGGTCGACGAAGGGCTGGTCGGCATGGACGAGGCGGTCCTCCGGGTGACCGGTGACCAGCTCGCCCAGCTGATGTTCCCCCGATTCGACGCCGACGCCGAGCGCACGCTGCTCGCCACCGGGATGAACGCCTCCCCCGGCGCCGCGGTCGGCAAGGTCGTCTTCGACTCCGACACGGCCGTCGAGTGGGCGGAGCGGGGCGAGGACGTGATCCTGGTCCGCAAGGAGACCAACCCCGACGACCTGCGCGGGATGGTGGCCGCCCGCGGCATCCTCACCAGCCGGGGCGGCAAGACCTCTCACGCCGCAGTGGTCGCGCGCGGCATGGGCCGGACCTGCGTCTGCGGAGCCGACGCGCTCGACGTGGACGCCAGGGCCAAGGAGTTCCGGGTGCGCGACGGTGAGACCGTCCGCGAGGGCGACGTGATCTCCATCGACGGCACCACCGGCGAGGTCTTCGCGGGTGAGGTGCCGGTCTCGGACTCACTGGTCGTGCGCCACTTCGAGGGCGAGAAGATCGAGGACGACCTGGTCACCGCGGTCTCCCGGATCATGGCCCACGCCGACGGCGCCCGGCGGTTGCGCGTGCGCGCCAACTCCGACACACCGGACGACTCCTCCCGCGCCCGGCGGTTCGGCGCCCAGGGCATCGGCTTGTGCCGGACCGAGCACATGTTCCTGGGCGATCGGCGGGAGCTGGTCGAGCGGCTCATCGTGGCCGAGGACGAGTCCACCCAGACCGCCGCCCTCGACGCGCTGCTGCCGCTGCAGCGGCAGGACTTCACCGAGATCCTCGAGGCCATGGACGGGCTCCCGGTCACCATCCGGATGATCGATCCCCCGCTGCACGAGTTCCTCCCTGACTACACCGAGCTGTCGGTCAAGGTCGCGCTCGCCGAGGAGCGCGGCGAGGTGGACGAGCACGACCGGACGCTCCTGGCGCACGTACGACGTCTCCACGAGCAGAACCCCATGCTCGGCATGCGCGGCGTCCGGCTGGGGATCGCCATCCCGGGGCTGTTCCGGATGCAGGCCCGGGCCATCCTGGAGGCAGCGGCCGACCGCATCGAGGCCGGCGGGCGGCCGTTGCCCGAGATCATGGTCCCCCTGGTGGCGAGCGTCCGTGAGCTCGACGCGGTCCGGTCTGGGATCCTCGAGGTCGCCGAGGAGGTCCAGCGCGACCGCGGCGTACGGCTGGAGTTCCAGGTCGGCACCATGATCGAGCTGCCGCGTGCCGCGTTCCTCGCCGACCGGATCGCGGGTTCGGCGGAGTTCTTCTCCTTCGGCACCAACGACCTGACCCAGATGGCCTGGGGCTTCTCACGCGACGACGTCGAGGCAGCGTTCTTCTCCCGCTACTTCGAGCACGGGATCTTCGACGTGTCGCCGTTCGAGTCCCTCGACCAGCTCGGCGTCGGAGGCATGGTCGAGATGGGAACCGAGAAGGGACGGGCGACGAGGCCCGACCTGAAGGTCGGGATCTGCGGCGAGCACGGCGGCGACCCCCGCTCGATCCACTTCTTCGACCGGGTCGGGCTGGACTACGTCTCCTGCTCCCCCTTCCGGGTCCCGGTCGCGCGGCTGGAGGCCGGTCGGTCGGTCCTAGAACAACGCTGAGGCGAGGTTCTGCCGCCCGCGCATCACCCGCGGGTCATCGTTCCCGACGGCCCCGAACAGCCCGAGCAGGTGCTCTCGTGCCTTGTTCCGGTCCTCACCCTCGCTCCGCCGGATCAGGTCGATCAGGCGACTGAAGGCGTCGTCGACATGGCCCCCGAGCATGTCGAGGTCGGCCACCATGGTCTGGGCGTCGACGTCGTCGGGCGCCGCGGCCGCGGCCGCGCGGGCCGCCTGGAGGTCGACACCGCGGGTACGCTGCAGGACCTTCGCCATCGCCAGCCCGGCGGCGGCCTCGGCGTCGGCCGGGTTGGCGTCGACCAGCTTCTGGTACTCCGCTACCGCGGTGTCGATGTCACCCTCGCCCAGGGCGTCCTGCGCCGCGGCGTAGCGCGGGTCCATGCCCGCCTCCTCGGCCTCGTCCCCCTCGGGCTGCGCGGCGCCGGTACGGGGCTGGTGCCGGCCGGTGATGCCCTGGGCCGTCAGCTGCTGCATCACCTGGGTGAGGGCGGTGCGCAGCTCCTCGAGCGGTACGACGTCCTGGAGCAGCGGCATCGGCCGGCCGTCGAAGATCATCACCACGAGCGGGATCGACGGGATCTGCATGAGCTGTGCGATCTGCGGCACGGCGTCGATGTCGACCCGGCCGGCGAGGAACCTGCCCTCGAACTCGCCGGACAGGGTCTCGAGGTCGTCGGCGAGCTGGACGCTCTCGGGCATCTGGGTGGGCGAGTAGAAGACCAGCAGCAGCGGAGCGGTCCTCGAGGTCTCCACGACGGACTCGAAGTTCTGCTCCGTGATCGACACGCAGTAGGCCGACGTGGCACCTCCGCCGGGCTGTGCTGCGCCCGGACCCGCAGCGGGACCGCCCGCGGGCGCCGGGCGCGGGGCGCCGGGACCGGCCGCCCCCTTCAGGGCGGAGAGGTCGATGGCTCCGGGGCGGCTGAACGGCTGCTGCGTCATGGCGCCAATCCTAGAGAAGCCCGGACCGCCCGAACCCCTCGGGAGGGATCACCCGTCACGTGTGAGGCGCCGTCCGCGCGCCACCCGCCAACCTAGACAGGTGAGCCCCGTCGCCGCCGTCCTGCCGCTGGCCTTCGTGATGATCGCCGGCCCCCAGATCATCAGCTCGTTCTTCCTGGCCACCAGCAGCCAGCCCGTGAGGAACTCGCTCAGCTACGTCGCCGGCGCGGCCGTCTCGATCACCGGGGTGGTCACGGTGGCCTACGTGTTCGCTCAGGGGGCGACGGGCAACACCCGCAGCGACTCGCACGGGACGGCCGCGACCGTGCTCGACTGGGTCATCCTGGGCCTGGTGCTGTTCCTCGTCGTCCACACGTTCCTGACCCGGAAGACGAGCGAGCCGCCGGCGTGGATGGGCAAGCTGCAGGAGGCGCGGCCGAAGTTCGCGTTCACGCTTGGCCTGGCCCTGCTCGGGGTCTTCCCGACCGACATCGCGAGCTCGATCACGGTCGGGCTGCACGTCGCGCGCCACGGCGGCGAGTGGTGGCAGGTGCTCCCCTTCGTGGCGCTGACCCTCCTGCTGCTGGGCCTTCCGCTGATCGGGATCCTGGTGCTGGGTCACCGGGCCGAGGTGGTCCTCCCGAAGGTCCGGGACTGGATGAACGACAACGCCTGGGTCGTCAGCGAGGTCGTGCTCGTCTTCTTCGCCGTCATCACCGTCAACAGCCTCGTCGGCAGCTGAGGCGCCCAGGCTTCAGAAGCGGGCCGGCTCGCGGTACTCGCCCCATTCGGCGCGGAGCGCGTCACAGATCTCACCCAGGGTGGCCTCGGCGCGGCAGGCCTCGAGCATCGACTCGATCATGTTCTCGTCGGTCCGCGAGACCTCGACCATCCGCGCGACCGCGGCCCGGGCGGCCTCGTCGTCGCGGCTCGTACGACGCTCGGTGAGCTCACGCACCTGCTCGGTCTCGACCTCGTGGCTGACCCGCAGGATCTCCAGATCGTGGGTGACCGAGTCCTCGTGGCAGTTGACGCCGACGATCCTCTTGTCGCCCTTCTCCAGAGCCTTCTGGTACTGGAAGGCCGCCTCGGCGATCTCCGACATGAACCAGCCCTCCTCGATGCCACGGAGCAGACCGGCCGTGATCGGCCACTCCGCCTCGTGCGAGTGGCCCGTGGAGTGGCGCATGGTCTCGGCGAGCCCCTCGGTGTCGGCGTGGGTGAGGGTCGAGCCGCCCATCGCGAGGATCTTGTCGAAGATCGCGTTGGCCTCGGCCTCGATCTTGTCGGTCAGCGCCTCGACGTACCACGAGCCGCCCAGCGGGTCGGCGACGTTGACCACGCCGGTCTCCTCCATGATCACCTGCTGGGTGCGCAACGCGATCTCGGCGGCCTGCTCCGAGGGCAGGGCGAGGGTCTCGTCGAGGGCGTTGGTGTGGAGCGAGTTGGTGCCGCCCAGCACCGCGGAGAGCGCCTCGATGCCGGTGCGGACGACGTTGTTGTAGGGCTGCTGGGCCGTCAGCGAGACGCCGGCTGTCTGGGTGTGGAAGCGCAGCCACTGGGCCTTCTCGCTCTTCGCCCCGTAGACGTCGCGCATCCAGCGCGCCCAGATCCGGCGGGCGGCGCGGAACTTCGCGATCTCCTCGAAGAAGTCGACGTGGGCGTCGAAGAAGAAGGACAGGCCCGGTGCGAACCCGTCCACGTCGAGCCCACGGGAGAGGCCGAGCTCGACGTACCCGAAGCCGTCGGCCAGGGTGAACGCGAGCTCCTGGGCGGCGGTCGAGCCCGCCTCGCGGATGTGGTACCCCGAGACCGACAGCGGCTTGTAGGCCGGGATCTCCTCGACGCAGTACTCCATCAGGTCGCCGATCAGGCGCAGGTGGGGCTCAGGGGTGAAGAGCCACTCCTTCTGGGCGATGTACTCCTTGAAGATGTCGGTCTGCAGGGTGCCGTTGAGCTTCCCGGTGTCGACGCCCGCCCGCTCGGCCGCGACCAGCATCATGCAGAACACCGGGACAGCCGGACCGCTGATCGTCATCGAGGTGGTGACCTCGGCGAGGTCGATCCCGTCGAAGAGGATCTCCATGTCGGCGGCGGAGTCGACGGCCACGCCGCAGTGCCCGACCTCGCCCAGCGACTTGGGGTCGTCGGAGTCGCGCCCCATCAGGGTCGGCATGTCGAACGCGACCGACAGGCCGCCCCCGCCCCTGCCGAGGATCATCCGGTAGCGCTCGTTGGTCTGCCGGGCGTTGCCGAAGCCGGCGAACTGCCGGATCGTCCACGTCCGCCCCCGGTAGCCGGTCGGGTAGAGGCCACGGGTGAACGGGAACTCACCGGGCCACTCCGACTCGTCGGTGCCGTAGGCCGGCTCGAGCTCGACCCCGCTCAGGGTCGTGAAGTCGGCGTCTCGCACCCGCGACCTCTCGTAGCGGGACTGCCACCGGGAGCGCGCGGATTCAGCGTTCGGGTTCGTCGACACCATGTCCAAATAGTAGGACGTCCAACTAGTTCAGGCCAGTCGTCGGCGCCCGAGCGGTCCGTGCCAGAATGTCGCGGTCTCCGACGTGTACGTCGGGGACGCGCAGAAGGGAAAGAGGGATGCGCGAGCCGTCGTACGACTTCTCGGGGCGTCGTGTGCTCGTCACCGGCGGAACCCGCGGAATGGGACTCTTCGTCGCTCACGCCTTCGCCGATGCCGGCGCCCAGGTCACGGTCACGGGCGACCAGTACCTCCGGGCCTACTACGACGCAGACCTCTCCCGCTTCGGCTACGACCAGCTGCGGCTCATGGACCGTGACTCGATCGCCGCGGTGGCCGGCCGGGTCGGTCCGCTCGACATCCTGGTCAACCATGCCCCACCGGTGATGCCGACCGATGCCGACACGACCGAGCGGCAGTTCATCGGACACGCCGTCCAGCTCGGCCTGGTCGGCCCCTTCGCCTTCACCCACCGGCTGCGCTACCGGCTCGGCCAGAGCACGATGCGCGGCGGCGGGGTGGTGGTCAACATGCCGAGCACCGAGGAGTGGCTGAGGCTGGCGCACGCCGAGCACGCCCGCCACGAGCTGGCCGGCCGCACCCGGCGGCTTGCCTCGGAGTGGGCGAGCGCCGGCGTACGCGTCAACAGCGTGACCGCCCACCTGGTGGAGCCCCAGCGGGCCGGGCTGAGGGTGCAGATCGACCGCAGCTCCGGTCCCTTGCTGACCCGGACCCGCAGCGCCCCCACCGGCACCACCCGCGACGTGGGCAACGCCGTCCTCTTCCTCGCCAGCAACGGCGCGGCAGCGATCCGTGGCCAGACCTTCCACGTCGACGCCTGGCAGGCGAACGGCGGCTAACCCGAACCGAACTGCCCTGCCCCACCGGGCACTGGACATCACCTGGTCCAGCGACTCACCCGACCGTCGCGCACCTCGACGACGGTGGGTGGCTTCGGCGTGGGGTGGTTCCGGAGGTGGTCCATGACCTCGGGGAGCCCGTCCAGCACCACCTCCCGGTCCCGCCAGGCGACGCGTGGATGCAGCACGGCCCGCACCTCGTCCCACGCTCCGGCCTCGATCGCTGCCCACAGCGACGCGGTCGGCGCCGGCAGCTCGGGCAGGTCGTGCAGCATCCTGGGCACGCACATCCGCCACGCGTCGGTGACGAGCTCACGCATCTCGTCGGTCGCGAGCCGCGGCAGGTGCGCGCACACCCACTGGTAGCGCAGGTCCGAGGCCCCGGGGAGGAAGAAGGTCTCCGGGTCGGAGGCCACCAGACCGTCGCGCTCTGCCCTCGGGAACCCGAACCCCATGGCCTGTTCGTCCCGGGAGAACGCGACGAACACCAGGCCACGCACCTTGAGCTTCCAGTGGCCGCGGATCTCGCGCTCGTACGCCCTGGGCAGCGCCAGGCCCACACGTCGGACGTCGTCGGCGGTGGTCACTGGGTCAGACTAGAAGTCACCTGCGGCTCGGCGAATCGGGCGGAGCAGCTCTGAGAGCTCCCGCAGCTCACGGTCGCCGAGGGCGCCGAGGCCGAAGTCGGCCCCCACCAGGTCGCGGGTCGCCTTCTCGACCAGCGTGCGTCCGGCATCGGTGATCTCCGCGAGCACGGCGCGGCCGTCCTCCGGGTGCGCACGGCGTACGACGAGCCCCGACGACTCCAGTCGACGCACGATCGAGGTCACCGAGGTGGGATGCACCTGCAGCCGCTCCCCCATCTTGCCCAGCGGCAGCGAGCCGCGGGAGGAGAAGACCAGCAGCACGAGTGCCTCGTAGCGGGCGAAGGTGAGGCCATGGGGCTTCAGGATGGCGTCGAGCCGGCCGATCACGAGCTGCTGCACCCGCATCAGCGACGTCACCGCGTGCATGGCCGGCACCGCGTCCCACCGCCGGCCCCACTGCCGCGCGGCCTCGTCGATCGGGTCGAAGGGCAGGCCCATCAGTTCCGGCCCATCAGTTCCGGCCCATCAGTTCCGGCCCATCAGTTGACGACCCGGGGCCCGCGCAGGCCGGAGCGCTGCACCACCCGCTGGATCGCCAGGTCGCGCTCGTCGGCGCGGCCGACGTACCGGATGTCGCGCAGCCCCT
>NZ_DASSXS010000026.1:0-7844 GCF_035703625.1 Nocardioides sp. | reverse complement strand
ACGTGCAGGTCGCCGAACCACTTGTTGACACCCTCGAGCACGACGAGCGGCTCGCCCGTCCGGGCCGTGACCGTTTCCTGATCGTGCGCCGTCATGCACGGCAACCTAGCCGCAAACGGCCCGGCCCTGCCACGGCGGTGCGGCGAGCCGGGCCAAACGGTGACGGTTCCGTGACGTTCGCAGAGGCGCAGAACCCGCAGCATTCTCGCCGCGGCGGGGTGCCGCCGTACCCTTGTGCGGTCATGACTTCAGCACTACCGCAGACACCTCAGCGCACCTACGAGGTCCGCACCTACGGGTGCCAGATGAACGTCCACGACTCCGAGCGGCTCACCGGCCTGCTGGAGGACGCGGGATATGCCGCCGCCCCGGACGGGGAGCAGGCCGACGTCGTCGTGTTCAACACCTGTGCGGTGCGCGAGAACGCCGACAACCGGCTCTACGGCAACCTCGGACACCTGGCGCCGGTCAAGGCGCAGCGCCCCGGCATGCAGATCGCGGTCGGCGGCTGCCTGGCCCAGAAGGACCGCTCCACCATCGTGGAGAAGGCGCCGTGGGTGGACGTCGTGTTCGGCACCCACAACATCGGCTCGCTGCCGGTGCTGCTCGAACGCGCCCGCGTGCAGGAGGCGGCGCAGGTCGAGATCCTCGAGTCGCTCGAGGTGTTCCCGTCGACGCTGCCGACGAAGCGCGAGTCGGCGTACGCCGCCTGGGTGTCGATCTCCGTCGGGTGCAACAACACGTGCACGTTCTGCATCGTCCCGTCGCTGCGCGGCAAGGAGCAGGACCGCCGGCCCGGCGACGTGCTGGCCGAGATCCGCGCCCTGGTGGCCGAGGGCGTCAGCGAGGTGACGCTGCTCGGGCAGAACGTCAACTCCTACGGCGTCGAGTTCGGCGACCGGGCCGCGTTCTCCAAGCTGCTGCGGGCCTGCGGGGAGGTCGAGGGGCTGGAGCGGGTGCGGTTCACCTCGCCGCATCCGGCGGAGTTCACCGACGACGTGATCGCGGCGATGGCGCAGACGCCGAACGTGATGCCGCAGCTGCACATGCCGCTGCAGTCGGGGTCGGACCGCGTGCTGAGGGCGATGCGCCGGTCCTACCGGCAGAAGAAGTTCCTGGGCATCATCGACCGGGTCCGCGAGGCGATGCCCGAGGCGGCGATCACCACCGACATCATCGTCGGCTTCCCGGGCGAGACCGAGGAGGACTTCCTCGAGACGATGCACGTCGTCCGGGAGGCCCGGTTCTCCGGCGCCTTCACGTTCCAGTACTCGAAGCGACCCGGCACCCCCGCCGCCGTCCTCGACGACCAGGTGCCGCCGTCGGTCGTGAAGGATCGCTACGAGCGCCTGGTCGAGCTGGTCAACGACATCGCGTGGGAGGAGAACAAGCGGCTGGTCGGACGCCGGGTCGAGCTGATGGTCTCCGAGGGCGAGGGCCGCAAGGACGCCGCCACCCGCCGGCTCTCCGGCCGCGGTCCCGACAACCGCCTCGTGCACTTCGCGCCGACCCTCCCCGACCCGGACGCGACCGTCCGGCCGGGCGACATGGTGACGGTCGAGATCACCCGCGCCGCCCCGCACCATCTCGTCGCCGACGGTCCGGTGCTGGAGCTGCGGCGTACCCGCTCGGGCGACGCGTGGGAGGCCCGTCGCGCGAATCCGCAGGCCTCCGGCGTCTCGCTCGGCATGCCGTCCGTGGGCGCGCCGGCGCCGCTGCCGGCCGCCCCCGCCTGCGGCTGATCGCGCTGGTCGACGCTCTGCGTGGGCTGCGGGGGTTTCGACGACGCTCGGCGCTGGGGCGCCTCCCTGCTCAACCACCGGCACCCGAGCGGCGCCTCCCTGCTCAACCACCGGTGGTCAGCCATCGGTGCCCAGCCATCGGTGCCCAGCCATCGGTGGTTGAGCAGCGAGCGTCAGCGAGCGTCGTCGAAACCCCGGACGTGACGCAGGGCGGTGAGCCCGGCTACGAGTTCTTGGAGCGGGGGTCGACGCTGGAGTAGCCCGACTTCGGCGGCAGGCCGTCGGGGTTCTCCTCGGGGTTGCCGCTGCTCTGCTCCGGCGGCGCGTCCTCGTCCGTGCGCTCGACCGGCGTGACGTCGCGGACGCCGTCGGTGGAGTGCTGGCCGGGACCGGTGGGGCCGGTGCGCTCGCTGCTCACGCCCATCCCGCCGGCGGCGCCGTCGGGTCCGTTGGCGTTCGGGTTGGAGTCGCGGATGTCGGGATCCGGGTGCTCGCCCATGGGTCGCCTCCTCAGGCCGGGGGCTCGGTCGGCTGGTCCTTGTTCTCGCCGGTCTCGTCGTCGGGTTCCTGCTGCTTGTCGTCGCCCTCGGCGATCTCCTCGGGCATCTCGTCCTCGACGGCCGGGTTGTTCTCGGGCTGGAGGTCGCGCGTGGCCGGGCCGCCGGGTGTGTCGCCGTACTTTCCTCCGTCGTCGATCGCGTCCGCGCCACCGGGAAAGTGCTCCGGGGTCTCCGTCTCCGGCTCGGGCTTGGCGCCCAGCTCGTCGTCGCTCATCTCTGGCCTCCCTCAAAACCGTGGGTGAGGTACCTGGCGCCCGTACCCAGGGAACGCAGCGCCATGAGTTCGTGGGGCACCACTGGGTCGGGCAGTGCGTCGAGCCGGCACCAGCGCAGCGCGGCGCACTTGTCCGGCTCGAGGATACGGGGCTCGCCCGACCAGGCCCGCGCGGTGAAGAAGAAGTCGACGCGCTCGTCGATCGGCTCGCCGCCCCGGGTGCGCTGCATCGTGAACTCGAAGTCCGGTTCGATCCCGGTGAGACCGAGCTCCTCGAGCGCCTCGCGCCGTACGGCGTCGTACGCCGTCTCGCCGCGCTCGACGTGCCCGGCGGCGGCCGCGGCCCAGTGGCCGTCCATGTAGCCGGTGTTCTGACGCAGCTGCAGCAGCACCTCGTCGCCGCGCAGGAGGAACAGGTACGACGCCGGGACCACCACGAAGCGGCTGGTCACTCGCCGCCGGACCCGTCGGAGGGCTCGTCGAGGGAGGTCGCGGCGTTCTCCTCCTGCTGGTCGCGGTGCCTCGCGTCCTGACGGGGCGCGTGGGCCTCGGTGCGACCGCCACCGACCGGTTCCTGCCCGTGCCGGGTGGGCTCGCCGGAGTCGGGAGCCGCCTCACCGGGGCTGTCCGGTCCGGACGGGGCGTCGGTGCGCTGCGGTCCACCGGGCGGGGCGGGGGCGTCGATGCCGCCCTGGCCGTGCGGGTCGGTGGGTCCCTGCGGGGCGTCCTTGTCGTCGTCGCTCACGGAGCTCCTCGTGGTTCAGCGGCTGGGGCGGGTGGGGCCGCCGAGGTCACCGTCGTTCTTGCCGTCCAGCCTGTCGAGGGCTTCCTTGGTCTTGCCGGCGCCCTGGTGGATCTGGCCGGAGTACCTGCCCTTGGTCTTCTTGTCGGCCATCGCGGCCGCCTTGTCGATGCCGCCCGCGACCTTGTCGCCGTGCTGGTCGACGGCGGTCTTCGCTCTTCCCTTGAGCTTGTCCAGGAATCCCATGGCTGCTCCTCAACGTCGATGCGGCGCCGGGGAACCTCCGGCGCTTTGCCAGACTAGCCGCATGTCCGTCGTCCCGATCGTGGCCGTCGTCGGAGCCACGGCATCGGGAAAGACCGACCTCTCGCTCGACCTCGCCGAGCGGCTCGGCGGCGACGTCGTCAACACCGACGCCATGCAGGTCTACCGCGGGATGGACATCGGGACCGCGAAGCTGCCGGAGGCGGACCGTCGGGGGATCCGCCACCACCTCCTCGACACGCTCACCGTGCGGGACCCGCTCACGGTCGCGGAGTTCCAGCACGAAGCCCGTGCCGTCATCGCCGAGCTGCGAGGCCGAGGGGCGCCGCCGGTGCTGGTCGGGGGGTCGGCGCTCTACACGCGGGCGGTGGTCGACCGCTTCGAGTTCCCCGGCACCGACCCCGAGGTGCGGGCCCGGCTGGAGGCCGAGCTCACCGAGGTCGGACCGCACGCGCTCCACCAGCGGCTGCACGGCCTGGACCCGGAGGCGGCGGCACGGATCCTGCCCGAGAACGGCCGCCGGGTCGTGCGTGCCCTGGAGGTCATCGAGATCACCGGCCGGCCCTTCACGGCCAGCCTGCCCCAGCTCGAGTACGTCGACCCGGTGACGATCCAGATCGGGGTCGAGATCGACCGCGACACCCTCGACGCCCGGATCGAGCGGCGGGTGGCCCACATGTTCGCGGCGGGGCTGGTCGAGGAGGTCGAACGGCTGCTGGGCGAGGGACTGGCCGAGGGCCGCACGGCCTCCCGCGCGATCGGCTACCGCGAGGTGGCGGCCTACCTCTCGGGGGAGCTGTCCCTCGACGAGGCCCGCGAGCGGACCTTCGTGGCGACCCGGCGGTTCGCCCGCCGGCAGGAGTCGTGGTTCCGCCGCGACCCGCGCATCGTGTGGGTGCGCCACGACGACCCGGAGCGCGCCGAACGGGCGGTCGAGGCGGTCCGGGCGCTGGGGTAGGCCTCGACAATCCCCGGGTGTGCGGGTGAGGGTGGAGCATGCCTTCTATTGCTCGGGAAGCTGCCAGGCTCGGTGTCGCGACCTCGGCGGTCCTCGCCGTCACCATCGCCGCACCGGCACAGACCGCCTCCGCCGGCGCCGACCCGGCGCCCGCCCGGACCCAGGTCCAGACGGCTGCCGAACCCCCCAAGGTCCCCACGGCGACCGGGTCGGGAGGCGCGGTCTCGTCGGTCGACCCGTACGCGACCCGGATCGGGCTCGACGTCCTGCGCGCCGGTGGCAACGCCACCGACGCCGCGGTGGCCACGGCGGCCGCCCTCGGGGTGACTGAGCCCTACAGTGCCGGGATCGGCGGTGGCGGGTTCTTCGTCCACTACGACGCCGACACCGGCAGGGTGCAGACGATCGACGGCCGGGAGACCGCGCCGATGGGCATGCCCGAGGACGCGTTCGTCGACCCCGCGACCGGTCAGCCGTACAGCTTCAGCGACCAGGTCAGCAGCGGTGTCTCAGTGGGGGTGCCCGGCACGCTGGCCACCTGGCAGCGTGCGCTTGACCGGTGGGGCACCCGCAACCTGTCGAGCTCGGTCCGGCCCGCCGCCAACCTGGCCCACGAGGGCTTCGTGGTCGACCAGACCTTCCACGACCAGACGGCCGCCAACCAGGAGCGGTTCTCGCAGTTCACCTCCACCCGGGAGCTCTTCCTCCCGGGCGGGAGCCCGCCGCCGGTCGGGTCGACGTTCCGCAACCCGGACCTCGCGGAGACCTACGAGCTGATCGCCCGCCGGGGGCCCGGGGCCTTCTACCGCGGCGCCCTCAGCCCCGAGATCGTGCGGACCGTGCAGCATCCGCCCACGACCCGGGATGCCACCCTCCCCGCGCCGGCGGGCTACCTGAAGCGGTCGGACCTCACCGGTTACCGAGTCCTCGACCGGGCGCCCACCCGCTCCGGCTACCGGGGGTACGACGTCTTCGGGATGCGGTCCTCCTCCAGCGGCGGCACCACCGTGGGTGAGGCGCTCAACATCATGGAGCGCTACGACCTGGCCTCCATGTCCGACCAGGACGCGTTGCACCGCTACCTCGAGGCCGGGGCCCTCGCCTTCGCCGACCGCGGGAAGTACTTCGGCGACGAGGCGTTCGTGGACGTCCCGGTCCGCGACCTGCTCTCCGACACCTACGCCGCCGAGCGGGCCTGCCGGATCCAGCCGACCCAGGCGCAGGCGAAGCCGGTGCCCGCGGGCAACGTCGACGACTACGACGGCAGGTGCTCGACCCCCAACACCGGAAGCACCCGCGACGGCGACACCGAGGGTCTGTCGACGACGAACCTGACCGTCACCGACCGGTGGGGCGACGTGGTCGAGTACACCCTCACCATCGAGCAGACCGGTGGCGCGGGCATCGTCGTACCCGACCGCGGCTTCCTGCTCAACAACGAGCTGACGGACTTCACCACGACCGTCTACCCCGTGCCGGAGTCCGACCCCAACCGTCCGGAGCCGGGCAAGCGGCCACGCAGCTCGATGTCGCCGACGATCGTCCTCGACGACGGTGAGCCGTTCGTGGCGCTCGGGTCGCCGGGAGGCTCGACGATCATCACCACGGTGCTGCAGATGCTGTTCAACCGGATCGACCGCGGCATGGACCTCGAGCAGGCCATGGCAGCTCCGCGGTCCTCACCGCGCAACACCAGCTCGGTGGTGTCCGAACCGGCGTTCATCAGTGCCTACGGCACGCTGCTCGGTGCCTACGGGCACCAGTTCGCCAGCACGCCCGAGATCGGGGCCGCCACGGCCATCGAGTTCGGGCCCGGGGGCTCGGTGACCGCGGTCGCGGAGCCGACGCGCCGCGGTGGCGGATCGGCCGCTGTGGTGGAGCCGGCCCCCTGACGGCGTACCGTGGGCTGGTGCCCCCCACGTATCCGTTCCTCAAGGGCCACGGCACCCAGAACGACTTCGTGCTGCTGCCCGACCACGACGGGTCGGTGCACGGTGACCTGCCCGCCGAGCGGGTGGCCGCCCTCTGCGACCGACGAGCCGGCATCGGCGGCGACGGCGTGCTGCGGGTGATCCGGACCTCCGTCGCGGACCCGAGCCAGGCCGAGGACGCGGAGTGGTTCATGGACTACCGCAACGCCGACGGGTCGCTGAGCGAGATGTGCGGCAACGGGATCCGGCTGTTCGCCCGCCACCTGGTCGACGAGGGGCTGGTCGACGCCCGGGGCCCGATCCCGATCGCGACCCGCGACGGCCTCAAGCTGCTGCGGGTCGAGGCGGCGAGCATCACCGCCGACCTCGGCAGTCCCAAGGTGCTGGGCGAGACGATGGTCGCGATCGGCGACCGGTCCTGGCCGGCCCGGCACGTCGACATGGGCAACCCGCACGCGGTGGTGTTCGTCGACGACCTCTCCGAGGCCGGGCCACTGCTCGAGTCGCCGGTGCACGACACGGCCGTCTACCCGACCGGGGTCAACGTCGAGTTCGTCGTACGCCGCGGCGAACGGCACGTCGGGATGCGCGTGCACGAACGCGGGTCGGGCGAGACCCGGTCCTGCGGGACCGGCGCCTGCGCGGCCATGGTGGCGACCGCGGTCGCCGACGGGCGTACTCCCGACGAGGACCTCTCCTACCGGGTCGACCTGCCGGGCGGGACCCTCACCGTGACCTGGTCGGCCGGCGACGAGGTCCTGCTCACCGGACCGGCGGTCGTCGTCGCCCGCGGCACCACGGCGCTCTGACCCGGGTCGGCTGCCTGAGCCCTGCCCATGGGGCGTTCGGGGGCACGCGACCCGAACACTAGGATCGAGCGCCATGGACATCACCGGATCCTCAGCCCTCGTCACCGGCGCCGCCTCCGGCATCGGCGCCGCCGTCGCCCGTCAGCTCGCCGCAGCCGGCGCCAAGGTCGTCGTCGCCGACCTGCAGGCCGACAAGGGCGAGGCGCTCGCCCAGGAGATCGGCGGGGTGTTCGCCCAGGTCGACGTCACCGACACCGAGCAGATCAAGGCAGCCGTCACCCGGGCTGCCGAGCTCGGCCCGCTCCGGATCCTGGTCAACTCCGCCGGCATCGGCTGGGCCCAGCGCACCATCGGCCGGGACGGCGAGTTCGACTCCGCCCACGACCTGGCGGCGTTCACGAAGGTGATCGCGATCAACCTGATCGGCACCTTCGACGCCGTCCGGCTGGCCGCCACCGAGATGAGCAAGCTCGAGCCCACCGCGTCGGGCGAGCGCGGGGCGATCGTCAACCTCGCCAGCGTGGCGGCCTTCGACGGCCAGATCGGCCAGGCGGCGTACTCCGCCTCCAAGGGCGGCATCGTCGGGATGACCCTCCCGGTCGCCCGCGACCTCTCCGCCGCGGG
>NZ_DASSXS010000217.1:0-11334 GCF_035703625.1 Nocardioides sp. | reverse complement strand
CCCCCGCGCCTGCCGCGCCAACCACCCGGCTCGGCGGAAGACCCGGGTGAGAGAATGCCGCCGTGCCAGCCGCCGATCCCGCCGTCGAAGTCGACGGTCTGGTGATGCGATACGGCGACAAGGTCGCCGTCGACGGACTGTCGCTGGCGGTCGAGCGGGCCTCCATCACCGCCGTCCTCGGACCGAACGGCGCCGGGAAGACGACGACGCTGGAGACCTGTGAGGGCTACCGGCAGCCCCAGCAGGGGTCGGTCCGGGTGCTCGGGCTCGACCCCGTGCGGGACCGCCGGGACCTGCTGCCGCGGATCGGCGTCATGCTCCAGGACGGAGGAGCATGGAGCGGCGTACGGGCCATGGAGATGCTGCGCCACGTGGCACGCCTGCACGCCCACCCTCTCGATGTGGACCTGCTGGGCGAGCGGCTCGGCCTCGGCGACTGCGGCAGCACGCCGTACCGCCGGCTGTCGGGGGGCCAGCAGCAGCGCCTGGGGCTGGCCATGGCCCTGGTCGGCCGCCCCGAGATCGTCTTCGTCGACGAGCCCACGGCCGGCATGGACCCGAAGGCGCGGCGCGGGACGTGGGAGCTGCTCGAGGAGCTCCGGGCCAGCGGGGTCACCGTGGTGCTCACGACCCACTACATGGACGAGGCCGAACGCCTCGCCGACCGGATCCACATCATCGACCGCGGTCGGCTGATCGCCACCGGTACCGCGCTCGAGCTGACCCGCGGCAGCGCGGACCGGCGGCCGACGGCGACCATCCGGCTGATCGTCAGCAGGCCGTTCCCGCCCGGAGCCCCGGAGTCGCTGCGCCGCGCGCTCGGCGACCTGACCGAGGTCACCCAGCTCGACGAGGTCAGCCTGCTGGTGACCGGCCCGGCCGACGCCTCCACCCTGGCGAACATCTCCGGCTGGTGCCAGGAGCACGGCGTGCTGCCGGAGTCGCTCACCCTGGGCCAGCGCACCCTCGAGGACGTCTTCCTGCAACTGACCGGGCGGGAGCTCTCGGCATGAGCGACACCTTCACTCCTCGTCCCGGAGCCGCGCCGCTCTCCCGGATGGTCGCCGCCCAGGCCCTCATGGAGTCCCGGCTGATGGTGCGCAACGGTGAGCAGCTGCTCCTCGCCGTGGTCATCCCCGTGATCGTGCTGGTCGCGGGCGTCAAGGGGACCAAGGCGCTCGACATCCAGTTCCAGCACGCGTCGGTCGACGTGTTCACTCCCGGGGTCCTCGCCCTGGCGGTGATGTCGACCGCCTTCACCTCGCTGGCGATCACCACCGGATTCGAGCGGCGGTACGGCGTCATCAAGCGGCTCGGTTCCTCACCCCTGCCCCGGTCCGGCCTCCTCGCGGGCAAGGTGTGCTCCCTGCTGCTGGTCGAGCTGGCCCAGATGGTGGTCATCGGATCGGTGGCGCTGGCGTTGGGCTGGGACCCCGATCCGAGCCTGGTGGCGACGTTCCTGACGGTCGTCCTGGGCACGGCGGCGTTCGCCTCCCTCGGCCTGTTCGTCGCCGGGGTGCTGCGCGCCGAGGCCACGCTCGCGGCCGCCAACCTGGTCTACCTGCTGCTGATGGCCGGCGGCGCCGTCGTCGTGCCCTCGGTCGCGTACGGCGCCTTCGGCGACCTCGTGCGTTGGCTGCCCTCCGGGGCACTCGGCGACGCCATGCGCGACGCCCTGATCCGCGACACGATCGCCTGGACCGACCTGCTCGTGCTGCTCGCGTGGGCGGTGCTCGGCACCTTCCTCACCGCACGGACGTTCCGGTGGGAGTGAGCACCGACATGCCGCGAGCGCTCCGGCCGCTGGCCTGGGCCACGCTCGTGGCCAACTGCGTCCTCGTCGTCACCGGTGGAGCCGTCCGGCTGACCGGCTCCGGCCTGGGCTGTCCGACCTGGCCACGCTGCACCGACCGGTCCTTCCGCCCCCACGGCGCGCTCGACGTCCACGAGGCCATCGAGTTCGGCAACCGGATGCTCACCTTCGTGCTGGTGGCGATCGCGGTGGCCACCCTCGTGACCGCCTGCGTCGCGGCTGTGCGGACCGGCCGCGCCGAGCTGGCGATCCTCGCGCTGCTGCTGGCGCTGGGCATTCCCGCCCAGGCGGTCATCGGCGGCGTGACCGTGCTGACCGACCTCAATCCGTGGGTCGTGTCCCTGCACCTGCTGTGTTCCCTGGCGATCATCGGGCTCGCGGTGCTGTTCCTGTGGCGCCTCGATCGCCCGTCCCCGCTGCCACGGAGGGGGCCCGACGTGACCCTCGCCTGGCTGACGTTCGGGGCCGGCTGGCTGGTGCTGGTCGTCGGCACGGTGGTGACCGGCTCCGGGCCGCACGCCGGTGACGCCGACTCACCGCGCAACGATCTGAACCCGCTCCAGGTGAGCCAGCTCCACGCGGACCTGGTGTTCCTGTTCGTCGGGCTCACGGCCGGGCTGCTGTTCGCGGTCCGGGCCGCGGGCCGGTCGCCGGCCGTGCGGCACGCCGTACTCGTCCTGCTCGGCGTGGAGCTCGCGCAGGGGACGATCGGCTTCGTTCAGTACTTCACCGACCTGCCGGTGGTGCTGGTCGGCTTCCACCTGCTGGGCGCCGCCCTGGTCTCCGCCACGGCGGCCTGGACGCTGCTGGCGGTCCGCGAGGAGCCCTCGCACGAAAAGAGGACGACGGCCGGCCCGCACCCCCGTGGACAGGCCCTACCGTCGTCCTCGTACTGATATACGCCATCCGGGGCGAACTGGTTGCCCGAACGCACAGAAATTTTGCTTTGCGCGCCGACTCGCGCGCGCAACCGGGGTCAACCGGTGAGCAGCGGGTCCAGCGCGACCGCGACGAAGAGCAGCGAGAGGTAGAGGTTCGAGGAGTGGAACAGCCGCATCGGCTGGATCACGCTGAGGTCCTCGGTGCCGGCCGACCGGCGCCACATCCGATGGGCCTCGACCAGGAAGACCGCACCCAGCACGGCGGCGGCCAGCGGATAGAAGGCTCCGGTGCCGGCCACCGGCCAGAGCAGCAGCGAGGTGGCCACCATCACCCAGCTATAGGCCACGATCTGGCGCGCCACCACCCGGGCCGGGGCCACGACCGGGAGCATCGGCACCTCGACGTTGGCGTAGTCCTCTCGGTAGCGCAGGGCCAGGGCCCAGGTGTGCGGCGGGGTCCAGAAGAACACCACCGCGAACAGCACCACCGGCACCCACGACAGCGCGCCGGTGACCGCGGTCCAGCCGATCAGCGCGGGGAAGCAGCCCGCCAGGCCTCCCCAGACGATGTTCTGGGTGGTCCGCCGCTTCAGGACCATGGTGTAGACGAGCACGTAGAACGCGTTCGCCAGCACCGACAACCCCGCGGAGAGCCAGTTGACCCAGACCGCGAGCACCACCGTCGACACCACGCCCAACGTGAGGCCGAAGATCAGCGCCGCACGCGGGGAGACGATGTGGCGTGGAAGTGCCCGTCTGCGGGTACGGCGCATCTGCTCGTCGATGTCTCGGTCGTAGACACAGTTGAGCGCGGAGGCCGAACCCGCCGAGAGCGTGCCGCCGACGACCGTGGCGACGACCAGCCCGAGCTCGGGAATGCCCCGGGCGGCGAAGAACATGACCGGCACGGTGGTGAGGAGGAGCAGCTCGATGACCCGGGGCTTCGTCAGACCGACGTACGCCGCCACGACGTCGCCGGCGGTCGCGCGGGCCGGTTCCGGCTGCGAGACAGCGGAGGCCGGCTGGCCGACGTACGTCACGAATGGTTCCTCGGTGGAGAGGCGGCTGAGTGCGGGTCGCAGTCTATCCGGCGGAATGAGTAGGCTCGAAGCCGACGCCGAGACGATGACCGGCCCCTGCCCGGCACCGTGAAAGGAACCTCGTGACCACACTCGACTGGACCGAGATCGACGACAAGGCGGTGGACACGATCCGGGTCCTGGCCATGGACGCGGTGCAGAAGGTCGGCAACGGCCATCCGGGGACCGCCATGAGCCTCGCTCCGGCGGCCTACCTGCTGTTCCAGAAGGTCATGCGGCACAACCCCGCGGACCCGCACTGGCCCGGGCGCGACCGGTTCGTGCTCTCGGCCGGCCACTCGTCGCTCACCCTCTACCTCCAGCTCTTCCTGGGCGGCTGGGGGCTCGAGCTCGACGACATCAAGGCGCTGCGCACCTGGGGCAGCAAGACCCCCGGGCACCCGGAGTACGGCCACACGGCGGGTGTCGAGACCACCACCGGCCCGCTGGGGCAGGGCATCGGCAACGCGGTCGGCATGGCCATGGCCGCCCGCCGCGAGCGCGGGATGCTCGACCCGAACGCCGACGAGGGCACCTCGCCGTTCGACCACCAGATCTACGCCATCTGCAGCGACGGCGACATCGAGGAGGGCGTCAGCGCCGAGGCCTCGGCGATCGCCGGCGTTCAGCAGCTCGGCAACCTCACCGTGATCTACGACGCCAACCGGATCTCGATCGAGGACAACACCGACATCGCACTGGCCGAGGACGTCGGCAAGCGCTACGAGGCCTACGGCTGGCACGTGCAGACCGTCGACTGGACCCACGACGAGACCAAGTACGTCGAGGACGTCCCCGCCCTCCACGAGGCGATCCGCAAGGCGAACGCCGTCACCGACCGGCCCAGCTTCATCGTGCTCCGCACGATCATCGCCTGGCCCGCACCGTCGGCCCAGAACACCGGCAAGTCGCACGGCTCCGCCCTCGGCGAGGACGAGGTGGCCGCGACCAAGCGGGTCCTCGGCTTCGACACCGACCAGACGTTCGAGGTGCCGCCGGGGGTTCTCGAGCACACCCGGCAGGCGGTCGAGCGTGGCAAGGCCGCCCAGGCCGAGTGGGACGAGGCCTTCCGGCACTGGACCACGAAGCCGTCGGCCGACGTCGCGCTCTTCGAGCGGCTCCAGACCCGCACCCTCCCGCAGGGCTGGGCCGACCAGCTGCCGACGTTCGAGGCCGGGAAGGACGTCGCGACCCGCAAGGCGTCGGGTGCTGTCATCAACGCGATCGCGGCCAAGGTCCCCGAGCTGTGGGGTGGGTCGGCCGACCTCGCCGAGTCCAACAACACCACGATCACGGACGCACCGTCGTTCCTGCCGAAGGACCGCTCCACGAAGATGTGGCAGGGCGACCCGCTGGCCGGACGGGTGCTGCACTTCGGCATCCGTGAGCACGCCATGGGCGCGATCCTCAACGGCATCGCGGTGCACGGCGGCACCCGCCCCTTCGGCGGTACGTTCCTCACCTTCTCCGACTACATGCGGCCCGCGGTCCGCCTGGCGGCGCTGATGAAGCTGCCGGTCACCTACGTCTGGACCCACGACTCGATCGGGCTGGGCGAGGACGGCCCCACCCACCAGCCCATCGAGCACCTCGCCGCGCTGCGGGCGATCCCCGGCCTCGACGTCGTCCGGCCGGGCGACGCCAACGAGGTGACCGCCTGCTGGCAGGCGGTCCTCGAGCACACCGACCGGCCCGCCGGGCTGGCGCTCAGCCGGCAGAACCTGCCCGTGTACCCCCGCGGCGAGGACGGCTTCTCGGACACCTCGAACGTCCACCGCGGCGGCTACGTGCTGCTGGACACCGAAGGCGGGCTGCCCGACGTGGTCATCATCGCCACCGGCTCGGAGCTCCAGCTGGCGGTGGCCGCCAGGACCTTGCTCGCGGACGACGGCGTACGGGCCCGCGTGGTCTCGATGCCGTGCCGTGAGTGGTTCGACGAGCAGGAGGTGTCCTACCGGGAGACCGTGATCCCGCCGACCGTCAAGGCCCGGGTGTCCGTCGAGGCCGGCGTCGCCCAGGGGTGGCGCGAGCTGGTCGGCGACCACGGACGGATCGTGTCCATCGAGCAGTACGGCCAGTCCGCGGAGTTCTCACGGATCTTCACCGAGTACGGCCTCACCGCCGACGCCGTCGCGTCGGCGGCCCACGACAGCATCGCGGGGGCCACCGGCTGAGCCGACGGCACCCGACCGACAGGGAGGAACGCATGAGCGAACGACTGAAGGCACTCACCGAGGCCGGGGTCTCGATCTGGCTGGACGACTTGTCCCGGGAGCGGATCGAGACCGGCAACCTCGCCGACCTGGTCAAGCACAAGTCGGTGGTCGGGGTGACCACCAACCCGACGATCTTCGCGGCGGCCATCTCCGACGGCGAGAGGTACGACGACGAGGTCCGCGCGCGGGTGGCCGCCGGCGACGACGTGGACAGGGTCGTCTTCGGGCTCACCACCAGTGACGTGCAGGCCGCCTGCGACGTCCTCCGGCCGACGTACGACGCGACCGGGGGCGTCGACGGACGGGTCTCGATCGAGGTCGCCCCCACCCTGGCGTTCGACACCGACGCGACCCTGGCCTCCGCCCGCGAGCTGTGGACCGCGGTCGACCGGGACAACCTGTTCATCAAGATCCCGGCCACGACCGAGGGCGCCCCGGCCATCACCGACGCCCTCGCCGACGGGATCAGCGTCAACGTCACCCTGATCTTCGGACTCGGTCGCTACGCCAACGTGATGGAGGCCTACGTCGCCGGGCTGGAGAAGGCGCTCGCGAACGGCAAGGACCTGTCGCGGATCCACTCCGTGGCGTCCTTCTTCGTCTCCCGGGTGGACACCGAGATCGACCGTCGCCTCGAGGAGATCGCCGACAAGAACGGCAACGGCGACGACGTGCTCGCGCTGCGCGGCAAGGCCGGGGTCGCCAACGCGCGGCTCGCCTACCGCGACTACCAGAAGTTCTTCGAGGGCGAACGGTGGGCGAAGCTCGCCGAGGCCGGCGCCAACACCCAGCGCCCGCTGTGGGCCTCGACCGGCGTCAAGAACCCCGACTACGACGACACCATGTACGTCGGCGAGCTCGTGGTCGCCAACACCGTCAACACGATGCCCGAGAAGACGCTGGAGGCCTTCGCCGACCACGGCAGGGTCGACGGCGACCAGGTGACCACCCGCTACGACCATGCGCAGCAGGTGATGGACGACCTGGCCGCGGTCGGCATCGACTACGACGACGTGATCGCGACCCTCGAGCAGGAGGGAGTCGAGAAGTTCGAGAAGTCGTGGCAGGAGCTGCTCGACACCGTCTCGGATCAGATGGACTCGGCCAAGGCATGACTGAGACGGCCTGGAACACCGCCAAGGGAGCGGGGTTCGAGCTGTTCTTCGGCTATCCCGACGAGTCCACCTACGCCAGGGCCGTCGAGCAGCTCGTGGCCGACGAGGTCGCCAGTGGCATCGCGCGGCAGGACCCGGCGCTCTGGGGACCGGCCGCCGAGGACGAGGCCGGCAAGCGGCTGGCCTGGGTGGATCTGCCCGAGAGGTCCAGGTCGCTCGTCACCGAGATCTCCACGCTGGAGGTGGAGCTCAGGGAGCAGGGTCTGTCGAGGATCGTCCTGTGCGGCATGGGTGGCTCGTCCCTGGCCCCCGAGGTCATCTGCGCCGCCGCGGGCGTGGAGCTCGTGGTGCTGGACTCCTCCGACCCCGACTTCGTCCGCAGCGCGCTGGAGGACCGCCTGGCCGACACCGTGGTCGTCGTCTCCTCCAAGTCCGGGGGCACGGTCGAGACCGACAGCCAGCGCCGGGCGTTCGAGAAGGCCTTCCGCGACGTCGGGATCGACCCGGCCGAGCGCATCGTCGTGGTGACCGATCCCGGCTCCCCCCTGGCGGGCCTGGCCGAGGAAGCGGGCTACCGGGTCTTCCTCGCCGATCCCGACGTCGGCGGCCGCTACTCCGCGCTGACCGCCTTCGGACTGGTGCCCAGCGGTCTGGCCGGCGCCGACGTCTCCGACCTCCTCGAGAAGGCGGACCGGATGCGGACCGCTCTCGAGGCCGACTCGGTCGACAATCCCGGACTGCGGCTCGGCGCGCTGCTGGGCGTCGCCAACGCCGCCGGGGTGGACAAGCTGGTGCTCGCCGACGCCGGATCGTCGTACGCCGGACTCGGCGACTGGGCCGAGCAGCTGATCGCGGAGTCCACCGGCAAGGAGGACAAGGGCATCCTGCCGGTGGTGGTCGACTCGTTCGAGGCGCCCAACTTCTCCCCCAGCACACCCGACGAGGTCCTGGGGACCTACGGGCCGGAGCCCGCGCTGGAGTCCGTCCGACCGGCCTCGGGGTTCGGCGTCTCGGTCGATGCCCCGCTCGGTGCCCAGCTGCTGCTGTGGGAGTACGCCACCGCCGTCGCCGGCCGGATGATCGGGATCAACCCCTTCGACCAGCCCGACGTGGAGAGCGCCAAGGCCGCCGCGCGGGAGATGCTCGACGGCGGCGCGTCCGAACCGGTCCCCGTGTTCGAGGACGGACCGGTCACCGTCTACGCCTCCGGGTCGTGGCTTCCCGAGGGCACCGACAGCGTCGAGGCCGCGGTCAGTGCGCTTCTCGACCAGCTCGACCCCGGCCACGGCTACGTCGCCGTGCAGGCCTACCTCGACCGGCACCGGGACGCGGCGCTCGCGTCCGTCCGGGACGCGCTGGCCACCAGGACCGGGCGGCCCGTCACGTTCGGGTGGGGACCCCGGTTCCTGCACTCCACCGGCCAGTACCACAAGGGTGGACCGCCCACCGGGGTCTACCTCCAGGTGACTGGGCAGCCCGAGGCGGACCTGGCCGTCCCGGACCGGCCGTTCACGTTCCACGAGTTCCTGACCGCCCAGGCCGTCGGCGACGGCCAGGTGCTCGCGGACCAGGGCCGCCCCGTTCTCCGCCTGCACGTGTCGAGCCCGGCCGACCTGGCCGACGTACAGAAGGCGCTGGCGTGACCAGGCGGGCCATGGAGAACGGGAACCCGCTCCGGGACCCGGCAGATCGCCGGATGCCGCGGATCGCCGGCCCCTGCGGCATGGTGATCTTCGGCGTCACCGGCGACCTGTCCAGGCGCAAGGTGATGCCCGCGATCTACGACCTGGCCAACCGCGGGCTGCTGCCCCCGGGGTTCAGCGTGGTCGGGTTCGCGCGGCGCGACTGGGTGGACCAGGACTTCGCCCAGATCGTCCACGACTCGGTCAAGGCACACGCGCGGACCGAGTTCCGCGAGGAGGTCTGGCGCCAGCTCGCCGAGGGGATCCGCTTCGTGCAGGGCGACTTCTCCGACGACCTCGCCTTCGAGAAGCTGCGGCACACCATCGAGGAGCTCGACGAGGTCCGCGGCACCGGCGGCAACCACGCCTTCTATCTCGCCATCCCACCGGGCTTCTTCGGCGACGCGGTCGGCCAGCTCAAGGAGCACGGACTGGTCGACCCGGCCGATGAGTCGTGGCGCCGCGTGGTGATCGAGAAGCCCTTCGGCCACGACCTGGAGTCCGCGCGAGAGCTGAACCGGATGATCGACCAGGTGTTCCCGCCGGAGTCGATCTTCAGGATCGACCACTACCTCGGCAAGGAGACGGTGCAGAACATCCTCGCGATGCGCTTCGCGAACGCGATGTTCGAGCCCATCTGGAACAGCAACTACGTCGACCACGTGCAGATCACGATGGCCGAGGACCTCGGCATCGGCGGTCGCGCCGGCTACTACGACGGCATCGGGGCCGCGCGCGACGTGATCCAGAACCACCTGCTCCAGCTGATGGCGCTGGTGGCGATGGAGGAGCCGACGTCGTTCGACGCCGAGAGCCTGCGCCTGGAGAAGCAGAAGGTGCTGCGGAGCGTGGTGCTCCCCCGCCGGCTCGACCTCAACACCGCCCGCGGCCAGTACGCGCCGGGTTGGGCCGGTGGCGCGCAGGTGCCCGGCTTCCTCGACGAGGAGGGCATCGGGCCATCCTCGACCACCGAGACCTACGCGGCCATCCGCCTCGACGTCGAGACCCGGCGCTGGGCGGGCGTGCCGTTCTACCTGCGCACCGGCAAGCGGCTGGGACGGCGGGTCACCGAGGTGGCAGTGGTGTTCAAGCGTGCGCCGCACCAGCCGTTCAGTGCCGTCTCCACCGAGGAGCTCACCCACAACACCCTCGTGATCCGGATCCAGCCCGACGAGGGCATGACGCTGCGGTTCGGCTCCAAGGTGCCCGGCACCCAGATGGAGATCCGCGACGTGAGCATGGACTTCGCCTACGGCGGCACCTTCACCGAGGCCAGCCCGGAGGCCTACGAGCGGCTGATCCTCGACGTGCTGCTCGGCGACCCGCCGCTGTTCCCGCAGCACGAGGAGGTCGAGCTCTCCTGGCAGATCCTCGACCCGATCCTGGACCACTGGGACCGGCAGGACCGGACGGGGAAGGGCAAGCCCGAGCAGTACGCGTCCGGCGGCTGGGGTCCCGAGTCGGCGGACAAGATGCTGGCCCGGGACGGCCGGGCCTGGAGGCGGCCATGACCACCCGGATGATCGAGCTCGTCGACACCAACTCCTCGCAGATCGCGGCCGAGTTCGTCCGCGCCAGGCTGCGGGCCGGCAGTCCCGCGATGGGGATGGTGATGACCCTCATCATCGTCGTGCCCGAGGACCATGCGGAGGCGGCGATGGACGCCGCCCGGCAGGCGTCCAAGGAGCATCCGGCGCGGGTGCTCGGGGTCATCCTCGGCGACGGTCGGGGGGCTTCGCAGGTCAACGCCCAGGTCGGCACGGGAGCCGGGTGGACCGGCGAGACCGCGCTGATCCGGCTCAAGGGCGAGGTCGTCAGGCACGCGGAGTCCGTCGTGCTCCCGCTGCTGCTGCCGGACTCCCCCGTGGCCATCTGGTGGGCCATCGACGCACCGGAGGACCCGGCCAGCGACCCGTTGGGCGCGCTCGCCAAGCGCCGGATCACCGACGCAGCGGCCACGACCCGCGGCAAGACCAAGGCGATGGAGACGCAGTGCGCGTCGTACGCCCCGGGCAACACCGACCTCGCCTGGACCCGGATCACCCCCTGGCGCGCCCTGCTGGCGGCCGCCCTCGACCAGCACCGGGTCAAGGTGACCGGGGCGTCCGTGACCGCCGAGCGGATCAGCCCCAGCGCCGACCTGCTGGCCACGTGGCTCGGCGACCGGCTCCGCGTGGACGTCGCGCGCACGAGCTCCCAGGGCCCCGGCATCACCGAGGTCGTCCTCGAGACGAGGGCCGGCCCGATCCGGCTGTCGCGCCCGGACGGCAAGCTCGCGACGTTCTCCTCCCCGGACCAGCCGGACCGGCCCGTGGCGCTGAAGCGGCGGGACCTCCCGGAGCTGCTCGGCGAGGAGCTCCGGCGCCTCGACGAGGACGAGGTCTACGCGGCGACGGTACGGCGACTGGCCGCACGCCGGCCGAGCTCAGCGTGAACGCACCACGGATCGAGGTGCACGACGACGCGCCGGCGCTTGCCACGGCCGTGGCCGGCGCGCTGGTGTCGCGCCTCGCTGCAGCCCAGGCCGTGGGGCGGCAGCCGCACGTGG
>NZ_DASSXS010000133.1:0-3744 GCF_035703625.1 Nocardioides sp. | reverse complement strand
GTTCGCGACCTCGTCCCGGGCGAGCAGTACACCCTCACACATCCGTACGGCCAGGCCGTGGCCACGGCAGTGCTGGACCCGGACCCCGTGGAGCCCGATGACCTGACCGGTCGGATCAGGCACGTCGAGGAGGTCGGGTGCATCCTCCCCGAGGAGCCCGCCGACGGCACCCCGCCGCCTGAGGCACCACCGTGCGACTTCTCCAGCCCGCTGGAAGGACCCCTGTTCGGTGGGTTCCTGCGTCAGCCCGGTGCCCCGGCGGGCCACCTCGGCGACGGTCTGCTGGCGCTCACTCCGCGCCCGGTCGTGAACGGCCCGCTGCGCAACTCCTTCCAGGTGGAAGGGCCGAGCGTGCCCCAGGGCGCTCCACCGACCACCGACTTCCTGGTCGAGGGACGCCTCGCGGCGCCGGTGACCGCGTCGATCACCAACACCGATTTCGGCACGCAGAAGGTCGGCTCCTCCTTTACGAGGTCAGTCGCCGTGCGGAACACCAGCCCCCAGTCGGTCACGCTGGATCCCCCTGAGCTCGCCGGGGCGGGAGCCGGCGACTTCACGGTCGAGCCGGCGGCCACCGGCGGATGCAGCCCGAACACGCCGCTGCCGACCGGAAGCACCTGCCGCCTCGCCCTGACGTTCCAGCCGTCGGCCACCGGGTTCCGGACCGCGACGCTGAGCCTGCCCAACAGTCTCGACGGCGACAACCTGGTGCGCTCGCTCACCCTGACCGGCACCGGCGCGAGACCGCGTGCAGCGATCCTGGGTTCCCTGGAATTCGGGGACGTGGGGATCGGGCAGCGCAAGACTCTCCCGCTGACCATGCGCAACCCGGGCGACGTGAGCCTGGTGGTGACGTCGGTGCTCCGCACGGGCAGTCCCGAGTTCACCGTCAACGCGACGGCGTGCACGAGTGCGCCGATCCGGGCCCGCCGTTCCTGCGTCATGGACGTGAGCTATCGACCGACCGCGCTCGGGCGGGACGGCGCGAACCTCGCCGTCACGCACGATGCAGCGGGCAGCCCCTCGACCGTGGCGCTGTCGGCCAGGGGAGTCGACGCGACCGCTCCCGCCATCCGGACGTTGCGCGTGCGGCCGCGCTTCGACCCACCCGGCGCGTTGTCGATAGTCGTCGGCCTGGACGGACCCGGCACGGCTGCTGTGCACGTGCTGCAACGCCGGCGTGTGGTCAGCAATCTCGGCGTTCTCCGGTTCACGTCGGCCGGAAACCGGCGGACGACGTGGAACGGCCGTGACAGCCGCGGTCGCCTGGCCGATCCCGGTGCCTACGTGGTCCGGGTCACCGCCCGTGACACCGCCCGCAACACCTCTGTCCGGCATGCACCCGTCACTGTCATCCGGTGAGTGAGCATGAACGGAGACCCTGCACGTGTCGACAGCCCCCCGTCGCCGAGGGCAAGGTCCCGAACCCGGGTGGCCACCGCGCTCCTGATCGCGGCCGGACTCCCCGCGGTGGCGCTCCCTGCGCCACCAGCGTCTGCCGTGGCCCCGGAAGGGGCCGGCTTCAACCTGAACCGCAGCGACCTGCAGTCCATCCTCGAGCAGGTCAAGATCGCCGAGCGGCACGCCGCGACGGCCACACCGCTGAACCCCTGCGGCACCTTGCGTGGCAACGGGGCGCACCAGGTCCCCAACGCCGTACTCCCTTACGGGCTGCGCACGGTCGACGGCTCGTGCAACAACCTCCTCGCCGGTGGTGACGACCTCGGCCGCTCGCAGCGGCTGATGCCACGCCTGGCCGAGCCTGTGTGGCGAGAGGGCGAGGACTCGACCGTCCCCGGGGTCGGCCCGGTGGGCCCCCCGGGAAGCACGTCGTACGCACAGAGGAGTGGATCGGTCGTGGACTCCGGGCCTCGGGTGATCAGCAACCTCGTGGTCGACCAGACCTCGTCCAACCCGGCCGCCGTGCAGGCCGCTGCGCGGCCCCGGCGCAGCTTCGACCCCGAGCCGAGCGCGGTGCCGTGCACCGCACCGGGCGTGCCGGCCGGATGTACCCCGGACGGGGAGACCCTGCTGATCCCGAACGTCTCCACCGACGCCGGCCTGTCCCCGCCCTTCAACTCGTGGTTCACGCTGTTCGGCCAGTTCTTCGACCACGGCCTCGACCTCGCCGCCAAGGGCGGCAGCGGAAGCGTGTTCGTCCCCCTCAAGGACGACGACCCGATGATCGCCGGGCCCGACGGTGAGCTCGGGACCGGCGACGACCTACCGCCGGAGCAGCGGTTCATGTTGGTCACGAGGGCCACCAACCAGCCCGGCCCCGACGGTCGGCTCGGCACGGCGGACGACGTCCACGAGGCCACCAACAACGACACACCCTGGGTGGACCAGAACCAGACCTACGGGTCGCACCCCGCGCAACAGGTCTTCCTCCGCGAGTACGCCCCCGACGCCGCCGGCCACCCGGTGTCGACGGGACGGCTGATCCAGGGCGCGTCCGGCGGGATGGCGACATGGTCGGAGATCAAGCGGCAGGCCGCCGAGCTGCTCGGCATCGAGCTCGTCGACACGGACGTGACGAACGTCCCGCTGCTGGCGACCGACGCCTACGGCAGGTTCGCCCGTGGTCCGAACGGCTTCCCGCTGCTCGTCACCGCGACCGGGACGGTCGAGGGAGACCCGGCGAGTCCGATCTCGACCTCGAACGCGCTGCGAGCTCGCATCGCGTTCCTCGACGACATCGCCCACCACGCCGTACCCCGGCCAGGACTGACACCGGACGCCGACACGGTCGCCTCGGCCGACTTCGCGAACCAGCCGGCTGGGACCTACGACGACGAGATGCTGGGTGCGCACTTCGTCAGCGGTGACGGGCGCATCAACGAGAACATCGGCCTGACCGCGATGCACCAGATCTTCCACTCCGAGCACAACCGGCTCGCCGGGAGCCTCGACACCATGATCAGCGGCGCTCCTGCGGACAACGCTGCGTGGCACGACACGTCCAACCCGGGCGCATGGGACTACGGCGAACGTCTCTTCCAGGCGGCACGGTTCGTCACCGAGATGGAGTACCAGCACCTGGTGTTCGAGGAGTTCGCCCGCAAGGTGCAGCCCGCGATCAACCCGTTCGAGCCGTTCGCGTTCACCCAGACCGAGATCAACCCGGCGGTGAAGGCGGAGTTCGCGCACGCGGTGTACCGGTTCGGGCACTCGATGCTGACCGACACCATCTCCCGGCGCAACGAGGACCGGCCCGGAGTCGACAACGTGTTCGGGACCGCCGACGACGTCCTGGGCAGCCAGAACGACATCCCGCTGCTGAAGGGGTTCCTGAACCCGCCGGCGTACTTCGACGGCGGCCCTGAGGGGACGTTGACCCCCCAGCAGGCCGCGGGGAGCATCATCATGGGGATGAGCGACCAGACCGGCAACGAGCTGGACGAGTTCGTCACTGAGACCCTGCGGAACAACCTCTTGGGCCTTCCGCTGGACCTCGCCGCGATCAACATCGCGCGGGCACGCTCCGAGGGTGTGCCGCCGCTGAACGTGTTCCGGCGTGACGTCTTCAACGACACCCACGACGCCGCGATGACGCCGTACACCAGCTGGATCGACTACGGGCAGCACCTCAAGCACCCCGAGTCGCTGGTGAACTTCGTCGCCGCCTACGGCCGGCACCCGTCGATCACCTCGGCGACGACGATGGAGGACAGGCGCAAGGCCGCCCGGCTGATCGTGAACCCGGGGACCGGGGAGGTGCCCCCTCTCGACGCGACGGCCTTC
>NZ_DASSXS010000257.1:0-8801 GCF_035703625.1 Nocardioides sp. | reverse complement strand
AAGCTCGGCTTCGGCCACCAGGACGTCGGCGGCGTCCTGGTCGGCGCGGGAGGCTCGTTCGACATCGCCTCCGGCGGGCGCACGCACCAGGTGCCCGGCGACGTGGCCCTGATGGACACCCTGCCCGGCGTCCACATCCATGCCCCGTCGACGGCGACCGAGGTCGACACCATCCTGCGCACCACCACCGCCGGGACCGGGCTGCACTACGTGCGGGTGGTCGGGCAGACCAACAGCACGACGCACACCGGCCCCGGCCTGCACGTCGTACGCCGCGGCGCCGGCGCCACCGTGGTGGCGCTCGGCCCGGTGCTCGACGACGTCCTCGCTGCTGTCGAGGGACGGGACGTGACCGTGCTCTACGCCGGCACGGTGCGCCCCTTCGACGCCCGTGGTCTCCGCGCGGCCCTGCGAAGCCCCGACGTGGTCCTGGTCGAGCCGTGGCTGGCCGGGACCTCCGCCCACGTCGTCGCCGACGCGCTGCGCGAGGTGCCGCATCGGCTGCTGGCCCTCGGTGTCGGCCGGGGCGAGCTGCGTCGCTACGGGACGCCGGCCGACCACATCGCCGCCCACGGGCTCGACGCGGCCGGGATCCGGCGATCCCTGGACGGCTTCCTGGCCGACGCCGCCTGAAGGTGGTCGTGTGCCTGACGCCTGCCCACGGGTCGGGCTGGGGCACGCGACCCTCAGATCGAGGCCGGCTGCCCGGGCCAACTACGATGTGGCGGCGCCGGCGGTGAGCAGCCGACCGGTCGCGCCGGTGTAGCTCAGTTGGTAGAGCGCCTCTCTTGTAAAGAGGATGTCGCGGGTTCGACTCCTGTCACCGGCTCCGACGCTGAATCCCGTGGATGTCAGAGCGCCTTGAGCGCCGACTGGCAGGACTTCTCGACGTCCGCCGCCAGCGCGTCCACGGCCTCGGCGTCAGCGGAGTGGTCGGCGGCCAGCTCGCAGGTCGTCTCGAGGGAGCTCCGGAGCAGGGCGACGAAGGCCGCCTCGAACTGGGCCCGGGGCACCTGCCCGAGCTGCTCGATGTCCTCGCCGGTGGGCATCCCGTCCAGCGACGGGATGTCGTGCTCGTCGGTGCTGTGCTCGAAAGCGTGGTCGCGCACCGTCTTGGGCACCTCCTCGCCCCATGACTCCAGCTGGTCGGCCGTGGTCTCGATCCGGGCGGTGGTGTCGGCGCGCAGCTCGTCGGTGGCCACGGCCACCCCGGGGCCGAGCGGGCGGCCGAGGCCGACGTCGAGCAGGTTGAGCAGGGCCGCATCGCGGTGCATCAGCTCGGTGAGGAAGGCGACGTCGGACGACCGGCTCCCGGCCGGTGCCTCCTCGGACGTCGCCACTCCGCACCCGGTGGCGGCAGCGAGCAGGAGCAGGGCTGGCAGCAGTGCTGAGAGCAGGCGTCTCATCGAACTCGGTTCACCTCGAAACTGGTGGGTGGGTCCACGAACGCATCCTGCGCCTCGACCAGCCGCAGCTCGCGCTCGCCCGAACGGGCGGTCACGTCGAGCAGCGCGAAGACCGAGGCGGCGGTGCGGGCGAGGGCGGTCGGTGCGTCGGTCGCCAGCAGGTGGGCGGTGAAGAGGGCCGAGGTCACGTCTCCGGAGCCGTTCGCCTTCAGCGGCAGCCTGGGGGTCTGCACGATCCACGCCCCGTCCGCGTTGACCGCGAGCATCTCGATGGTGCCGTCCGGCCGGTCGGGGCGCTGCACGCTGGTGACCAGCACCGTCCGCGGCCCCATCTCGAGGGCCAGGTCGGCCGACGCGAGGATCTCCTCCAGCGTCTGCGGCTCCGTCCCGGTCAGGAACCCGAGCTCGAACTGGTTGGGGGTGATGACGTCGGCCTCGGGGACCACCCGCGCCCGCAGCACCGGCGGGATGTCGGGGTGGACGAAGCACCCGCTGTCGGCGTTGCCCATCACCGGGTCGCAGGTGTACGACGCCCGCGGGTTGGCCGCCCGGACCCGGGCGACGGCGTCGAGGATCACGTCCGCGATCTCCGCGCTGCCCTGGTAGCCGGACAGCACGCCGTCGATCTGGCCGAGCACCCCGCGCTCCTCGATGCCGGTGATCACGTCGGCCACGTCGCCGGGCGGGAGCAGCGGCCCGCGCCAGGCGCCGTAGCCGGTGTGGTTGGAGAACACCACCGTGGCGACGGGCCACACCTCGTGGCCGAGCCGCTGCAGCGGGAAGACCGCCGCAGAGTTGCCGACGTGGCCGTAGGCCACCGAGGACTGGATGGACAGGAACTTCACCCGGTGATCCTCTCAGCCAGGGCTCGCCATCGAACGATGGGCCTGTACGCCGAAACTAGAACGCGTTACAGTTTCCCCGCAGTGGGTGTGGCACCGCCGCGCCCGTCGACGCGAGCAGAGGTGGACGCATGGCCAGGCCATCCAGGGGGGCCACGCCGCGGGCCAACGAGGCCGACTACGTCGTGGTGGGCTCCGGGAGCGCGGGCAGCGCCTGCGCCGGCCGGCTGGCCGAGTCGGGAGCCAGCGTGATCCTGCTCGAGGCCGGCAAGAGCGACGAGCAGTTCCTGGTGAAGAAGCCCGGGATGATCGGTCCGATGCACGCCGTCCCGCAGATCAAGGCACGCGTGGACTGGGGCCTCTACTCCACCCCCCAGAAGCACATGCTGGACCGGAAGATGCCGGTGCCGCGCGGCAAGGTCGTGGGTGGCTCGAGCTCGATCAACGGCATGGTCTACGTGAGGGGCAACCGCGCCAACTACGACTCGTGGGCCGCGGAGGGCTGCACCGGCTGGGACGCCGACGCGGTCAACGCGGCGTACAAGCGGATGGAGGACTTCGAGGACGGCGAGAACGCCTGGCGGGGCGCCGGCGGCCCGATCCGGGTCACCCGCAACAAGTTCCCGCAGGAGGGCTCGCTCCAGTTCCTCGAGGCGACCAGTGACGCGCTCGGGGTGAAGGTCCTCGACGACTACAACGCGCAGTCGCAGGAGGGCGTCGCCCGGATGCAGCAGAACGCTGCCGACGGGCTGCGCTTCAGCTCCTCCCGCGGCTACGTCCACCACCTGGCGCCGCCCACTCTCGAGCTCCAGACGGAGGTGTTCGCGCGCAAGGTGGTCATCACCGACGGCCGGGCCACCGGTGTCGAGGTGACCGACAAGGACGGGTCGCGCCGGGTGGTCCGCGCCGGCAAGGAGGTCATCCTCTCCAGTGGCTTCGTCGGCTCGGCGCAGCTGCTGATGCTCTCGGGAGTCGGCCACGCACAGCACCTCCACGACCTCGGCCTCCCCGTGGTGGCCGACCTGCCCGTGGGCGACAACCTGCACGACCACCTCTTCCACGCGCTGACCTTCCACGCCACGTCCGCGAAGATGAAGGGCAACCCCTGGTACTTCGCCAGGGGCCTGGCCCGGGAGATCGTGCGACCGGGTACGTCGTTCCTCGCCAACTCGGTGTTCGAGGTCGTCGGGTTCGTGCGCACCTCGCAGGCGACCGACGTACCCGACCTCCAGCTGCACCTGCTTCCGTGGGCCTACGTCTCGCCCAACCAGGACGCGCCGGTCCGCCACGACGTCGACCCGCGTACGGCGCTCACCGTGCTGACGACGTTGATCTACCCGCGCTCGCGCGGGACGCTCCGGCTCGCGTCCGCCGACCCGACCGCCGCGCCCGACATCGACTTCCAGTACCTCGCCGACCCGGCCGACCTCGAGGTGCTCGCCGAGGGCTCCGAGATGGTCCGCGAGATCATGGCGGGCGCCGCGTTCGGCGGTTCGGTCAAGGAGGAGATCCACCCGGGACGAAGCCTCACCGGACAGGCCCTGCGCGACGCGATCCTCAACCGGGCCACGTCGGTCTACCACGGCGTCGGCACCTGCCGGATGGGCGTCGACGAGCTGGCGGTCGTCACCCCCGACCTCAAGGTCCGCGGCGTCGAGGGCCTCCGGGTCGCCGACGCCTCGATCATGCCGTCGATCACCGGCGGCAACACCAACGCGCCGTCGATCATGATCGGCGAGAAGGCAGCGGAGCTGATCCTGCAGTCCACCCCACGAAAAGACTCACTTCGCTCGCTCGCCGAGGGGACCCCGGAATGACCACCACCCGACCCGACACCCTGACCGACGAGTTCCTCGAGTCGCTGGTCGCCCGTGTCCCCTCGACCGGCGGCGGGACCTGGAAGCTGACCGAGGTCTACACCGGCGAGGTGCTCGTCGAGCTCCCGCAGTCGACGCCGGCCGACATCGAGACCGCGTTCGCCCGGGCCCGCGAGGCCCAGGCGGAATGGTCGCAGTGGCCACTGCGCAAGCGGCTGGCGGTGTTCAAGAGGGCGCACACCCTCCTCGTCGACAACGCCCACACCACCACCGACCTGATCCAGGCCGAGAGCGGCAAGAACCGGCGGATGGCGATGGAGGAGACCTGCGACCCGCCGATGGTGATCAGCCACTACCTCAAGCGGGCGCCCAGGCTCCTGGCCCCGACCAGGCGCGGCGGCCCGGTCCCCGTGGTGTCCTCCTCCACCGAGATCCGGCAGCCCAAGGGCGTGGTCGGTGTCATCGCGCCCTGGAACTTCCCGTTCGCGACCGGCATCTCCGACGCGGTCACGGCGCTGATGGCGGGCAACGGCATCGTCCTCAAGCCCGACAACAAGACCGCCCTGTCGCCGTTGTACGGCGTCTCCCTGCTCGAGCAGGCCGGCCTGCCGAAGGGGCTGTTCCAGGTCGTCTGCGGGGAGGGGCCCGACGTCGGCCCGACCCTGATCGACAACGCCAACTACGTCATGTTCACCGGCTCGACCGCCACGGGCCGGGTGATCGGGGAGCGGGCCGGGCGCAACCTGATCGGCTGCTGCCTCGAGCTCGGCGGCAAGAACCCGATGATCGTCCTGGACGACGCGGTCGTCGACGACGTCGTGGCGGGCGCCCTGTTCGGGGTCTTCGGCAACACCGGACAGATCTGCATGCACATCGAGCGGATCTACCTCCCCGACTCGCTCTACGACGAGTTCCGGTCGAAGTTCGTCGCCGCCGCCGAGGGCCTGCGCCTCGGGGCGACGTACGACTTCGGGCCAGAGCTCGGATCGCTGATCTCCGTGGACCACCGCGACCGCGTGGCCTCCCACGTGGAGGACGCGGTGGCGAAGGGCGCCACCGTGGTGACCGGCGGTCGCGCGCGCCCCGACCTCGGGCCGGCGTTCTTCGAGCCGACGGTGCTCGAGGGGGTCACCCAGGACATGCTCGCGGGCTCCTGCGAGACGTTCGGGCCGGTGGTGGCGCTGCACCGCTACGCGAGCGTCGACGAAGCGGTCGCGCTCGCCAACGACACCGACTACGGCCTCAACGCGTCGGTCTGGGGCACCGACCTCGACCGCGCCGCCGCCGTCGGCCGGCGGATCCAGTCCGGGAACGTCAACATCAACGACTCCCTCGCCGCGGCGTATGCCTCCAAGGGAACCCCGTCAGGGGGCGTCAAGCAGTCCGGCGTGGGGGCCCGGCACGGCGACCAGGGCCTGTTGAAGTACACCGACGTGCAGAACCTCGCGGTCCTCAAGAAGCCGGTCCTCGGCCCCAAGCCGGGACAGGACTACGCGGAGTACGCCAAGCAGATGCTGACCGGTCTCAAGGTCATGCGCAGGACGCGCATTCGCTGACCGAGGTCGGAGGTTCGAGACAGGCGCTGGCGCGCCTTCCTCAACCACCGACCGCCCCCGGTGGTTGAGGTGCGAGGGCCGTCAAGGCCCGAGCCTCGAAACCCCGGAAACTGGGGGCGGGACCGTCACGCCACTTGCAGCGACCGCTTCGACAGCCCCATCCAGAACCCGTCGATCACCTGGATGCCGGGTTCGTCCGGCGTCGAGGCGGCGCCGAGGGTGACGAACAGCGGCGTGTAGTGCTCGACGGTGGGGTGCGCGTAGGGCATGCCCGGTGCCTGCGACTTGTACGACGCCAGCGCGTCGACGTCGCCGCGGGCCATCGCCTCTCCCGCCCACGCGTCGAAGTCCGCTGACCAGCCGGGGACGGCGGCGTCGATCCTCCACTCGGTCAGGAACGGCAGCCCGTGGGTGAGGAACCCGGACCCGATGATCAGCACGCCCTCGTCGCGGAGCGGTCGCAGGCGCTCGCCCAGGGCCATCAGCCGCACCGGGTCGTGCGTGGGCAGCGACATCTGCAGCACCGGGACGTCGGCGTCGGGGTACATGATCTTCAGGGGCACCCAGGCGCCGTGGTCGAGGCCGCGGCTCGCGTGCTGGTGCACCGGCTCGCCCGCGGGCATCATCGCCTCGATGCGCCGGGCCAGCTCGGTGGCGTCCGGTGTCTCGTAGGTCATCCGGTAGTACTTCGCGTCGAAGCCGCCGAAGTCGTAGACCAGCGGCGCGCCGCTCGCGCTCAGGCTGACCGGCGCCGACTCCCAGTGGGCGCTGACGATCAGGATCGCGCGGGGGCGGGGGAGATCGGCCGCCCACGCGGCGAGCTGTCCCGACCACGCCGGGTCGTCGAGCAGCGGAGGGGCGCCGTGCCCGATGTAGAGGGCAGGCATCCGCTCGGTGTGGGTCGTTCCGTCGCTCATGCCGACTCCAATGGTTGAGAATTCAACTTTATTCCGTGGGCAGCGACCAGTCCACCGGCGGCGCGCCCTGCCCGGCGAGGAGCCGGTTGACCCGGCTGAAGGGGCGGGACCCGAAGAAGCCGCGGGAGGCCGACAACGGCGACGGGTGTGCGGACTCCACCCACGGGACGGAGCCGAGCATCGGCTTGAGGCCCTGCGCGTCCCGCCCCCACAGGATCGCCGCACACGGGCCTCCCCGGGCCGCCAGCGCCTTGATCGCACACTCCGTCACCTCCTCCCAGCCGCGCCCGCGGTGCGAGGCCGCCTCCCCGGGGCGGACGGTCAGCACGCGGTTGAGCAGCATCACCCCCTGGTCGGCCCAGGCCGTGAGGTCTCCATGCGCGGGCCTGGCCAGGCCCAGGTCGGTGTGCAGCTCCTGGTAGATGTTGGCCAGGCTCCGGGGGACCGGCCGCACGTGCGCGTCGACCGCGAAGCTGAGCCCGATCGGGTGCCCGGGCGTGGGATAGGGGTCCTGGCCGACGATCAGCACCCGTACGTCGGCGAGCGGGCGCTGGAAGGCGCGGAGGATCCGCTCACCGCTCGGCAGGTAGTCGCGGCCGGCGCTCATCTCCTCGCGCAGGAACCGCCCCATCGCCGTGATCCGGTCGTCGACCGGCGCCAGCGCCTCGGCCCAGTCGCGGGCCACCAGCCCTCGTTCGACGAGCCTCGCGAGCGCACCCATGCCGGGACGCTACCGTGCGCTCGTGCCTCGTCGCTGCCCTGCGTGGGTGCCCGGTTCGGTGCTGGCGCTCACGGTCGCCCAGCTCGCCGTGGCCGAGTTCGTGCCGGGGATCGACCGGTTCGCCGACAAGGCCTTCGGAGCCAGGCTCATCGCCTACCCGCTGCTGATGCTCGTGGTCCCGATGATCTGGTGGGTCGCGGTCAAGCGGCGCCATCCTGACCGCGAGCCGCCGTACGGCGCCTTCACGCTGGTGATGCTGCCGTTCCTGGTCGACGTGACCGGCAACAGCCTCGACCTCTTCGACGCCCTCGTGTGGTGGGACGACCTCTGCCACTTCGCCAACTGGGCGCTGCTGCTGACCGGGATCGGGCTGCTCATCTGCGGGTCGGTGCGCCCGCCGTGGGCGGTCGTGGTCCTGGTGACCGGCCTGGGCTCCCTGCTCGCGGTCGGCTGGGAGCTCGGCGAGTGGTACACCTTCATCCGTCACGGCACCGAGCGCGACACGGCGTACGAGGACACCCTGGGCGACCTGACCCTGGGTACCCTCGGCGCCCTGGTGGCGGGACTGGTGGTGTCCCGGGTGGTGGCTCAGCGCCAGAACGCCGACCGCGGCAGGTAGGGCCTCAGCCCACGCTCGCCCACCTCGACGTCGAGGATCGCGTGGTGCTCGGTCTGGCCGAAGAACGACTGGTTGGCCACCAGCACCCGGGTGCCGTGGAACGTCGCGCTCGAGGGGGTGTCGAACGGGATCGAAGAGCCGTTGTCGCCCGGCCCCGGCACCTCGGGGAAGCGCTCGATCTCGCGACCACGGCGGGAGAGGACCACGATCTGCTGGGAGATCCCGGCGTTGGCGATGTAGATCCGTCCGGAGCGGCCGATGCCGAACCCGTCGGGAAGCTCGCCCGGCAGCGAGGTCCACAGCGTCGTCAGCCTGCCGGGGGCTCCGGACTTCCGGATCGGCAGGGAGAAGAGCTTGCCGTTGGTCGGCGCGCTCCCGTCGGTGGTCGACGACTGCTGGGTGATCAGCAGGGTCCGGGTCCGCGGACGGAACACCAGCCCGGCGGTCCCGAACTCCGACCCGTCGAGCCGCGGGGACGCAAACCACACCTTCGGCTTCTGGGTGCCCGGCGGGATCCTCCAGATCACCGCCTGGCCGTAGTCGGTCACGTAGAGCGACCCGCCCGGGCCCCAGGCGGCGTAGTTGGGGATCGCCGGCCCGTCGGCCACGTTGGGGGAGCAGGGCTTCTCGCCGCTGGAGCAGGTGGGCAGGTCGGGCAGGGTCGCCCACCGCCGGAAGTGGCCGTTCGCTGTGTTGAGCGTCCGGACCGAGGAGGTCGACTTCTCCAGCAGGATCAGCCGGCCCCGGGCGTCGGCGTTCGCGACCTGGACGCCGTGGTCCTCGCCGAGGTTCTGGCGCGGCACCCGCCACGAGCGCAGCAGCGCGCCGCTGGCCGACCACTCCCGCACGACCGAGCGCTGGTGGTCGCCCTGCGGGTTGGTGTAGGTGCCGGCGTAGACGCGCCCGTTGCGGTGGTGGAAGAC
>NZ_DASSXS010000012.1:0-4445 GCF_035703625.1 Nocardioides sp. | reverse complement strand
GTCCCTGAGGCCGTGCTGCTGGCCGCGTTCGCGGGCCTCATGCTCGTCGTGGCCGGCCTGATGACCGTGCGGCAACTACGCAACCGCCGCGGCGCGCCCGGTGGAACCCACGCCGACCGTCCCCGGCTGGACGACCCCATCATCACGTTCAGCCCCACTTTCATGTGTCAGTGCCCGCGAGCCCTCAAGGTGCTCGTCACCGCCACCGCCGTGGGCCTGCTCACCGGGTTCCTCGGTGTCGGCGGCGGGTTCCTCGTCGTCCCCGCCCTGGTCCTCGCCCTGGCGCTCCCCATGGGGTACGCCGCCGGGACCTCGCTGGTCGTCATCACCATCACCAGCGTCGCCGCCCTCGCCACCCGTGCCGGCACCGGCATCGCACCCGACTGGTGGCTCGTCGCAGCCCTCACCGTCACGGCCATCGCCGGCTCGGTCGCCGGTGCCCGCATCGCCGCACGTACCGACACCGCCCGGCTCTCCGCCGCCTTCACCGGCCTGGTCCTCCTCATCGCCGCCTACACCGCCGCGACGGCCATCCCAGCCCTCATCTGACCGATCCCATCCCCCTGCCCGGGCCTGCCACCGATCCCGGGATCCAGACATCCACCGCTCCACACCTGACAGGAACGAGTTCTGCTCATGACGTCGACGGCCACCCGCCGCAACTCAAGTCACACTCTCGAATCCGAGCCCGACGGACTCGGCTACCGCCCCGGCCCCCTCGGGCGGCTCGGCCTGTGGGTCACCCACCACCGCAAGGCGACCGCCCTGGTGTGGCTGCTGCTCGTCGTCGGCCTTGGCGTATTCGCCCCCAAGGTCGAAGCGAACCTGTCCGGCGCCGGCTGGCAGGCCGACGGCTCCGAGTCCGTCGCCGTACGCGAGCTCGCCACCGACAGCTTCGGCGGCAACGCCAGCTCGGCCATCCAGGTCGTCGTGCACAGCACCGACGGCCCGGTCACGGAGGGACGCGGCCAGGACGTGCTCGCTCAGGCCACCGCGCTGCTCGAGGATGAGCCGCGTATCGCCGACGTCATTGCGCCGCAGCCCGGCGCCACGCTGAGCCAGGACGGCGACACCGCCGTCATCCTCGCCGGTGCGGGCGCCGACCCCAATGAGATGGTCCGGGTCGCCGACGACATCAAGGCCGACCTCGAGGCACTGTCCGGTGACGGCATCGAGGTCAACCCGACCGGCGCCTCACTGCTGTGGTCCGACTTCAACGAGGCCAACCTCGACGGGATGCTCAAGTCCGAGATGCTCTCCTGGCCGGTGACGCTCGCCATCCTCGTGCTCGCCTTCGGCGCGCTGGTTGCAGCAGGGCTCCCACTCATCTTGACCCTGTCCGGCCTGGTCGCCTCCGCGGGCTCCCTGGTCCTCATCAACGAGCTCGTGCCTGTGTCGATCTGGGCGATGAACTTCGCCATGATGTTCGCCCTGGCCCTGGGCATCGACTACGCCCTCTTCCTCGTCGTACGGTTCCGGGCCGCCCGAATGGGCCACCACGAGACCCCACGTCAGGCCATCGCAGAGACCATGGACACCGCTGGCAAGGCCGTCCTGCTCTCCGGCATCACCGTCCTCGTCTCCCTGTCTGCGGTGATGCTCGTGCCCTCCCCGGCGTTCCGGTCGATGGCCGGCGGCATCATGCTCGCCGTCACCTTCGTCCTCCTGGCCACGCTCACTTTGCTTCCGCTCGTGCTCTTCAAGCTCGACCACCGCATCAACCGGCTGGCCCTGAGGTGGGTCCACACCGGCGAACACCGCTCCCCGAAGTTCGCCGCCTGGGGCGAGCGCCTCTGGAAGCGTCCCATCGCCTTCGGACTGGCGTCGCTCATCGTCCTGCTCGCCCTGGCCGCCCCGGTCCTCGGCCTCAAGACGGCGATGCCCTCGATCCAGGTGCTGCCCGAGGAGTCCAGCGCCCGCGTCGGCTACGACCAGGTCCAGGACGCCTTCGGGGACGGTGCGCCCGGCACCCTCCAGATCATCGTGGACCGCACCGACGCCAAAGCCACCGCGGCGGCGCTCACCGCGGACGCCGGCATCGCCGGCGCCATGCCCGCCCAGCACGCGGCCGACGACAGCGACCGCGTCCTCATCCAGGCGGTGCCGACCGTGGACCCGTCCGACCCCGAGCTCGGCGCGACCGTCGACCGGCTTCGCGACCACCTGCCCGAGTCCGCCCTGGTCGGCGGGGCCGCCGTGGAGAGCCTCGACCTGAAGACCCAGCTCGACGAGTCGACGCCACTCGTCATCGGCGTCGTCCTGGCGCTGGGCTTCCTGCTCCTGCTCGTCGCCCTTCAGGCCCCGCTCATCTCGCTGCTCGGCACCCTGGCCAGCCTGCTGTCCACCGCCGCAGCGTTCGGCGTCGCCCGCCTGGTGTTCCAGGAAGGCGTCGGCGCGGACCTGCTGGGGTTCGAGTCCCAGGGCTTCCTCGACGCCTGGGCACCAGTGTTCTTCTTCGCGATGATCTTCGCGATCGCCATGGACTACACCGTCTTCCTGCTCGCTTCGGCCAAGGAGCACTACGAGCGCTCGGGCGACCCGCGCGAGGCCATGGTCGGCTCGCTGGCCCACTCCGGACGAGTGATCTTCGCCGCCGGCGCCGTGATGGTCGCGGTGTTCTTCACCTTTGCCTTGTCGGGTCCGCTGCCGCCCAAGGAGATGGGCATCGTGCTCGGCGTCGCCGTCCTGCTCGACGCCTTCCTGGTCCGCCTCGTTCTGCTCCCCGTGATGCTGCGTCTCACCGGTACGGCCGCCTGGTGGAGCCCCCGCTGGCTCACCCGAGCGTTGCCGAAGATCACGTTCTCGCACGGCTGACCCTCCACCGAGACCTCACGGACACATCACACTCCACCCCCTCAGAAACGGAGCACCTCATGTGCCGACCAACCCCATGCAAGACCTGCGGCAGGACCACCTGGGCCGGCTGCGGCCAGCACGTCAGCCAGGTCAAGGCGGGCGTCTCCGCCAAGGACTGGTGCAACGGTCAGCACACGCCGGCCGAGAAGGCGGCCGCCGGTTCCGGCGGCGGCTTCCTCTCAAAGCTCTTCGGCCGCTGACCCCTGATCGGTGGGGGCGCGCACTCCTCCCCGGAACGGCCCCCACCACCTCCACCCACAACCGCATTGAGAGATGCCCCCGACGGCATCCAGAGGTCGCAGGTTTGGATCCTGCCCCCGCTCCAGAGGGTTCAGGCGGATCTCCGGGCCTGAAGGCATCTGGAGACCTGCTCCCAGGGGGGCCGAGGGGCAGCGGATCCTGCGGGCGCAAGGCGGGACGAGGCTCCACGCGTCTACACAGATGGAGCGCCCCTCGCAGTGACTGAGAGGGGCCGCTTCTGTGTGCGCAACCTCCTCAGCACTTCCCAAGCGGCTGCCGAGCCGGTGGCCCATTCCTGCTAATGTCGAGTGAATCACATGACTTTAGGAGGCGGGATGGACCGGGGACTGCACCACGAGCACGACTACGACCTCGAGAGCGCAGAGCGGATCGCGCACAGGCTGACCCGCAGGCAGGTGCTCCGTGCCGGGGCGATGAGCGCCGCCGTGGCCGCTGTCGGTCCGACGCTGGCCCAGTCCGTGACCTCGCGGGCCGCCGCCGATGTACCGGGCATTGCCAAGCCGACCCCCGACTCGCTCTTCATCGCCCGGGGGACCAACGCCGAGATGCGCTGGTCCGCCATGCGCGGCCAGGGCTACCTGACACCGATCGACAGGTTCTTCGTGCGCAACCACACATCGACGCCGCGGATCGACCCCGCGACCTGGCGGCTGCGCGTGCACGGTACCGGCGTCCAGCGCGAGGTCTTCGTCTCGTACGACGACCTGCTCGCGTTGCCGCAGGTCAGCCTGACCCGCTTCATCGAGTGCGCCGGCAACGGCCGCAGCTTTTTCGGCAGCCAGCAGGGAAGGGCGGCGGCCGGCACCGCGTGGACGCTGGGTGCCGTCGGTGTCGCCGAGTGGACCGGGGTCAGGCTTTCCTCCGTGCTGGAGCGGGCCGGCATCAAGCCGAGCGCGCTCGACGTGATGCCCGTCGGGCTCGATGACCAGCAGGTGCGACGCCCGGTGCCGCTCGAGAAGGCGCTCGCCGAGGACACCCTGCTCGTGCTGGGCATGAACGGTCGCAGCCTGCCACCCGACCACGGCTTCCCGGCCAGGATCCTCGTTCCGGGCTGGGTCGGCGTCGCCAACATCAAGTGGGTGGGCTCGATCGAGGTGTCCGAGACACCGCTGACGTCACAGTGGAACACGACCAGCTACCGCATGTTCGGGGCGGCGTACCCCGACTCGCCTCTGGTCACCACGCAAGTCGTGAAGAGCGCGATCGAGCAGCCGCTGCCGGCCGCGCTGCGCCCGGGGCGCAAGGAGCTCACCGGCCGGTCGTGGTCGGCGTACGGCCGGATCCGCCGGGTCGAGATCAGCGTGAACGACGGCCCCTGGCGTGACGCA
>NZ_DASSXS010000143.1:0-2627 GCF_035703625.1 Nocardioides sp. | reverse complement strand
GAGATCGAGGTGACGAAGTTCGAGGACAACGAGGCTCTCGAGTTCACCGCCGAGGTCGACGTCAAGCCCGAGATCGAGGTCCCGGAGTACGTCGGCATCGAGGCCGAGGTCGAGGACATCGAGATCACCGACGACGAGGTCGACGAGCAGGTCAAGGCGCTGCGTGAGCGGTTCGCCTCGCTCAACGACGTCGACCGCCCGGCTGCCGACGGCGACTTCGTGGTCCTCGACCTCAAGGCGACCCAGGACGGTGCGCCGGTCGAGGGCGCCGAGGTGACCGGCATGTCCTACCAGGTCGGTCGCGGCGGGATGCTCGACGGGCTGGACGAGGCCCTGGCCGGCATGTCCGCGGGCGAGGAGAAGACCTTCACCTCCCAGCTCGTCGGCGGCGACCTGGTCGGCGAGGACGTCGAGGTCGCGGTGAGCGTCTCGCAGGTCCAGGAGCAGGACCTGCCCGAGCTCGACGACGACTTCGCCCAGATGGCCTCGGAGTTCGACACGACCGACGAGCTGGTCGCCGACGTGCGCGAGCGGTTGGGTCGCGGCAAGCGCCTCGAGCAGGCGGCCGCCGCCCGCGACGCCGTACTCGAGCGGCTGCTGGACAAGGTCCAGGTCCCGCTGCCGGAGACGATGGTCACCGACGAGCTCAACGCCCGCCGCCAGAACATCGAGCAGCAGCTGATGATGGCCGGCATCACCATGGACAAGTACCTCGAGGACGAGAAGCAGACCCTGGAGGAGTTCGAGGCCCAGCTCGAGCGCCGGGTCCGCGACGCCGTCACGGCTCAGTTCCTCCTCGACGCGATTGCCGAGGAGAAGGAGTTCGGCGTCGACCAGAGCGAGCTCTCCGAGCACCTGGTCCGCCGGGCCCAGCAGTCCGGGCAGGACCCCCAGGAGTTCGCGAACCACATGTTCGAGCACAACCACATCCCCGACCTCGTGCAGGAGATCCTGCGCGGCAAGGCCCTGGCCGCGGTCGTCGAGGGCGCCACGGTCAAGGACGCCTCGGGCAACGTGGTCGAGCTGGCCGGGCTGCGACCCGACGGCACGATCGGCGACCCCGAGGCCGAGGTCGTCGAGGTCGAGGAGATCGAGGACGACCCGGCGGAGGACGCCCCCGCCCAGGCCTGAGTCGCCGACCCGCCCGAAACTTACGGGCGGGTCAGCGATTCGCCAGTGAACATGTGTTCACTGAGTTGTAGGGTCGTGTCATGCGTGTGGCTGCCGACCCGCCCGGAGGACCAGGGGTCCTCGACGCACTCTCGCTGCTCTCGCAGGTCGCCGACGAGCTCGGCGTGCGGACGGTGCGCGACACCCACGAGGCGTGGCTCGCCCGGGTCCAGTCGCTCAGTGGGCGCACCCGTGAGAGCGCGACCCTGTCCGAACGCGTGCACCGGGGGATCGCCGGAGCCGTGTACGGCGGTCTCGGACGCGGCCTGCGGCTCGCGGCGCACGGCCTGGACAAGGTCGCCGACACCGGTGTGGGGCCGCGGCTCGAGGCCGATCGCAGGGGGCGCTTCGTCAGCTCGGCGGTCAACGGCCTGATCGGGGACCGCCTGGTGCGCGAACGCCCGCGGCTGGCCATCCCGATGGGCGTGCGGGCAGGCGGACGCGACGTACCCGCCGACCCGGGCTCGATCGCCGCCGCCTTCCCCGAGGCCGGTGACCGGCTGGTCGTCTTCCTGCACGGGCTCTGCGAGAACGAGTCCTACTGGAACCGCGGCCGCGACCGCCTCGGGACGACGTACGGCGAGATGCTGGCGCAGGAGGGGTGGACCCCGGTGTTCCTGCGCGCCAACACCGGCCTTGGCCTGCGCGAGAACGGCGTCGCGCTCACCGCCCTGCTGCAGGACGTGATCGAGGCCTGGCCCGCGGAGGTCCGGCGGATCGCCCTGGTGGGCCACTCCATGGGCGGCCTGATCATGCGCGCCGCCGGCGCGGTGGCCACGGAGGTCGAGCGGCCGTGGACGACGCTGGTCTCCGACGTGGTCACGCTCGGGTCGCCCCACCTCGGGGCCCCGATCGCGCGCGGGGTCGGCGAGGGCAGCCGCGGGCTCGGCCGGCTCCCCGAGACCGCGGCCTTCGGGCGGATCCTCGACTGGCGCTCCGTGGGCGTGCACGACCTGGTCGCCGGGCTGACCGAGGAGGTCCCGCCCCTCCCGCACGCGCGTTACCGGCTGGTCGCTGCGACCGTGACGGCGTCTCCCCGGCATCCGGTGGGCCACGTGGTGGGCGACCTCCTGGTCCGGGTCGAGTCGGCCCGCGGCCGCGACCGCACGGGTGCGGACCTCTTCCCCGACGCCGACTTCGTCCATGTCGGCCGCACCGACCACTTCGGCCTGCTGAACCACCCCGAGGTGCACGCCGCGCTGCGGCGCTGGCTGGCCTGATCGCCGCCGTGGTCACCGCTCTGCCCACGCTTACGGGATTTCGTCCCGCCCGTCGCGGCCTCGTACCTCGGCCGCGGGGCTTGCTCAATCTCCCCGGGCCCACGCGCCTCCCTCGTGCCTCGGGCGCCGCTGCGCGTGGATTTCGTCCCGCCCGTCGCGGCCTCGTACCTCGGCCGCGGGGCTTGCTCAATCTCCCCGGGCCCACGCGCTGCGCTCGTTCCTCGCGCAGCGCTGCCC
>NZ_DASSXS010000125.1:0-13511 GCF_035703625.1 Nocardioides sp. | reverse complement strand
ACCTCCCCGGACTTGCCCGCGGTCTGTGCCGGCCGCCGGCTTCGCCTGGTTCAGGTGGGTGAGGGCTGGTTGCGGCCCTGCGCACGGTTCCGGGGTTTCGACGACGCTCGGCGCTGGGGCGCCTCGCTGCTCAACCACCGGTGTGGGAGAGGTTCGGCGGCGGCTCGCTGCTCAACCACCGGGATGGGTTTCGACGACGCTCGGCGCTGGGGCGCCTCGCTGCTCAACCGCCGGCGTGGGAGAGGTTGGACGGCGGCTCGCTGCTCAACCACCGTAGTGGCGAAGTGTCGGCGAACGGACAGTGCGCCGGCCGGTTGGGTGTGATGCTCGTGCCATCACATCGACCTGCTGAACAAGGAGACCGCCATGAACGACAACGAGAAGAACCTCGACCAGACCACCGACGAGGTCGAGGGGCACGTCACTCGAGGCAGGGGACTCGTCGAGGACGACAGCACCGAGGGCCACGGCATCAAGTACAAGGGCGCAGCGCCCGAGGAAGGTGACGACGAAGGCACCGAGGGCCACGGCGTCCGCGTCAGGTTCTGAGACGGCCGCAGGCCGGTGGTCATGGGGGACCCCGGTGATGCGGCGCGATGAGGGCAGGTTCTTGACCCACGGGGGTGGTCAGGGACCTGCCCTCAGCTGTCTTCCGGGGTCCCCTCGACTGCCAGCCCGGCCCGGGTGAGCCGCCGGGTCGGGTGCGTGCGGCTCAGCCGTAGCGAGGCGCCGTCGAGCAGGGCGGGGGACGGCGTGTCCTCGGTGAGAGCGGCGACGAAGGCGTCACCCGGGATCCGCAGTACGACGCCCTCGGTCCTGGCCAGGACGGTCGCCGTCCGGGGGATGCGTTCGATCAGGCCGATCTCGCCGAACGCGGAACCGGCGGACATCGTGGGCAGCTCGACGGCCTTGCCACGCTCGTCGGTGGCGCTGACGGCGTACTCCCCGGACTCGGCGACGTAGAACGCGTCGGCGACGTCGCCCTGCGCGATGAGCACCGATCCGGCCGCCACCTCGACGCGCTCGGCCTGCGCCGCCAGCTGCTCGAGTGCGCCCTCGGAGACGTCTGCGAACAGGTCGGCGCGGGAGAGCAGGTCGACGCGGGGCGCCAGCTCCGCGCGACGGGCGGCCGACTCCGCGTCCATCCGGCGCAGCGCGGGGACGCCCGCCAGGCACAGGAGGGGTACGCCGAGGCCGGTGAACCAGAGCATCGCGTCGAGCCCGAGGGTCTCGAGGCCGATCGGGATCACCGCCGACCCCACCAGCACCGCCACGATCATCAGGCCGTCGAAGGCACCGAAGACACGGCCCAGCCGCTCCGGCGGGACCGATCGCTGGAGCGCGGTGATCGCGAGCACGTCGACCACCAGCGTCGCTGCGCCACGCAGGCACTGGGCGACGAAGGCGACCGCGGGTTCGTCGACCACGAGGAAGATCAGCGTGGGCAGGCAGTAGCCCGCCATCCCGAGCAGGATGACCGGCCCCAGCCGGGGGCGACGCTCGAGCCGGGTGACCAGCCCGGCAGCGGCGATGCCACCGATGCCGAGCCCGGCGAGGAGGTAGCCGAAGCCCTCCGCCCCGGTGCCGAACCGCTCCTCCGACAGCACCACGAACAGCACGGTGTCGGTGCCGAAGACGAAGGTCGCCACGATGCTGAAGGCCACCAGGACCCCGGTCCCGGACGACTCGGCGATGGTGCGCAGCCCGACCGTCACCTGTTTCAACGGCCCCGTCTGGCCGCCCTCGGTGACGTCGACCGGCCGGCTGCGGACGCTGACGAGCCCGATGAGCGCCGCCGACACGGCGAAGGTCAGGGCGTTGAGGGCGACCGTCAGCCACGGTTCCGCGAGCAGCAGCACGCCGGCGCCGATGGCCGGCCCGGCGACCACGCAGATGTTGTCGACGGTGTTGCGCAGGGCGTTCGCGGAGCCGAGGTCACGCTCGGGGACGAGCTGCGGGGTCATCGCGGCCGCCGCCGGCTCGTAGATGCTCGACAGGGTGGACGAGATCGCAGCGGTCGCGACGACCAGCAGCGGCGGCGCCCCGAGCAGCATCTCCGTGGCCAGCGCCACCATGCAGACGCAGAACACGAGGTCCAGCCGCACCATCAGACGCACCCGTTCGAACCGGTCGGCCAGTACGCCGCCGTACACGCTCATCACCAGGGCCGGTGCGAAGCGGGCCACGGTGGAAGCGGCGACCCAGCCCGCCGAGCCGGTCTCGTCGAGCAGCCACACCGCCAGGGCGACGTTGTAGGCCCACGACCCGACCGACGACGTGGTGAACGCCGCCATGAACAGGCGGTAGTCGCGGTGCCGGAGGCTGGTCAGCAACGATGGCTTGTCGGACCTTCGACGGTTCGTCACAGGCCTGCCTTTCGCGCCAGTGCCTGCGGGTTCAGTACCACCACCCGGCCACGGCCGAGCTCGATGATCCGCTGGTCCTGGAGACGCTGCAGCACCTGGTTGACCGACGGGCGGGTGCCGCCGACGAGGTCCGAGAGCTGGTCCTGGGTCATCGGGATGAGCGTCGGGGGAGGCCCGTCGGCGTAGACGCGGCCGAGCCGGAGGAGGCAGCGGTAGACCCGGCGGTCGAGCCCGACGTACATGGTCTCCAGCAGCCGGTCGCTGAGCTCGCGCACGCGGTCGGCCAGCAGGTAGACCAGGATCTGGTTGACCGCCGGGAACTTGTCCCTGACGGAGTGGAAGGCGGTGGCCGACAGCACGCGCGTCTCCGCCGGGTCGAGGGCGAGCACCGTGGCGGATCGCTGGCGGGGCGCGTCGTTGGGCATGAGGGCGAGCTCGCCGACGTGGGCGCCGGGGCCGAGGACGTTGAGCGTGGCGCGCTCGCCGTCCGGGGTGGCGACCTGGACGGCCAGGTGTCCCGACGTCACCAGGTGGAGGGCGTCGGCCGGGTCGCCCTCGTGGAAGACGACCTCGCCCTTGCCGAAGGTACGCCGTCGCGCGGCCGAGACCACCGCGTCCCGTGCGTCGGGCGGAAGCGGCGCCAGCAGGGGCCAGTCCATTCGCGAAGGTCTACCACATCGGATCGACGCGCCAGGGTGGTTCGCGTTGCTGGGGCGGTGGATGGCTGGACTCGGCGGCCCCGGGTGCCCGACCACGAGGCGAACACCGCTCGAGGGCGCGGAATCCGGCCGGTCGGCGCGAGATTGCCTCGCGGACAGGCCCGCGCCACCGCGGAGAGGAGCTGCCCGAGACACGAACGGCGCGTGGTGGGTGCGCTCGGGCCCGGTCCACGCGAGACTGCCGCCATGACGAACCCCGATGCCGACCAGATCGGCCTCGTCGCGCGGCTCGGTGACGCGCTCGGCTCCGCCGTCGCCCCGGTGAACCTCGACCGGGAGCTGGCCTCCGCCGTGAGGGGAGTCCGCGAGGTCTTCGGGGCGGCCGCGTGCTCGTTCGCGCAGGTGGAACCCGACGGCGGGACCCTGCGCTTCGTCGCCGCGGACGGCGCCGGCGCGGCCGAGATCGTCGGTGTGGTCCTTCCGGTCAGCCGAGGCATCGCGGGCTGGGTCGCCATGTCGGGGGAGCCGATCCAGGTCGCCGACGTGGCGACCGACCAGCGCTTCGCCCGCGATGTCGCCGAGTCCACCCGCTACGTCCCGCAGACCATCCTCGCCGCGCCCGTCGAGGACGGTGACGGTGACATCGCCGGCGTCGTCGAGGTCCTGGATCCGGCCGACGCCGGCCAGCGGGACTCCGGCCACGACCTGGCCGTGCTCGGACTGGTCGCCTCCCAGCTCGGGTCGATCATCCGGCTCTCCGCGCTCTACGACGCGGTCGGTGTCGGCGTGATCCGTTCGCTGGTCGACCCGGACGCGAGTGGGGCGTTCGACGAAGCGCTCGCGTCGGTGACCGACCCGGACGCGGGGCTCGCGCTGAGGGGAGTGGCCGGGGCCTTCCGCGAGCTGGCCGCCGCCGGACCCGCGGCCGCGGGGCTGGCCGAACGAGTCCTGAGCGAGGTGGCGACGTACGCCGCCCGGACGGCCCGCCCGACCCCGCCGCGTCGATGACCGAGCTGCCGGAGTGGTCGGCCGCCTTCCTGGGCGACGGACCGGGCCGTACGACCGGCCTGCCGCTGCCCGAGGACCGGCGTGAGTGGGCCTGGGGCGGCGCGACCGGGGCCGGGGTCAGGGTGGCCGTCGTCGACAGCGGCGTGGACGCCGCCCACCCCGCAGTCGGGAGCCTGGCCGGCTCGGTGGCGATCGAGCCCGACCCCGATGCCGACGAGGGCTACCGGGCGGTCGAGGGGGAGCACGAGGACCTCTACGGCCACGGGACGGCCTGCGCGGGGATCATCCGGGCGCTGGCGCCGGAGGCGGAGATCTACAGCGTCCGGGTCCTCGGCAGCAACCTGAAGGGCAAGACCTCCGCCTTCTACGGTGGCATCGCCTGGGCGGTCGCGCACGGCATGCACGTGGTGAACATGAGCCTGAGCTCGAAGAGCGAGCAGTGGTTCGCTGCGCTGCACGAGGTGGTCGACGAGGCCTACTTCGCCAACGTGATGCTGGTGTGTGCGGCCAACAACATGCCGGGGCCGACGTACCCCTCGCAGTTCGCCTCGGTCTTCTCCGTCGCGGCGCTCGGTGGCCAGGACCCGGAGGCGCTGGCCTACAACACCTCGCCGCCGGTGGAGTTCGGGGCGCGGGGTCTGGACGTGGACGTCGCCTGGACCGCGGGTACCACGATCCAGGCGAGCGGGAACAGCTTCGCCACCCCGCACGTGGCGGGGATGGCGGCGCGGATCCTGTCCAAGCACCCCGGCCTGACGCCGTTCCAGGTCAAGGCCGTGCTGCATGCGGTGTCCGACAACGCCGACTGACGTTCCCGGTGTTGAAGACCGCCGCCCTCAGAACTTGCGGGTGATGCCGTGGCCCTCGGTCTCCTCGCCTTCGGGGAGGGCGCGGCCGGACTTGATGCCGTGGCCTTCGGCGTCCTCGTCCTCGGGCCGGAGACCGCCCCACCGGGCGCCGTGGCCCTCGGTGTCGTCGGGAAGGGCGCGACCGGACCTGTACGCGTGGCCCGCGGTGTCCTCGTCCTCGGGGAGGGCGCGGCCGGACCTGATGCCGTGGCCTTCGGTGGTCTCGTCGTCGGGGAGGGCGCGGTTGGAGAACGTGCCGTGGCCTTCTGCGCTCTCGTCCTCGGGGAGGGCGCGGCCCGACCGGATGGCGTGGCCTTCGGTGTCGGCGTCCTCAGGCACAGCGTGGCTGGCGCGGGCGCCGTGTCCCTCGGTGTCCTCGTCGGGGAGGGCGTTGCCCCGGAACCCGTGTCCCTCGGCCTCGCTCAGTGCGCTGTCGTCAGTGGAGGGGCGGTACCTGTCTGCGGTGTGCTTGTTGTCGTTCATGATGACCTCCGGGTCTCGGGTGTTCGGCTGTTGATGTGCCTCAGCATGACCCAGCTGGTGCCGGCGTTCCGTCGCTTTGCTGACACAGGGAGCGTTCGGTCCCCGACGAGCTGTGGCGATGGCAGTGTCCGGCGCCCTGCGTTGGTGCGGGGGTTTCGACGACGCTCGGCGCTGGGGCGCCTCGCTGCTCAACCGCCGGCGGCCCCTGGGTGGGTGCGGGGGTTTCGACGACGCTCGGCGCTGGGGCGCCTCGCCGCTCAACCGCCGGCGGCTGGTCGCTCGGTGGTGGGGCGCCTCGCCGCTCAACCACCGGGCCATGGGGATCTGTCGGAGAGCCGACGGTCCCTGCGTCATCGGGCTGACGGAGTGCTCGAATGCGGTGCGGGACCCTCGCCGGAGGGCGCGGAAGGCGCTCCTCCGAGGAGGGGAGATCGCGATGGAAACCGAGCGGGTCCGTGGGGTCGGTAAAGATTGCTTCAACTGCGTCTCGACGGCCTCCGGACGCGCCTACTCTTCTCACGACCGCTGTGGATGGGGCCCAGTGGTTGGAGTGTGGGGGCACTTCGCGGACGTGGGGCAGCGGCCCCGGTGCAGGGGAACTGGGGTGGCAGTGGTGCCCAGACGTACGGCAACCACCGGCCGGTGGCGTGGAGCGATGGCCAGGAGCCTGGTCATCGGGGTAGCGGCGACCGTACTGCCGCTCGGCCTCCAGGCCTTCACGTCGCCCGCGTCCGCCGCCACCCAGGTGGTCTCCGTCGAACGCGTCAACCTGGCCCCCGACGGCAGCCAGGTCGCCCAGACCGACTACTACCAGCCCGTGGACCTCTCGCAGGACGGCACCCACGTGGTCTTCGAGCACTTCCACCCCGGGCTGGTGCCCGGCGACACGAATTCCTTCTGGGATGTCTTCGCGCGCGACACGGCCACGGGCGTGACCACGCAGATCAGCGTGAACTTCACCGGTGGCGCGGCCGGCGGCGACAGCTTCGGCGGCGCGGTCAACGCCGACGGCTCGCAGGTCGTGTTCGCCTCCATGGCCCCGAACTTCAGCCTGGTGCCAACCGGGTGTACGCGGGTGTGCAGCGACGCCACTTCACTGGACGTGTTCGTCCGTGACCGGGACGGGGACCGGGACGGCGTCCTGGACGAGCCGGGCGAGTCGAGCACCGTCCTCGTGAGCAAGTCAGCCACACCGGGTTCGGTCACCACTCTCGGGGGTGGCAACTTCAACAGTGGCACCGACAACCTGAGTCCTCCGGCGGGACTGACCGTCAGACCCGATGTCAGTGTCGATGCGAGCGGACGCTCGGTTGTGTTCACCTCGGGGGCCCCCCTCGCAGGGAACGACAACAACCAGTGCCTCGACGTCTACGTGCACGATCGTGATGCGGCCGGGGACGGCCGGCTCGACGAGCCCGGAGACGTGGCCACTCGCCTCATCTCGGTCACTCCCTGGGGTGCTGCGGGTTCAGGCGGCGACCCGTGCAACAGCTACGTCGGCGCCTACCGTCCCCGGTTGAGCTCCGACGGCCGCTTCGTCACCTTCATCTCCACGTTCACCAACCTCGAACCCGGCAGTCCTGCCGGACGCGCCTACTACGTCCACGACCGGGACGCGGACGCAGACGGTGTCCTCGACGAAGGCGAGACCGGAGCGACCTCCACTACCCGTCTGGGCGCCGCACCGATCGCGGGACCTGCCGCGCCCGTCTCCGACGGCGGTCGCTTCGTCGCGATCGAAAGTGTCGACACCGACCCCGGGCAGTTGGTGCTCATCGACCGCGACACCGACACCGACGGCGTCCTGGGAGAACCGGGAGCTACCTCGTCGCGGGTGGTCGCCGGACCTGGTGGCGAGCAGGCCGGCTTCCCGGACCTCTCCGCGGATGGCCGCACGATCACGTTCGCGACGTCGGGTGGGTACTACGTGTCGTTCGACGGCGAGACGCCGGTGCGTGCCGATCCCTCCAACAGGACGACGCCGGGCGGCTACGGTCCCTCGACCGTGAGCGCCGACGGTACGGCGGTCGGCTTCCTGTCCGACGACCAGACCCTCGTCGCCGGCGACACCAACGGCAAGCGGGACGTGTTCCTCGCCCGGGTGGCCGGCGAGCCGGCCACGGGACTCGACGTGTCGCTCACGGCCTCGGCCGTGACGACACCGCCAGGAGCGGACGCCGTCCCGATCGACAACATCCCGCTGGACAGGCTGAAGAACGCCGAGTTCGACATCGCCAACGCGCCGGCGATGCGCAACAGCCCCGCGATGCGCAACAGCCCGGCGATGCGCAACAGCCCGGCGATGCGGAACTCTCCACTCGCCGAGCTGGCCCCGGCGATGCGCAACAGCCCGGCGATGCGCAACTCGCCGCTGTCGATGGTCGAGGTCGAGGGTGGCTGGACCCGGCTGCTGGCCGGAACCCCTCTCGCAGGCCGATCCCCGTCGTCGACGACCTTCGGGATGGTGCTCGACCTGCTCGTCGGCGGCACCCTGCCCGACGGTCATCCCCTGCGCGCACTCAAGGTCTCCGACCTCGACTTCACCTCGTCCGTCCTGGTGAACCTCACCTCCGCAGCGCTCCACCTCGGGCGGACCCCGGTGCAGTCGCTGACCTACGCCGACGGCCGATCGTGGTGCCAGCTGCTCGACGACTCGACCGACACCACCTGCGCGAGCCTGGGCGTCTCCTCGACGACGACGCTGCTCGAGCTCGACGTACGTCCGGAGGCGGCGCAGGCCCTGGAGAAGCAGCCGCTGCTCCGGCGCCCGCCGGTGGCGCGCAACCTGACGAAGCTCCGTGCCAGCTCCGCTCCCCTGCTCACCGCACCGCTGCACCAGGCCGGGCTCGAGGTCAGCGAGGTCGGTGAGGTGCCCCTCAAGAGGGCCATCGCGGCCAGCGCCGCCGTGGCGGGTCGGCCGGCCGACGGTGACTACACCCCGCGCACCGTGGCCTGCGATCTCGCCGGATTCACGTGCACGGGGTCGACGCTGCAGCAGGCGCTCGGCACCGGTGCCGTCTTCCCCGCCACGACGTTGGCCGACCTGGGCGGTGCCCTGTCGACGCTCGACATCGACGACGTGGCCGCGGCCTTCCCGGACGACCTGGACGTCAACGACGTGGTCCTCGGTTTCCTCGAGGCCGAGGACTACCCGTGGGAGCAGCTCGACCTCGCCGGGTCCGGCGTCCAGGAGTTCGACACGACGCCCGGGGTGGTGACCTACACGGTAGCCGCGGACCCGGTCGGCGACGGGCCGTTCAACGGGTCGGTCACCGCCACGCTTCCGGTCGGGGCACGGTTCGTGCCCGGATCCACCCAGATCTCGCCGGCCTCCGGTGACGCACCCGTCCCCACCGTCCAGGACACCAGCGCCGGGACGCTGCTCACCTGGCGGCTCGCCGGGATCGGCACCGACGGCGTCGCCCTTCAGTTCGATGCCAACCCCGGCCTCCAGCTGGGCACCTTCGCCGTGCGCGCCGGCGCCTCCCTGGGCGGGCTGACCAGGTCGGCGTCCCCACTGGCCGTCCAGGTCGTCGAGCCGGACGGCGAGCCCTCACCGGACGTGCCTCGCTCGGTGGCCGGCGACACCCTCTACCTCGGGTACGTCGACGAGGCCTCCGACGTCGACATGTACTCCTTCGCCCCGCCGGCCGGACGCCGCGTGGGCGTGCGGCTGAGCCACTTCGCCGGCGATGCCGACCTCGTCCTCTATGGACCCCCCAGCGACGTCGGCGGCGCCGGAGACCCCAACCAGGCGCCGGCTCGCAGCGTGGGCTCGGCACCCGCGGCGGCCGACGATGCGGGTGACCTGCTCGGCACCGACGGATCCCTCCCCGACCAGGCGACATCGGCGGACGTCCCGGTCGACCCGGAGGCGACCCTCCTGGCCAGCTCGACCTCCCACCGGGCCCCGGTCGAGGCAGCCGAGGCGACCGGTGCCGACCGGATCCAGGTGAGCGCCTACAACGGCATGGACGACACGCTGCCCTACGTGCTCAGGGTGCGGACCAACGTGCCCAGGACGCCGGTGGCGTGCACCACCTACGCGCACACCGTGCCCGAGGGTTCAGCCGGCACCCTCGACCCCAACGCCGTGGACGCAGCCGCCCGCACCCTCCTGCTCGTCGACCGCGGGCGCTTCGCCGCACGCTTCGGCGAGGAGGCGACCCAGACCACGATGACCAAGCTCGCGGAGCTCGCCTCCGACCCCACCGTCGACGGCGCCGTCGTCCCGGTCGACGGCGACGCGTCGGTCCGCGCGGCGATGACCGCGTGGGACGCGGACTCCTGCTCCCCCGACAAGGCCAATGACGTCGTCGGAGCAGTCGCCGACCTCGTCGGACGGATCCAGTCCGGGGCGGGCGACTTCGAGCCGCACCCCCAGCTGAGCAACGTCGTGCTCGTCGGGGGCGACCAGCAGCTGCCGTTCGCCCGGCTGGGAGACCTCACCCGCAACGGCAACGAGCGGGGCTACGCCTCGATGCTCGGGGACTCACCGCTGGGTGAGGCGTTCGCCGGCGAGCACATGCTCTCGGACGACCCGTACGTCGACGGGAACCCGACGCCCTGGCTGGACCACCGGCTCTACCTGCCGGATCTCGGACTCGGGCGACTGGTCGAGACGCCGGAGGAGATCCAGGGCGCCGTGCAGGCCTACCTGGACGCCGACGGGCTCATCTCCACCGCCGGTGTCACCACCACGGGCTACGACTTCATGAAGGACGGTGCCGCGGGCCTGTCGTCAGCGCTGCGCACCTCCCTGCAGAGGGCGGGCGGCACGGCGCCGGCCGTCGACGACACCATCAACGACAGCTGGACGAAGCAGCAGCTGCTCAGCAAGCTCTCCGGGACCCCGGCGAAGCGGGTCAACGGCATCTACGCCCACTACGACTTCGACAAGGCGCTGACCGCGTCCGGCTACACCAACGGCACCGACACCCTGACCCCCGACGAGCTCGCGAGTGCGCTCCCCTCCGGTGCCCAGCTGCTGATCTCGATGGGCTGCCACTCGGGGCTGTCCGTGCCCGACGGCACCCTCCCGGGCAGCGCCATCGACTTCCCCCAGCGCCTCGGGCAGCGCGGTGCGGCGTACGTCGGCGTCACCGGTTTCGGCTACGGCGACCTGGCCACCGCCGGGCTGCACGAACGACTCCTCGTGCTCTACGGCGAGCAGCTGGGCTACGACCAGGACCTCGGCGCGGCGATGCGTGCGGCGAAGCAGCGCTACTTCGCGCAGCAGGGTCTCTACGGCAACGCCGACGAGAAGGTCACCGCGACCACCACCCTGTTCGGGCTCCCGATGTACCGGCTGGGCACCCCCGGGACCGCTCCGCAGGTGCCGGGCCCGGCCTTCCAGACACCGGGGGCGGCATCGGACGGTGTCTCGACCCTGACCACGACCCTCACGCCGACCTTCACGAAGGTCGTGACCGCGATCGGCGACTTCTACCGCGCCGACGGCCAGGAGCCGCAGGTGACCCCGGGTCGCCCGATCCAGCCGCGCGTGGTGTCCGAGGTGACGGCGCGCACCGAGACGGGCGAGCTGCTCCCGGCGCACGGAGCGCTCATCACCCGGCTGTCGCTGCGACCCGACGAGACCCCCTTCGACGCCGCCTTCACCCGGCCCGTCACCGACCTCGCGGCCAACGAGCCCGAACGCCCGTTCAGCGAATCCACCTTCCCCTCGTCGCTGGCCCACGTGACGACGTACGACGACCCGCAGGGCCCCGCCTCGGCCGACGGCACCGGCACCCGGCAGAACCTCGTGATGGTCCTCGGGCAGTTCCTCGGCGACGGAACGCCCGATGTCAACGGCACCGGCGTGCAGCGGACCTTCGACGACGTGGGCGTCGAGGTGCAGTACTCCCAGAGCAGCGACTACACCGCGCCCCGGCTCGGTGCCGCTCGCGGCGTCTTCCGGGCGGGGGCCACGCCACAGGCGGAGTTCGAGGTCGCGGCCGAGGACGGCAGCGGCATCCGGCGCGTACTCGTGATGTGGCGTACCGACGGCGACTACCAGGCGCTGCCCCTCGCCGAGGCCGGAGGGGTCTGGCGAGGCGCCGCCGCCCTGCCCGCTGCGGCCGAGGGTTTCGAGTACTTCATCCAGGTCGTGGACGGCGCCGGCAACGTCGCGACCGCGTCCGGCAAGGGCACCGGGCTGCAGGACCAGCCACCGGTCAAGCCCGCCCCGCCGCCGGGGGTCTCCGCGGACGACGCATCGGCCAGCGAGGGCAACGGTGCCGGAACGACCACGGTCCAGGTGCCGGTGACCCTGGCCGCACCCTCCTCCTCGGACGTCGCGGTGCCGTGGTCGCTGCAGGCGGGCACCGCCACGGTCGGCACCGACTTCGTCGACGCCTCCGGCACCGTCACCGTGCCGGCCGGCAGCCTCTCGGCGACGGTGCCCGTGGAGATCCAGGGCGACGGCGCCATCGAGCCGGTGGAGACCCTCAGCCTCAGGCTCCAGTCCGGCACGGCCTACGACCTCGTGGACGGCACGGCGGTCGTGACCATCGTCGACGACGACACCCCGGCGGGTCCGCAGGTCTCGGTCGGGGACCTGACGGTGTCGGAGTCGAGCGCGACCGCGCTCGTGCCGGTGACGCTGTCGACGGCTGCATCGTCACCGGTCACCGTCACGGTGAGGACCGTCGACGGCACGGCGACCGCGGGCGAGGACTACACCGCCAAGAACGTCACCGTGACCATCCCCGCCGGCCAGACCAGCGCCACCGTGAGCGTCGACCTGATCGGCGACACCCGCGACGAGCTCGACGAGACCTTCACGGTGCGTGCGACCTCGGCGACCGGAGCCAAGGTCGTGCGTGCGGACGGGATCGTGACGCTCACCGACGACGACGGCGAACCGGTCGTCTCCCTTGCGGACGCCGCACCGGTCATCGAGGGCACCGGTGGCGCGGACACCCCGGCGACGGTCGGGGTGACCCTCAGTGCTGCCTCCGGCCGCGAGGTCACCGTGCCCTACACCCTCACCGCCGACACGGCCACGGCGGACGACGCGACGCTGACCGGCGACACCGTCACCTTCCCGGCCGGTGCGACCTCGGCCTCCATCACCGTACCGGTGAGAACGGACGCGCTGGACGAGCCCGACGAGGCGCTTACCGTCCAGCTCGGAACCCCGATCAGGGCCACGCTAGGCAATGGCACGGCCACGCTGACGATCACCGACGACGACGACCCGCCGACCGTCTCCGTGGTCCCGGTCACCGAGGTCACCGAGGGGACGGGAGCCGCCAGGACCGACGCCGACGTCGTGGTGCACCTGAGCTCGGCCTCCGGCCGTGACGTCACCGTGCCCTGGACGCTCGCGGCCGGGACGGCCGACGACAAGGACTTCGACCTGGACACGGGCACGGTGGAGATCGACGCTGGTCAGACCCACGCCAACATCCCGGTGAAGGTAGTCGCGGATTCCCTCGACGAGGACGACGAGAACCTCACGGTCGAGCTCGGCACGCCCGGCCCTGAGGCGAACGCCACGGTCGAGGCCGGCGTGGGGACGCTGACGATCAACGACGACGACGGTGCGCCCACCGTCTCGGTCCAGAACGTCTCCTTCCCCGAGGCAGGCGACGGGGCCAGGACGAGTGCGGAGGTCACGGTCACCCTCGGCGGCAAGTCCGGACGGACGGTCCGCGTCCCGTGGTCGATCGCGCCCGGCACCGCGACCCCCGTGGCCGACTTCGACGACAGGATCGCCAGCGGGACGGTGGAGATCAAGGCGGGGGACACCTCCGCGACGTTCCCGGTGCCGATCACCGACGACACGCTGGACGAGGACGACGAGACCGTGCTGGTGACCCTCGGCGAGGCCTCCACCGGGCCGGCAGGCGGGACGGAGCAGCCCGACGTCACCGAGGGCGAGGCGGTGCTGACGATCCTCGACGACGACGCGACCCCGACCATCTCCGTCGTGAACGGCTCGGTGGACGAAGGAGTCGGCGCCGGACAGCTGACGGTGCGTCTTTCCGACCCCAGCGAAAGGACGATCGACGTCGCCTGGCAGACCCTGGACGGCACCGCGACAGCGGGCGATGACTACGCCGCGAGCAGCGGCGTCGTCTCGTTCGCACCGGACGTTCGAACCGCCACGGTCAGCGTGCCCATCGTCGGCGACAGCGACC
>NZ_DASSXS010000148.1:0-5914 GCF_035703625.1 Nocardioides sp. | reverse complement strand
CGACCGGCGCCTCTTCACATCGATGAGCTATCCGGCCGACTACGGATTCATCGAGGGGACGATGGGCGAGGACGGCGACCCGCTCGACGCGCTCGTGCTCGTCCAGGAGCCGACGTTCCCGGGCTGCCTGGTGCTCGCGCGCGCGATCGGCATGTTCCGGATGACCGACGAGGCGGGCGGCGACGACAAGCTGCTGTGCGTGCCGGCGAACGACCCCCGCCAGGAGCACCTGCGCGACATCCACCACATGTCCGAGTACGACCGCCTCGAGATCCAGCACTTCTTCGAGGTCTACAAGGACCTCGAGCCCGGCAAGTCCGTCGAAGGGGCCGAGTGGGTCGGTCGCGACGAGGCCGAGGCCGAGGTGCGTGCGTCGTTCAAGCGTGCCGAGGAGTCCGGCCTCACCCACTGAGGGGGCGCTGCTTCGCTGCCGCGGGCGCCTACGGCGGCGTAGCGTCGCCCGCATGTACGAGACCGCCGACGAGCTGACCGCCCTCCAGGAGCTGCTCGACCGCTCCCACGCCCGGTCGACCGAGCATCTGCGCGACATCATCAGCGACGAGCGGAGGCTGACCGCCGAGGACCTGGTCGCACTGCTCACCGGCATGAAGGTGATCAGCGTGGCCACGGTGACGGCCCAGGGTCACCCCCGGATCAGCGCCATGGACGGGCACTTCCTGCACGGGACCTGGTCGTTCTCGACGAGCGGGGAGGCGGCCAAGGCACGCCACATGCATGTGCGCCCCGACGTCAGCGTCGCCCACGTCGACCACGAGGAGCTGGCCCTGTTCAGCCACGGCCGGGTGGAGGAGATGGCCGAGACGGACGAGGACTGGGCCGAGACCCTCGACCACTGGACGAACCACTACGGCAGCTCCCCGCTGAGCTGGGGCGAGCGGATCGTCCTCTACCGCTACCGGCCGCACTGGATGGTCGGCTACGCGTGGAAGCGCGAGGAGCTGCTGCGCAAGCGCGGGATCAGCCCCTGACTCCACGGAAGTAGCAGATCGCTCCGCTGTTCCGGAGCGTCAGGTCGGTGACCCCGAGGCCCTCCAACCAGGAGCGCAGCTCGGGTCCGGTGCAGCTGGGGCCGAGCAGGTTCGCGGCCCGCCCGACCCGTCGCATGGGCTCGAAGCGGATCCCGGTGTCGTTGAGTACGGCGCTGCCGGTGAGCACGCCTCCCGGCCGCAGGACGCGCACCATCTCCGTCACGGCGAGCTGGGGGTCGGGGAAGCAGTGCAGGCCCGTGAACGACACCACGAGGTCGAAGTCGCCATCGGGGAACGGCAGGGCGCCGACGTCGGCCACGCGCACCTCCACCTGGCCGTCGACCCCCCGCTCCCGGGCGGCGTCCATGGTCCGCTCGAGCATCTCCCGGGCGATGTCGGCCGCGACGTAGGTGAGGTGCTGGTCGGGTCGCAGCCCGCGGAGCGCGACCCCGCCCCCGCACGGCACGTCGAGGACCCGCGAAGCGGGCGGCTGGCGCCCGATCTCCTCGGCTGCCTCGTAGAGCAGGCCCAGGTCGCTGCCGATCCCCAGCCGCCACAGGGCTCCGCCGACGCGGGCGTGCTCCACGCTCCAGTCGTAGAACGATGCCCAGAGCGGGTCGTCGTGCCAACCACCGAACCCGGGGAGCGGCACGGGTCAGGCCCCGACCAGGTCCGGCGACCGCAGCATCTCCGGGGGTACGCCGAACGCGTCGACGAGGTCGACCGCCAGGGGCCGGATCTTCCGCAGCAGGCCGTTGATCTCCCGCGTGATCGCCTTGGACCGCTGGCTGGTGAGCCGGCCGTGCTCCATGAACCAGGCCCGGTCGTTCTCGATGGTGCTCAGCGCGTGCAGGTCGCAGAGCAGGCCCAGCGCGACCTTCTGGTCGCCGTCGGGCAGCTCGCCCACCTTGTCGACGAACGCCTCGACGACGAGCCGCTCGACGTGGGCGCGCGCCGCGCCGATGACGTGGTCCTGGACCCGCGAGAACACCTCTCCGGGGTTCATGTCGTTGTCGATGCCGCGCTTGAGCCGTCGCGCCACACCACCGAGCATGTGCTCCTCGCGGAAGCGGAGCATCATCAGCTGGTACTGGGGATCGAGCAGCCCGGCCTCCTGGTCCCACTCGTCTCCACCGGGCAGGACGTCCTTGATCCGCTCGATCAGCTTGTGCACGTTGGTCTTCTCGAGCACGGTGTCGACCGCCAAGCCGGCCACGAACCGGACCATCCCGAACTGGTCCATGTCCTCGAAGTCGCTGGCGTAGTCGGTCAGCAGGCCCTTGGCCACCAGCTGGAGCAGGACGTGGTTGTCGCCCTCGAAGGTGGTGAAGACGTCGGTGTCGGCCTTGAGCGCGTCGAACCGGTTCACCGACAGGTAGCCGGCACCGCCGCAGGCCTCCCGGCACTGCTGGATGGTCTCGGTGGCATGCCAGGTCCCGATCGCCTTCGTGCCCGCGGCGCGCGACTCCAGCTCGCGGCGGACGTGCTCGTTCTCCCCGTCCTCCGGGGACTCGGTGCGCGAGGAGACCTCGTGCAGCTGCTCGGCCACGATCTCCTGTGCGAAGTGCAGTGCGTAGGTCCTGGCCAGGAGCGGGAACAACCGGCGCTGGTGGATGCCGTAGTCGAGGAGCAGCTCCTCGTGGTCCTCGGAGGTGGCGTTGAACTGGCGCCGCCGGACGGCGTACTTCGTGGCGATCGCCAGCGCCACCTTGGCGGCGTTGATGCCCCCACCTCCGACACACACCCGGCCCTGGACGAGCGTGCCGAGCATGGTGAAGAACCGGCGGTTGGGGTTCTCGATGGGCGACCGGTAGACCCCGTCGGGTGTCACGTCCGCGAACTGGTTGAGCAGGGCTGATCGCGGCACGCGGACTCCGTCGAACCAGATCCGCCCGTTGTCGACGCCGTTGAGCCCGAGCTTGCGGCCGCAGTCCTCGATCCGGATGCCGGGAAGGACCTCGCCGTCGCGGCGCAGGGGTACGACGAACGCGTGCACCCCCTCGGACGTGCCCTCGATCTCGAGCTGGGCGAAGACCACCGCCAGCTCGGCATGCCGGGCGGCGTTGCCGATGTAGTCCTTGCGCGACGCGTCGTCAGGAGTGCTGATCACGAACTCCTCGGCACTCGCGTCGTAGGTGGCGACCGTGCCGAGGGCCTGGACGTTGGACCCGTGTCCGGTCTCGGTCATGGCGAAGCAGCCCATGACCTTCCCGCTGATCAGGTCGGGGAGGTAGGCGTCGTGGTGCGCCTTGGTGCCCAGCTGCAGGATCGCGCCCCCGAACAGCCCGAACTGGACGCCCACCTTGACCAGCACGGACAGGTCGCCGAAGGCGAGGGTCTCGAAGGCCGCGACCGAGGCGCCGACGTCACCGCCGCCGCCGTACTCCTCGGGAAAGCCCATCCCGGTCTGGCCGGTCGAGGCCATCTCCACCACGAGGTCTCGGACCCGGTCCCGGAAGTCGTCGGTCGACATGGTCTCCGCGTCCTCCAGCACCGAGGCGTACTCGGCCAGGTTGGTGCGGACGAGGTTGCGCACCTCGGCGTGCCGGCCATCCAGCAGGCGGGTGAGGGCGGGGACGTCGACCGTCGGCTGCACGTACTCGGAGGTCTCGGGCCCGTCCGCCCCGGTGGCAGGGGTCGCGTCATGGGTGGGGGCGATGTCGGTGGCCATGGCAGGACGCTACCGAAGGCCACTGGTCCAGACAGACCTTCGAGGTGGGACTTGGAACCCCCGAGAAGGGTCACAACTCCCACCTCGAAGGGTGGTTCCTCCACGCCCGAGGCGTCAGGGACGCGCGTGGAAGTTGGGGGGAATCCAGTAGTACATGGACTCCTGGGTCACCGGCCGGCCGGTCCGCGGCGCGTGGATGATCTGGCCGCCACCGGCGTAGAGGGCGACGTGGTAGATGGACGACGGGTCGCTCGACGAGCCCCAGAAGACCAGGTCCCCGGGCCGCAGCGACCCGGCGGAGATGGGCGTGGCCTGCTCGTACTGGGCGACCGAGTAGTGCGGGAGGTACTTGCCGCCGGCCTGCCACGCGCCCATCGTCAGGCCCGAGCAGTCCCAGGAGCCGGGACCCGCGGCGCCCCACTGGTAGGGCTCCCCGATCTGGGCCCGGGCGAAGCTGATCGCGGCCGAGGAGCCCGAGGACGGCGCCGGCGGGGCCGGCGGGGCCGGCGGGGCCGGCGGCGGCGAGGGCTGGGGCTGCGGCTGGGGCTGGGGCTGCGGCTGGGGCTGGGGGTTGTCATTGCCCTGCCCCGACGACTGGGGGGGCCTGGGCTGGTCGTCGGTCTCCTCGGCCGCCTCCTTCGCCGCCGCTGCCTGGGCCTGGCGCCGCTCGCGGCGCTCCTGGGCTCGCTGCTCCCGGAGTGCGGCGGCGGCTGCTGCTCGCGCCGCTGCCTCCTCCAGTGCGGTCTGGCGCCGCTCGGCCAGGTCGACGCTGACGTCCTGGAGGCGCGCGAGCTCGCGGATCAGCGCGCTCTTCTCCTGGGCGATGGACTCCGCCGCGGCAGCCGCGGAGTCGGCGGCGGCCTGCGCCTGGTCCCGGGCCTCGCTCGCCTCGACCTCGAGGGCCGACGCCTCGGCGCGGGCCGCCTGCGCCTGCTTCGTGGCGACGTCGGCGAGGGTCGAGGCCGCCCGGAAGGAGTCGTAGTTGGCGTCCAGCGCGGTCTCCGCGTTGCGCATCGTGTTGACCTGGTCGATCACGCCGTCGATGCCGTCGGAGCCGGCGATCGCGTTGAGCGCGGTGAGCTCGGGGGCCTGCTGGTACGACGACGCGACCGTGTCGCCGTACGCCTGACGCAGTCGCTCGACGTCGGCGGTGGCCGCTGCCGAACGATCCTCGGCCGCGGCCGCGGCCTTCTGGGCCTGCTCGAGGCGGTAGCGAGCCCCGTTCCACGCCTCGGCGGCCTGGGCCGCCTCGACGGCCGAGGCCTGCAACCGCTGGTTGGCCAGGACGAGGTCTGCCTGGACCGCGGCGACGTCGCGCTCCTGTGCCTCGGCGGCGGCCTTGGCCTCGTTGACCTCGCGCTGGGTCGGCACGGTGTCGTCGGCAGCGGCCGACCCGGCAACAACCAGGGTCAGCACGGTGGCGATCGCCAGTCCGAGTGCACGCACGGGGAGCTCCTTGTTCGTCGGTGGTGTCGGGTGACCCGAGTGGCGAACCACCCGACACTCGGAGCACGCTAATGCTCACGAGTCACAAAAGGAACAGTTTTCCCAAATTTCCCACGACTCACCGGCGTGTCGACTTGACGAACTACAAGGTTGTAATTCGAAGGACCGCTCAAGGGAGCGGGATCAGTGCTGGTCGACCGGTACCGCAGAGGTGGTGGTGGTCGGGTGCGAGGCGAGCCCGTGCCGGTCGAACTTCTGGCCGCTGGCGATGCCGCCGACGTAGAAGGCGATGAGCGCGATCAGGATGCCGGCCACGTCGTCGGCGACGTAGTGCCAGCCGAAGTAGATCGTGGCCACGACGGTGACACCGAAGTTGGCCCAGAAGATGTAGTGCAGCACCCGGTTCTTCAGCGTGTACTGCACCATCAGGGCGACGAGCAGCGTGACCGCGCAGTGCAGGCTGGCGAAGCCGGCCACCGACTGGACGGCGTCGGCGACACCGCCGAGGACCACTCCCTGTCGTTGGTAGGCGAGAGCCTCCATGAGCTGGGAGGTCGGCGTGTCCGCCAGGTCGAAGTAGAGCGAGGGGTACTCGAATCCGGGGCCGAGCGTGGGCAGCGCGTAGTAGGACGCGGTCCCCAGGGCCCAGGCGACGCACTGGGAGGTGGCGAACCAGTAGCCGTAGGAGATGTTGGGCGACCAGATCAGCCAGGCGGTGAGCGCGAGCGGCACCAGGGGCAGGAACCAGAGATAGACCGCCGACAGCGGGTGGGCGAGGACGTCGGTCCCGAGGAGCGACTGCAGGACG
>NZ_DASSXS010000289.1:0-7123 GCF_035703625.1 Nocardioides sp. | reverse complement strand
GAGATCGGCGGGCTGGCCAGCAGGTCGGCCCGGCAGCTGAGGGAGTTCGCCGCGTTCCTGGACACCCACGAGGCGATGGTCGAGGACGGCGCACCGGCGGACCAGATCCTGCTCAGTGTGCTGGAGCACTCCGGCTACCTGGCCGCGCTGTCCGACTCCGACGACCCGCAGGACGAGACCCGGCTGGAGAACCTGCGGGAGCTGATCGGGGTGGCCCGGGAGTTCGTGGCCGAGGCGACCCCGGTGGCGCCGGGCGACTTCCGGCTGACCGAGGATGACCTGGCCGGGCTCACGGCCGAGGAGCTGGCCGAGCTGGCCCGGCTGACGGGGGTGGATCCCCGGACGGGTGAGCTTGCGACCGCCCCGGACGACATGGACCCGGACGACCCGGACCCCGACGACCTGGACCCGGACGACCGGGTGGACGGGAACGGAGCGGTCAGCCTGGCCGACGGCGCACCCGAGCCGGATCCCTCGTTGGGCGCGTTTCTGGAGCGGGTCGCCCTGGTGGCCGACTCAGACCAGATCCCCGACCAGAGCGAGTCGGCCGGGGTCGTCACGCTGATGACGCTGCACACCGCCAAGGGCCTGGAGTTCGACACCGTCTTCCTCACCGGCCTGGAGGATGCGGTGTTCCCGCACCAGCGCTCGCTGGTGGCCAAGGACGAGCGCGAGCTGCAGGAGGAACGGCGGCTGGCGTACGTGGGGATCACTCGGGCACGGCATCGGCTCTATCTGACCAACGCCGCGGTCCGGTCTGCCTGGGGTTCGCCGCAGCACAATCCGCCGAGTCGGTTCCTGGGTGAGATCCCACCGCACCTGATCGACTGGCGGCGGCTGGCCTCGGCGATCGGCAGCTGGCGCAACACATCGGCGACCAGCCGCAGCCAGACGAGCTGGCGTCAACGACCGAGTGTCGACGCCGAGTCACCGGCGTTCGGCTCCGGTCGGCGGGCGGTCAAGGCGATCCCGCGACTGACGGCGGGGGAGAAGGTGCTGCACACCACCTTCGGACTGGGGACGGTGATCGCCACGTCCGGCTCGCCCGACGACCCACGAGCCGATGTCGACTTCGGCTCGCACGGGATCAAGCGGCTTGCCGTTCGGCACGCGCCAATCGAGCAGCTCTAGCCGGCTCTAGCCGGCGGTGAGCGTCGCTCACCGGGCTCCGGGTCAGGGCTTGAGGCCCAGCTTGTTCAGCCAGGGCTGCGGGTTGGTGGCCTTGTAGACGTCCCCCGGGGTGGTCCCGGCGGGGTAGACCTCGAAGTGCAGGTGCGGGCCGAAGGACCGCCCGGTCATCCCGACGTGGCCGAGCTTGGTGCTGCCGGTCACCCGCTCGCCGGCCTTAACCGAGATCGATGACATGTGCGCGTACAGCGTCTGCGTGCCATCGGCGTGCTTGAGCACGACGTAGTTGCCGGCCCAGCCGCCTGCCTCGCCCCCGCTCCCGGCGTGCTCGACGACGCCTGCGGTCGGAGCGTAGATCGTGGTGCCGACGGGCGCTGAGAAGTCGAATCCGGTGTGGTAGCGGGCCCAGGCTCCGACGTCGCCGAACCGGGCGGCGATGCTGTAGTGCTTCACCGGCATCGTGGACTTGCCGAGCGCCCGCTTGGCGGCTTCGGCCTTCTTCTTTGCAGCCGCCCGCTTCTTCTCAAGCTTCTCGGAGCGCTTGTCGGCGGCGGCGTTCTCCGCCTTGAGCAACGCGGTCCGTGCCTTGGCTGCCTGCGGGTCGACCTCACCCGGCTCGGCGGCCACCTCGGCGGCCTGCGCGAGCGTGCTTGGGGCCAGTCCATCGGCCTCGCTCGGGGTGGTCAGCGCAGCGCGGAAGCTCGACCGGCTGATGGTGCTCGCGTCGCGCTGGAAGGCGGACGGCTGCTTGACGTCGGGTGTGACGGTGGTGACGACGGTGGGTGACGAGACGGCCGCCTGCAGGTCCTGCGCCGAGCTGGTGGACAGCCCCGAAGCCGCGACGCCGAGACCCAGCACGGATACAGCCAAGGTTGCCAGGCCCGCGTGGACCACCCGAGTGCGCAGGTGTGCGGCCTCGGGCAATCGGTGTTCCTGGGGCACCGCGCGCCGCGCAAGGGCGCGCTGCGACTGGGTTTGGGGCATGCTGAACTCCTGGGTCGACAAGGTCGGGTCTCTTCATGGGGCCGGAATCCCTGAAATGCCGAACGCGGATTCAGCCAGTGAAGTCATCCAGCGTGGGGGGCCGGATCGGTGAACTCTCAACCGACAATAACGGATTGATAACGTCGCCCCAAGTCGAGAAATACCAGTTGACAGGGTGGTTCCAGGTCTGAGTGGGGGTTTGTGATGAACGTCTCCCGGCCCGTGTGACGAATAGGGCTGGATGGTAGCGGTAGTCCACGCAGTTGGTAGCGCTGTTCTGGGGACTTGGTAGCGGTCCGGGGAAGCGCCTCAGGTCCTGTTGTGATGCGGGCCGGCGACACGCTGGGTGTCGCCGTCTTTGCATTGGAGGACGAGGGTTCGTGACGGACTATCGCAAGATCATGGCCTTGCTGCTGGAGGGTCGCAGCTACCGGGAGGTCGTCGAGATCGTCGACTGCTCACATCGCGAGGTGTCGCGGGTGAAGAAGGTCATCGACGAACAGGCGGTGACCGCGGTGTCGGTGGTGAGCGAGGCAGACCTGGGGCTGTGGTTCCCTGACGGGCGGCGGATTGTGTCGGCCACCTACGAGCAGCCTGATCTGGCAGCGGTGCTGGCCTCGATGAAGGCTCAGCGGCACTTCACGTTGTTGATGGCGTGGCGTCGCTACGCCGACGCCGGGACGTCGACGGGGGCCTCGGTGAGCAAGAGGTATGGGTACGCGCAGTTCTGCGCGTTGTTCGCCGACTACGTCCGCAAGAACGATCTGGTGGCGACGCTGCACCACGAACCTGGCCGGGCGATGCTGGTCGACTGGGCCGGTGACACCATCGACCTGGTTGACACCGGCAGTGGTGAGGTCACCCGGGCGGTGCTGTTCGTCGCGGTGCTGCCCTACTCAGGTGCCCTGTTCTGCCGGGCCTATCTCGACATGAAGTCACCGGCCTGGCTTGATGCCCATGTCCGCGCGTTCGGCTTCTTCGGTGGCGTCTCCCAGATCGTGGTCCCGGACAATCCGACGACCTCGACCCACCAGCGGGTCAAGGGCGAGGCTGAGCGGGTCGTGAACGCCCGCTACCGGCAGCTGGCCGATCACTATCAGACCGCTGTGGTGCCGGCCCGGGCGAGGAAGCCGCGGGACAAGGCGGCGGCCGAGAACGCCGTCAACGTGGTCAACAAGCGGATCATCGGCTACCTCGAGGGCGAGGTGTGGACGACGCTGGCCGAGTTGAACGACGCCATCGACGAGCGCGTCTACGAGGTCAACCACGACCTGCGTCGCGCGGACGGCACCACCCGGTGGGAGAGGTTCACCGGCGAGGAGCAGCCGCTGCTCGCTGCGTTGCCGGCAACCCGGTTCGAGGAGGTGGAGTGGAAGGAGCTCAAGGCCGGGCGGAACTACCACGTCTCGTGTGACTACCAGCGCTACTCGGTGCCCTACCGGCTCGCTGGACGGATGCTGCGGGTGCGGCTCACCTCGACGAGGGTGACGGTCTTCGACGGGCACGACCTCGTGTGTGAGCACCGCCGACTGACCGGGAGGAAGGGTCAGTACTCCACCCTGGCCGGGCACGTACCGCCCCAGCACCAGGGCATCGACGGGCTGTGGTCGCGGCGCTGGTTCACCGACCGGGCACGCTCATTCGGCCCGGCGACGGTCACGGTGATCGAGCAGATCCTGGACCGCCACGCCATCGAGGCGCAGGGCTATCTGGACTGTCAGAACATCCTGTCCGGGCTGGGCAAAGCCAACCGTGAACGGCTCGAGGCCGCCTGCCAGGAACTCCTCAACAACCGCAGCCAGGCCTCCTACACGACGTTGAAACGATTGATGGCCGCGATCAACTCTGATGCCAAGAAGCCCCGCAAGATCACCCCGGCCGCGTCGATGAGGAAACGCAGCAGCACCACAGCCGCCGGAGCCGGCGGGGGTGTCGAGCTGGGGCCGGACGTCTACGTCCGCGACGCGTCCCACTACGAGCTCGCCCCCGGACCGCTCAACGAGCACGACGGCCAGCGTGGTGGTGAGCAGGGAGTGGGTCGATGATCTTCACCAGCGTCGACTACGACAAGTTCCGGGCCCTGCGCGTGACCCACGTCGCCACCCGGTTCGAGGAACTCGTCAACGACGAGGCCAACGACGACCTCACCCCCGAGAAGCTGTTCTTGACCGCGGTCGACGACGCGTTGGAAGCGCGACGGATCAACAAGATCGAGAGGCTGATCCGATCCGCGGACTTCCCGATCCCCGAGGCCACGATCGCCGAGATCGACTACCGCGAAGGACGTGGGGTCAACCCGGTCAGGATGAGACGCTACGCCGACCACGACTGGCGAGCAGACCCGGTCAACCTGCTGATCATCTCGCCCACCGGCGGCGGGAAGACCTACCTCGCATCAGCGCTGGGGATCGCGGCCTGTCACAACGAGCACACCGTGGCCTACGTCCGCATGGACGACCTAGCCCGTCGGCTCGTCCTCGCCCGAGCCGACGCGATCGCCCACCAACAGCTGCTCAACCAACTGTCGAACGTGGACCTGCTCGTGATCGATGACTTCCTCACCGTCGGCATCGACAACGACGCCGCAGCCGACCTGTTCGCGATCCTGGCCAACCGCGACCACCGACTGCCCACGGTGATCGCCTCCCAGACCGGACCCGCACACTGGGTCGCGGAACTGCCAGACCGAGTGGCCGCCGACTCGATCGTGAACCGGCTCGCGAACCGAGCCCGCACGATCAACCTCGGCACGATCGACATGCGCAAGCTCCGCCACGACCAGACCCGCACCAACAACACCTACTGGGAGTGACCAACCAGCGGCCCCGGCACGAGCCGGGGCCGCTACCAACCCCGACGAACAACGCTACCAACTACGTAGACCAGCGCTACCAACCAGCGCTATGCGCCACCGTGTGAGGAAGATCTCGGATTGATTGCGGGTCTGCCGGATCTGACCCACGTAGACGGTCACCAGAGAGCCTCAGAAGGTCACGGAGAGCCTCAGAAGGTCACGACAGGGCTCGGGAAGGTCACGACAGGGTCGCGTTGCCGAGTGCTGCGTGCGATGTCCGGGGTCAGTTGACGCCGACGCCGATACTGCGCAGCCAGGGGACGGGGTTGACGGCCCGGTAGACGTCGCCGTACCTGACGCCGGCCGGATACAGCTCGAAGTGCAGGTGTGCGCCGAAGGCCCGTCCGGTCGCTCCGACGTAGCCGATCACCTGGCCGGCCTTGACCGACTGGCCGGCGCTGACCGCCATCGACGACATGTGCGAGGACATGGTGGTCATCCCACCGGCGTGCCTTACGGCCACGTGGTTGCCGGACCAGTCGCCGCTGTTGCCCGCATAGACCACGACGCCGTCGGCCACAGCCTTGATCGGCGTGCCGAACCCGGCACGGAAGTCCAGGCCGGTGTGATACCGCGACCACAGGCCGTACTGCCCGAAGTGGGCCCCGATGACCGCACCCGGCACCGGCGATGAGCTGCCACCGCCGGCCGGGACCGATGCGTCCACTCCGGGTGTCGTGGGGGTCGTTGAGGTGGTGCTGTCGGCGGTCGCCGCGTTCTCGGCGCCTTTGCGCTCGACCTCGGCGGCCACGCGCTTGCGGATGGCCGCGGCGAGCCGATCCTGGGCCAGCTTGACGGCGGCTTCCCGAGTCGCGCGCTCGGTGCTGGCGAGCTCCTGGCTGCGCGCGACGCCGCCGGCATCCCGGGCTGCCTGGCTGACATCCTCGGCGGATTCCGCCAGGATCTCGGCCCGTTGAGCGGCGCGCTCCTTCACCACCGCGGCCTGCAGCCGCGGGGTGCGGGCGGAGTCCACGACCGCCATCGGTCGGCCGAATGCGGCCAGCGTGCCGGCCATCGCAGCGCTGGTCTGACCGGCGTCTTGACCATCTCCGCGTTCGGTGGCACTGGACGGGCTGGTCGAGCCCGACTGGACGATGGGGTCGGCCACGGCGATTTCGACGGCCGGTGCGGCCGGCGCCGGAGCCGCGACCGGCTGGGCGCTGGTGGTCAACGACACCGAGCCGGCGACCGCGAGCCCGAGCGCGGAGATGGCAAGCGCGGCGATGCCGTGCGACAGCCAGCCGCGGCGCTCCGCCGTCGGCAGGTCCGCGCCAACCGGGCGGTTCGGCGTCGGCGTGCGCCGCGCTCGGTCGCCGGTCGGCTGCGCTGCCACCTGGCTGCTCCCCTCGTCCTTGGCCACCACAGCGGTGACTGTGCTCTCGTCTGTCGAGCGGCTCTCGTGTATCGAGCGTCGCCGGTGGTGGAGTCGCCCACCACCGGGAGTCGCAGTCGATCCGCGATTGGCGCCTTGCCTATGCTCCTGTGGGCTGTGACGAAGATAACGGACTGATAACCAAACCTCAACCGTCGGTCCACCCCCGAGGACCATGCGCCCGCTAGGAAACCGCGGGCGCATCCTTAGGATACCGGCGAGGTGCCGGGTGCGCATGCATGTCTGACGGACTCGCTAGGCGATCAGCGAGCTAGCGACGGTGGCCTCGTGGGAATCGAACTCGACCCGATCGTCTAGATGGGCGAGGGCGGCCGCGATCTGGAACGCGATGCCGCCGTCGTTGGTCAGCGACATGTGCCCGATACCGCGAACGGCCACGTTGCGGACCCGCAGGTCGGGGTGCAGGATCCGGGCGTTCCGGCCGGGCAGGATCAGCTGATCCAGATCGGAGTGGAAGGCGATGAACCTCGTGTCGCAGTCCGGCGCGGGCTCGTTGAGCTCGGCGATCAGGTCGGAGTCCGGACGGAGCTGACGGACCAGTGGCAACGCCGAGCCGGCCCGGGCGAGCGCGGTGCCCTGGTGCGGCGTACCCAGTGTGACGAGGGTGTGCACGTGCGCGTGGCCGGCCATCCGCTGAATGTAGTAGCGCGCGATCAGGCCACCCAGGCTGTGCCCGATCACGTGCACCTTCTCCGAACCGGACTCCGCGACCAGCCTCTCCACCGCCACCGCAAGATCCTGTGCGGTGGCCCGGACGTCTCTGG
>NZ_DASSXS010000245.1:0-9342 GCF_035703625.1 Nocardioides sp. | reverse complement strand
CTCCGAGCGCCGGCACCTCACGCGGCTCCGTCACGAGCCAGTCTCCGTCCTGAGTGACGGTGCCAAGTCCAGGGATCACCAACGCCATGCCAGTACGTTTCCACAGGCGGCGCGGATGACTCTCCAAACCGCACGGATCTGGCGCAGCGTGCGCTGCGACCGTGCGGATCTGCCGCACTGCGTGGGCGCAGCGTTTCTAGAGGTCGATCGCGCCTGAGAAGAGAAACAGGAGCAGGACGCCGAAGATCGTCCCCATGGACAGGAGCAGCGCGCCGTTCGCGACCTGATCATCGGCCCCCTGTGCAATCTGCTGGCGACCGCCGAGTAGGAGTGCGACGAGAACGGCGACGAAAAGAAAGGGCGTCACCTGACCGAGATCTGGCATGTCGGCAACCTAGCAGTGCACCAGCCCGCTTCTCCGGGTCCGAACGCGGTGGCACCTCACGCTGACCGGGCAGCGCCGGAACTGCCGCTGATGGTGAGCCCCGGCGTGCTGGATGAATGCGGCGGCCGCGTTCGTCCAGCTCGACGAACCGCGTCTGCCGGTCAGCTACCGGCGGCGGTCGTCGCGTAGAGGCTCTGGATGGTGGTGCCGAAGATCGGGCCGTACATCGCGTTCTTCTCGCCGCGGTAGCCGAACGAGTTGACCGAGATCTGCACGTCGCCGACGTCGGCGTTCTCGGTCAGGGGAGCGACGGCACTGGTGCTGTCGAACAGCCAGGGGCCGCCCGAGGAACCGCCGGTCATGTTGCACGGCAGCCGGTAGTCCGTCGAGCCGCCCACGGTGTCGCCGGTGGTGCCGCCCCAGCAGGAGATCAGCCTGGTGCCGTCGTAGGGACGCGCAGCGGGGTAGCCGAAGGAGTGGGCGTTCACCGTGTAGTCGACGCCGCCGGTGCTGGTCGGGTCGCCGCTGACGTAGCCGATGTCGGAGGTGTCGCCGACCGCGGCCGCCAGCGTCTCGCCGTGCTCGTTGACGCCCACCCGCGCCATGCCGACGTCGTAGTTGTACCTGTCAGCGCCCTGGGCCACCCACTGGGAGGTGGTGGTCAGCCGGCTGGCTGTGAAGGTCCCGTCGGGCTGGCCGGACGTGCGCGGCGCGGCGGGGTCGTACCGCGGGATGAACATGAAGTTCGTGGCGAAGGCCGAACCGCCGTCGTTGACGCAGTGGCCGGCGGTCACCACCAGGTTGGGGGTGGTCACGCCGTCATCGACGTCGTCGACAGCGTTGCCGGAGCAGACGTAGAGGGAGCTGCCCATCTGGAAGAACACCTTGCCGACCGTCACGCGGCCCGAGGTCCACGCGGTGCCCAGGTTGCCGCTCGACGACGTCCCCGGGGAACCGCCGCCGCCAGGCTTCGCCGCCGGCCGCTCCTGGCCGCGGGGCGTCGCTGCCCTCAGGCGGCTCTTGGTCCAGAAGGCTCGCACGGAGTTCTGCTCTGCACGCGAGTCGACCCCGGTCGCGTGGCTGACCGGTCCCCGCGGGTGAGCGGAGCCCAACGCACCGGTGGCCGGCGTGGCGATCGCGACCAGGGCGCCGGCGCTGGCCAGCACTCCGGCGGCGGTGAGGGCGAGGCTGCGCTCCATGAGTGTCTCCGAACTGGCGTTCCGCAGGTGGGCGACGGAGCTTCATCGTGACACCGCCGGCGCCATCCGGCTTGCTTTTCACCGAACAAGCTCCCGAGTCCCGCCGTACGGGCGACGAACGTGTGGACCAGCGGTCCGGGAGGTGTGTCGGGGGCCTGCTCTCGTCACCGGCAGCGGCGATCCGTTCCTGCCGAGAAGCGGGCCCGCGGCTCGACCACCCTCGCCACCGCGGGTGACGACCCCACACGGGGTCGCCCAACGTTACTCCAACGGACCGGTCGGCACCCGGTCCTGTCTGGGCGACCCGGTCAGGTCAGCGCGCGCTGTAGTCGCGGAAGCCACGCTTGGTCTTCCGGCCCAGGTAGCCGGCGGTGACCAGGTGCTCCAGCAGCGGTGCGGGCGCGAAGCCGGGCTCGCGGAACTCCTCGTAGAGCTCGCGCTGGATCGCCAGCGACACGTCGTTGCCGACGACGTCGAGCAGCTCGAACGGCCCCATCGGCAGCGCGCATCCCTGCTTCATGGCGGTGTCGATGTCGTCGGCCGTGGCGTAGTGCGCCTGCAGCATCTTCACGGCGTCGTTGAGGTACGGGAACAGCAGCGCGTTGACGATGAAGCCCGCCCGGTCACCGCACGAGACGGCCACCTTGCCGACCTTGCCGCACAGCGCCCTGGTGGTCTCGCTGACGTCGTCGGCGGTGACCACGGTCGACACCACCTCGACCAGCTTCATGATCGGCGCCGGGTTGAAGAAGTGCATGCCGATGACGTCCTGGGGACGCTTGGTGGCCCGCGCGCACTCGATGATCGGCAGCGACGAGGTCGTGGTGGCCAGGATCGCCCCCGGCTTGCAGATCTCGTCGAGGTTCTCGAACAGGGTGGTCTTGATGTTGAGGTCCTCGGCGATCGCCTCGACGGCGATGTCGACCGTCGCCAGGTCGTCGAGCGAGGTGGACCCGGTCAACCGGCTCAGCACCTCCACCTTGGCGGACTCCTCGAGCTTCCCTCGCTGGATCGCCTTGTCGAGCGACCGCTCGATGGTGGCTCGCACCCCGTCGACCTTGTCCTGGGAGCGACCGACGTAGAGGACGTCGTACCCCGCCTTGGCGAAGACCTCGACGATGCCGGTGGCCATGGTGCCGGTGCCGACCACGCCGACCTGCGCGATCTCGTGGCGCAGCTGCGGCTTCTCGTCCGACGACGGCGTCATGTCGTCGGCGACGACGACCGGCGAGTCGGGACCCTCGTAGGTGTAGAAGCCGCGGCCGGTCTTGCGTCCGAGCATGCCGGCGGTGACCATCTGCTTGAGGATGGGCGCCGGGGCGTGCAGGCGGTCGCGGCCCTGGCGGTACATCGTCTCCAGGATCTCGTACGCCGTGTCGAGACCGATCAGGTCGAGCAGGGCCAGCGGTCCCATCGGGTAGCCGCAGCCGAACCGCATCGCTGCGTCGATGTCCTCGCGCGTGGCGTAGCGACCCTCGAACATCGAGACCGCGTGGTTGAGATAGCCGAAGAGCAGCGTGTTGGCGATGAAACCCGCCTTGTCGCCACAGACGACGGGGTTCTTGCCGACCGCGTCGACCAGGGCCTGCACGTCCTGGAGGACCTGCGGCTCGGTGACGACCGTGCGCACGATCTCGACGAGGTTCTGGACCGGCGCGGGGTTGAAGAAGTGGACGCCGACGACCCGGCCTGGCCGGCTGTTGGCGGTCGAGATCTCGGTGACTGACAGCGAGGAGGTGTTGGTGGCCAGGATCGCCTCCGGCGCGACGATGTCGTCGAGCTGGCGGAAGATGTCCTTCTTCACCTCGAGCGACTCCACGACCGCCTCGACCACGAAGTCCGCCTCGGCGAGGTCCTTGAGCGAGGTCGTGAACGTGATCCGACCGAGCAGCTCCTGCTGCCGCTCCGGGGTCATCTTCTCCCGCTTCACCGCCCGGCCCGTCGAGTGCTCGAGGTGCTGGCGGCCCCGCTCGACGGCCTCGTCGTTGAGCTCGACGCCGACCACGCTGTAGCCGTTGCGGGCGAAGACCTCGGCGATGCCGGCACCCATGGTGCCGAGACCGATCACGCCGATGGTGCCGAACTCGCGGGATTCTGCGGAAGTGCTCGTCATGCCGCGCATCATGACACGCGACCGCGGCCGCTCCGCCACGTGTCCGAGCAGGTAGATTCCCGCCCCGTGAGACTCGTCGTTGCCCGGTGCCAGGTCGACTACGCCGGTCGCCTGAGCGCCCACCTGCCGATGGCCACGCGAGTGCTGATGATCAAGGCGGACGGGTCCGTGCTGATCCACTCCGACGGCGGGTCCTACAAGCCGCTGAACTGGATGTCTCCGCCGTGCACGCTGCGGGAGGGCACCAACGACGAGGGCCAGGTCGAGTGGACCGTGTCCAGCAAGACCGACGACACCCTGAGGATCCTGATCGACGAGGTGCACCACGACTCGTCCCACGAGCTCGGCGTCGACCCGGGCCTCCAGAAGGACGGCGTCGAGAAGCACCTCCAGGAGCTCCTGGCCGAGCACCCCGCGACGCTGGCCGAGGGCCTCAGCCTGGTGCGCCGGGAGTACCCCACGGCCATCGGACCGGTCGACCTGATGTGCCGCGACGCGTCCGGGGCCAGCGTGGCGGTGGAGATCAAGCGTCGTGGCGAGATCGACGGGGTCGAGCAGCTCACCCGCTACCTCGAGCTGCTCAACCGCGACCCGGCGCTCACTCGGAAAGGCGCCGTCCGCGGCATCTTCGCCGCCCAGGAGATCAAGCCCCAGGCGAGGGTGCTCGCCACCGACCGCGGCATCGCCTGCGCGGTGGTCGACTACGACGCGTTGCGCGGGCTCGACGACCCCTCACATCGCCTGTTCTGAGCCCCGGAGGTCAGGAGCGGTAGGCGACCCAGGCCCGGTTCATGCGGGCCGCCTGGTCGGCGGTGAAGTGGGTGTAGCAGCTGTCCCAGCTGTAATCCATGTAGTTGTGCACCGGGTCGTCGCCGGGCAGCGGGCACGAGTCCCGGCCGACGGGGCACCCGTTGGTCGGGGTGGCCTGGGCCGGGGTGTCGTCGACCTGGTCGTTGAGCGCGGTGCAGCCGCCCTGGAACGTGTGGAAGAGGCCGAGCCAGTGGCCCGTCTCGTGGGTGGCCGTCCGCCCCTCGTTGAAGTGGATGATGCTCCCCCCGGGCAGGGAGTCGTAGTCGACGCGGATGCCGTCGACCGCGCCCTTCCTGGCGTAGTCCCAGGGGAAGGTGGCGACTCCGAACCACGGGAGGTCCACCAGCCAGATGTTCAGGGCCCTCGCTCCGCCCTGGCGGGTCAGGGAGCGGTACTGGGTGGATTGCTGGTCCTTGTGCCACGCGGAGTTGGTGTAGCGGCGCGTGCTGATCAGGTCGAAGGAGAACCCGGCCCCGGCGAAGTCACTGTTGAGGACCGCGAGCTGACGGTAGACCTGCGCGTTCGTGACGTCGCCGCGCCCGGTCGCGCTGCGCATGATGTGGACGTAGACCGGGACGGTTCTGCCGACCGGCACCTCGACGAGGGTGGCACCCGTCGCGCTCCTGGCCGCCAGGAGGCTGCGGGTGCGATGGGTGATCGAACGCTGCTCGGCCGCCGAGATGCCGCGGTGGTCGAGGCCGCTCGGGCCACCCCGGGCGGCAGCGGTCGTCTGGTCCGTCCGCGGGGTGAGGCACGTCTGGCGGGCGTCGGCGACCCTGGCCTGGACGGGTGCAGGCAGGCCGACGAAGGCCAGCGCCGTGGTGCAGAGACCCACAGCGGCGGCCCGGCGCAAGGTGTGCGACAGAGGCATGGCCGAGGCCTTTGCTCGATGGAACCCGCCGATCAGCGGTCTGCCAGAAAGTTACCGACGCCGAGGTCGTACGTGCCATTGACCAATGGTTCTAGGCCAGTGGTCGCGCCATCGACCTGACCTCAACCAGCGGCGAGGGAGACGACCTCGTCGGCCACACCCCAGCTCAGGGTCACTCCTGCGCCACCGTGGCCGTAGCAGTGGATGACGTCCCCCTCCCGCTCGAGGCGTACGGCGGGTCGCACCGGGCGCAGCCCCACCTTGTGCCTGAGCACCCGGGCGCGCCGCAGCTCCGGAACCAGCCGCGCTCCCCGGTCCAGGATCTCCCGAGCGGTCTCGGGGTCGGGAGTCCTGCTCCACTCCCCCTCCTCGTCGGTTCCGCCGACCACGATGTCGCGCCCCCGGGGGACGACGTAGGTCGGGCCCTCACCGTCGAGCCACCAGCGGTCGAGTCCCACCTGCTCGACGTACACCACCTGTCCTCGCACCGGCACCACGGAGCGGTCCGCCCCGAGCAGCCGGGCACCGAGGCCGGAGCAGTTGACGAGCACGTCGGCCCCCTCGGGCAGGGCGCGGAGGTTGAGCCTGGTCAGCGTGCCGCCCAGCTCCGCGACCCGCCCCGCCAGCCACGGGAGGTAGACCGGCATGTCGACCACCGGCGTCGCGAAGGTCCAGCCGTCGACATAGCCGCGCGGCAGGCTCGTCTCCCGGTCCAGCCCCGCGACCGCGGCGGCCCACCACGGATCGGCCTGGGCCGTGGTGAACACCTCGGTCCCCAGCACCATCCGCACGCCCGACTCCGGGTCGCCCCCGACGTCGCGCGGGGCGGCCAGTGCGTCGAAGACGGCGTACGACGTCCTGGACCAGCCCGTGACCTTGTCGCGCGGGAGCGCCCGGTACGGGTACCAGAGCGCGGCCGCGACCGCCGACGTCGTCTCCAGCGGCAGGTCGCGTGCCACCACGTCGACGCGGTGCCCGCCCTCGAGCAGCCGCACGGCACAGGTCAGTCCGACGACCCCGGCGCCCACCACGATCACCCTCACGGACGGCCCTCCATGTCCCGAGTCTGGCGTACTCGCGCGTAACTTGCCTCCCGTCGGGGTCGTTGGGCCTGCGAGGAAAGGATCCCGGATGTCTCGACTCGCCCGTCACACCCTCGCCCTGGCCGTGGTGCCAGGCCTGATCGCCGTCGGCCTGGCCGGCCCCGCGTCCGCCCACGAGGAGCGCCCCGCCGACTTCCCCGACGGCACCGGCACGGTGCCCTCGTTCGCCGGGTTCGACAACCCCCGCAGCCGCGTGGTCTGCCGGCCCGACAGCGCCGAGCGGATCGCCGCGATGCCCGACGGAGCGGCCAAGCAGCGCAGCGAGGGGATGCTCGCGCAATGCGAGTTCGGGTCGATCCAGACCGCGATCAACTCCATCGAGCGTCGCGACACCTCGGTCTACGTCCTCCCTGGCGTGTATCGCGAGCAGCAGTGGGCGGACCAGGAGCGCAGCCACTACTGCTCCCACCTCGAGACCGAGTCCGACGACCCCCTGGCCGCGGCCGAGTACATCGGCAGCCTCTCCTCCCCCGACCGCGGAACCGCGGCCGCCGCCGAGGACGACGGCGCCAGCGACCCGATCGCGCTGTCGTACGCCGACCAGCGACGGTGCGCCCACAACCTCAACCTGATCGCCGCCTTCGGCGACAAGACGCCCCACAACGACGACATCTCCTGCGACAGCAAGTTCTGCGGCACCCAGATCGTCGGCACCGGTCACCGGATGACCGACGTGACCATCGACAACCGCTTCTCCAAGCTCAACGCGCTGCGCCTGGACCGGATGGGCGGCGCCGTGGTGCGCAACCTGACCGTCCAGCAGGCCGAGTTCAACGCCGTGTACGTCCTCGAGACCGACGGCTTCCTGCTGGACCGGGTCACCGCGCGTGGCAACGACGAGTACGGCATCCTCGCCTTCGCCAGCGACCACGGGCTGATCCAGCACTCCAACGCCTACTACAACGGCGACTCGGGCATCTACCCCGGATCGGGCTCGGACCTCAACGCCGACAACGAGGAGCTCGAGGTCACCCGCTACGCGATCGAGATCAGGCACAACCGGAGCCACGACAACACGCTGGGCTACTCCGGCACCGCCGGCAACTCGATCTGGGCCCACCACAACGACTTCTTCGACAACGCCACCGGGATCGCCACCGACTCACTCTTCCCCGGTCACCCCGGCCTGCCCCAGGACCATGCCCGCTGGAGCCACAACCGGATCTACTCCAACAACTCGAACTACTACACCGAGTACGTCGACACGGGCGTGTGCGACAAGCCCATGGAGGAACGCGGCTACATGGACGGCACCGTCTGCCCGGTCGTCCCGACCCCCGTCGGCACCGGCGTCCTGATCGCCGGCGGGAACTTCAACTCCACCGACCACAACTGGATCTACGACAACTGGCGCTACGGCACGATGCAGTTCTGGGTGCCGTCGGTCCTGCGCGACGAGTACGACCCGAGCAAGCAGTTCGACACCTCCCACCACAACCACACCACCGACAACCACATGGGCATCGCGCCGAACGGCGAGGTCGCACACAACGGCCTGGACCACTGGTGGGACGACGAGGGCGAGGGCAACTGCTGGGAGGACAACACCTACTCCCGCGGCGAGCGCACCGACAACTTCACCGTGCCGCCGCCCAGCTGCGCCGACGGCGGTTCCGCGTTCACTCCCGGTGCGCCCGTGAAGGACGCCGGCTTCCTCTCCTGCAGCCAGTACGACCGCAGCGACCCGACGTTCCGGCACCCGCCCATGTGCGAGTGGTTCGACGACCCGGCCAAGCCCGACGAGTCCGGCGCCGCCGGTGCGAGCGTCGACCAGAGCTCCGACCTGCTGGCGGCGCCGCTGGTCGCGCTCACCGGACTGCTGTTCTTCGCGGGGCTCGGCCGCAGGCGGCGGGTGCGTGGTGCTGCGTAGAGCCCTCGTCGCGCTCGCCCTGGTCGTCGCCCTCGTCGCGGCCGGGGGTGTCGCCGTCGCACGCAGCACCCCCGCACTCCGGACATCGGGCCCGACCTCGGTCACCGGCACCGAGGCGACCGGCGTCTTCCAGATCGCGGACCGGACCATCAGACAGGTGCGGTACGCCGACCACGGGACGCTGCGCTACACCTTCGAGGTCACCAACGACAGCCGGCTGCCGCTGACCATCCTGGGGCTGGCCGCCGACCAGCCCCGGCCCCGGCTGTTCGAGCTCGAGCGGCTCTCCGCGCAGGACGGGACGAGGGACATCGACCTCGCCGCCGGGCAGACGGCGACGGTGACGCTCGATCTCGGGATGAGTGGGTGCGAGACGCTTTCGGCCCGGGCCGGCTCGTTCGTGACCGAGGTGGTCGTGCGCACCGAGCAGGCCGGCGTGTTCGACGACGACGTGGTCCTCACGCTGCCCGAGGAGCTCCACACCGGCTCGCCCCGCGAGGCGTTCTGTCCCGAGTCGACGGCCACGTCCCGGCCGCCGGGCTGAGTCCGGGCCCGGCTGGGTCGCGACGCCTCAGGCGCCGGCCTCACGTGGCGCGGTCGGGTCGTCGGCCGCGCCGTTCTGCTCACGAGCGACGTACTCCTCGATGTCTTCGATGTCGTCTCGGTTGCGGGTGACGACGGCGAGAAGGTCGCTCATGGTGGCGACCTCCTCCACCTGCTCCTTGATGAACCAGGCCATGAACTGCTCGGAGGCGAAGTCGGCCTCCTCGCGGGCGATCCGGATCAGGGTGTTGATCTGATCGGTCACCTGCCGCTCGTGGTCGAGGGCCAGGGCCACCGGCTCGACCACGTCGCCGAACTTGGGGGTCGGCGCCTCGACGCCGGGGATGATCACCTCGGCGTCGGTGTCGAGCAGGTAGCGCACCATCATCATCGCGTGGGCCCGTTCCTCGAGCGCCTGGCTGTAGAAGAACGCCGCCATCTGCGGCAT
>NZ_DASSXS010000295.1:0-17776 GCF_035703625.1 Nocardioides sp. | reverse complement strand
ATGGGATGACTGGGCCCGAAGCTGTAGTCGGTCAGGGTGGAGTCGAAAACCACCGTGGCCGGGCCGGGACATTCGGGCATGGGTCGACGCTACTCGCATGTAACACGCCGTCCACGGCACTACCCGCGCGTTGCAGCGGCGTGGAGGAACGGAAAACGGCGTGTGACATCCGAGCAGGGCGACGTCCTGCCGGGGGCTGCACTGGCGCTGGCCCAGCGGACACCAGCGTTGAAGAGCTGCGCCGGGTCTGACCGGGCAAAGAGTCAGGAGCCGGCGGCCAGCGACCGGGAGCGGTCGCGGGCGGCTTCCATGGCGGCGAGGAAGGCGGCTCGCACCTCGTGGATCTCGAGCTCGCGCAGCGCGGCGGCCGTGGTGCCACCCGGGGAGGTGACCTGCTCGCGCAGCACGACCGGGTGGGCGCCGGTCTCGCGCAGCATGTGGGCGGAGCCGACGACGGTCTGCACGACGAGCTCGGTCGCGGTCGCCCTCGGCAGTCCGAGGTGTACGCCGGCCTCGATCATCGACTCGACCACGAAGAAGATGTAGGCCGGCCCGGAGCCGGAGATGGCGGTGACCGCGTCCATCTGCCGCTCGGGGATCCGCAGCACCTTGCCCGTCGACGCCATGAGCGACTCCGCCTCGGCGAGGTGGTCGTCGTCGCAGTGCGACCCGGGCGCGATCGCGGCCATCCCCTCGTCGACGAGGGCAGGCGTGTTGGGCATGACCCGGACGACGGCCACGCCCTCGGGCACCCGGGCCTCGATGAAGGCCGTCGTGATGCCGGCCGCCAGCGACACGAGCAGCTGGCCGGGCTTGAGCTCGCCCGCGATCTCGGACAGCAGGTCGTCCATGTCCTGCGGCTTGACCACCACGGCGATGGTCTCGGCCTTGCGGGTCGCCTCGACGTTGGAGCAGACGGCGACGCCGTACCGCTCCTCCAGCTCGCGAGCCCGCTCCGGTCGCTTCTCGCCGATCAGCAGGTTGTCGACGCGACGGCCCGCGCGGACCAGGCCGGAGAGCAGCGTCTCCCCCATCACCCCGGCTCCGAGGATGGCGGTCTGGCTCATCGGGACCCCCCTAGGTTCCTGGACTTCGTCGCCGCTGCCGCCTCACTTCTTCGAGATCAGCGACTTCGCGAAGAATGACAGGTTCTGCGGCCGCTCGGCCAGACGTCTCATGAGGTAGCCGTACCACTCCTGGCCGTAGGGCACGTACACCCGGACCGTCTCGCCCCGGTCGGCGAGGCGCTTCTGCTCCTCCGGCCGGATGCCGTAGAGCATCTGGAACTCGTAGGACCCCTTGGCACGCCCGAACCTGCTGGCGAGGGTCGTGCCGATCTCGACCATCCGTGGGTCGTGGGTCGCGATCATGGGGTACCCCTGTCCACCCAGCAGGACCTTGAGGCAGCGGACGAACGACTTGTCGACCTCGAGACGCTCCTGGAACGCCACGGACTCGGGCTCGTTGTAGGCGCCCTTGCACAGCCGCACCCGGGACCCCTCGTAGGCCAGCGCCCGGCAGTCGGCCTCGGTGCGGTGCAGGTAGGCCTGCAGGACGGCGCCGGTCTCCGGGAAGTCCTTGCGCAGCTCGCGGAGGATGGCCAGCGTCGAGTCGGTCGTGGTGTGGTCCTCCATGTCGAGGGTGACCGTGGTGCCGGCGTTGCGCGCCGCCCGACAGATGGTCCGGGCGTTCTCCAGTGCGATCTTGTGTCCGCCCTCGAACCCGGCGTTGTCGGGGAGGGCCTGTCCGATGGCCGACAGCTTGACGGAGACCTCGGCCGAACGGGTCAGGCCACGGGCCGCCAGCTCCTGGAGCAGGTCGACGTACGCCGCGACGGTGGCCTCGGCCTGCTCCACGTCGAGCGTGTCCTCGCCGAGGAAGTCCAGGGTTGCCCTCAGCCCGTCGGCGGCCAGGCCGGACGTCGCGTCGACCGCTGCTTCGGTCGACTCGCCGGGGACATAGCTGGTGACGATCCCGGAGGAGACCGGCAGCGTGCTGACGAGCCTCTTGACCCGTTCGCTTCGGGCCAGGAACAGGATCGGCTGGCGGAGCAGAGACATGTCTCAGAGGTTACGCGAGCCCGACCCGGGCACCGGCCGCCCCGTGTTTGCGCCACTTTGACGGCGGGCCCTCATCCTGCGAGAAGCCGTCGAGGCTTCTTGGCGGCACGGGACCGCGGCAGGTCGGAGGACGACCGATGAACAGAGCGCACCACATTCACACGACCTCGACGCGCGGGAGGTCCAGGTTGACCCGACGCCGCAAGGCCACCGTCGCGGCCGCTGCCGCGATCATCGTCACGACCCCGGCCATGGCGGCCGCCGTCATCGAGACGCCGCCGCAGCCACCACTCGAGGTCGTCGTCTTCCCGGAGCGGGACTTCGTGGTGACCGAGGGAGGGCCCGGAGGGATGGCTCTCAACTTCGAGATCCTCCGCAACGGCGTGGTCATCGGCAGGGCCAGCAGCTCGCAGGTGACTCCTCCGCTGCTGACCGACCCCACCGGACTGGTCGAGGTCAACCACCCCGGTGGCCTCTGCTGGCAGGGCGTGACCCCGAACATCCTTCCCGGGGACGTCCTCAGGGTCACCGATGAGGCCAACCCGGCCAACGGCTACCAGGTGCAGACCCAGGGCGTGCGGGCGACCTCGACCGAGATCGCCCCCAACGGCACCACCGTGGTGGTCCACGGCGTGGCCACCATCAACGGCGGGAACACACCCATGCCGCTGGGTCGCGTCGAGCAGCGGATCATCAACCCCGACTTCCGGGAGCCTCCGTTCCCGATGGAGCGCCGGGACATCCGTGCCACCACGGACGACGGCAACCTCGTGCGCGACCCCGCCGTCAACGGTGGGTTCATCGCGACCCACACGCTGGCTCAGCCGGAGCAGGCGCAGAAGGCCCTCGCCGGTCAGACCCGGGTGCTCGGCTGGATGCAGACTGCCGCGAACGGTGACCGGATGGGCATCACCATCTGGGAGGAGGACGAGGCCGGCGGGCCCGGATTCGGCGGCTGCCCACAGGCCGCGGACTACGCGGTCACCGCGTTCAGCCAGAGGGCGATCAGGGTCGGCACCAAGGGGCTCACCGTCAGTGGCACCGCGAACGACGCGACCGGTGTCCGAGTCACCTTGGTGGACGGCGCCGCAGCGACGCCCGACCCCTCCAGGGCGGCGACGCTGAGCGCCGGCGCTCCGAAGACCTTCCGGGCCAGCTTCACCGCGCGGCAGCTTCGTCGGCTCCGCGACGGCCGGGTCCGTGCGGTCGGCAGCTACACCGTCGGTGGCACCGAGATCAGCGGCGTCATCAGGACCATCGTCAAGGACCTCAGGGCACCCAAGCCCGCGCAGTCCGACACGAGGAGCGGTGCCTACCGTGGGGCCCAGTCCGTGGCCCTCTTCCGGGCGGCAGGCGAGTCCAGGACCTCGCGGATCTTCTACACGACCAACGGAAGGAAGCCCGGGCTCGGCTCGCTGAGGTTCCGGCGAGCGATCAGGATCACCTCCACCAAGACCCTTCGGGCCGTGGTGATCGACCAGGCAGGCAACAAGAGCGTCAGCAACTGCAGGACCGGAAAGGGCTGCTGGCGGATCAGGATCCGATGACCCGCGACTGACGCTGCAGAACTGACGGCGGTGCGGACCCCGGTGGGTCCGCGCCGCCGTTCCTTCGGCTCACCTTCAGGGAGTACGCCGGCGCAGCGTCGCCGCACCCAGGGCGAGTCCGGACAGGGCGAACGCAGTCACGATCCCCACGTCCGGCCAGACCTCCGAGGTGTCGGCCGTTCGGGTCAGCGTCTGCATCGCCTCGACCGCGTACGACAGCGGCAGGACGTTGCTGATCGCCTCGAGGACCTCCGGCAGCACCTCGCGCGGGACGAACAGGCCGCACAGCAGGATCTGCGGGACCACCAGGGCGGGCATGAACTGGACGGCCTGGAACTCGGTCTGCGCGAACGCCGAGACGAACAGCCCGAGCGCGCTGCCGAGCACGGCATCGGCCACGGCGACGACGGTGAGCAGCCAGACCGGGCCGACCACCTCGAGCCCGAGCAGGCCGACGCTGATCCCGACCGCCAGTGCGGACTGGAGTGCGGCCATCAGCCCGAAGGCCAGGGCGTAGCCGCCGAGGAAGTCGAGCTTCCCCATCGGCATGGCCAGCAGGCGCTCGAGGGTCCCGCTGCTGCGCTCGCGCAGCGTGGTGACCGAGGTGACCAGGAACATCACGATGAAGGGGAACAGCGCGAGCAGCGCCGGCCCGATCCGGTCGAAGACCCCCTGTGAGACCTCGGCGAACATCCACCACAGGAGGGTCATCAGCAGACAGGGCAGGACCAGCAGCATCACCAGGGTGCGGTGGTCGCGACGGATCTGGGTCAGCACCCGGGTGGCGACGGCGAGGAGGATCCGGGGGTTCATGACGCGTCCGCCGTCACGATGGCGAGGAAGGCGGACTCGATGTTCACCGAGCCGTTCTGGTCCCTGATCTCCCCGGGTGTGCCGTCGGCGATGATCCGGCCCTCGCGCATCAGCATCAACCGGTCACACCGCTCGGCCTCGTCCATGACATGGCTGGAGACGAAGACCGAGGAGCCGGCGTCCGCGATCCGGTGGAAGAGCGCCCAGAGGTCGCGGCGCAGCACGGGGTCCAGCCCCACCGTCGGCTCGTCGAGCACCAGCAGGTCGGGGTGGCCGAGCAGCGCGACGGCCAGGCTGGCCCGGGAGCGCTGCCCGCCACTGAGGCGCCCGACGACCTGGTCTGCGTGGGAGCGCAGGTCGACGGCGTCGATGCTGCGGTCGACGTCGTCCCGGCCGACCCCGAGGACCTTGGCGAAGAAGCGCAGGTTCTCGGTGACGGTGAGGTCGTCATAGACGCTGGGATCCTGGGTGAGGTAGCCGATCCGGTGCCGGAGGCCCTTGCTTCCAGCCTCCTCGCCGAACACCTCGACCGTCCCCGACGCCAGCTCCTGGACGCCGACCAGGGACCGCATCAGCGTGGACTTGCCGCACCCGGACGGTCCGAGCAGGCCGGTCACACCGCCCCGCCCGATCGTGAAGGTCAGCCCGTCGAGCACCTGCCGCCCGCCGCGGGTCACGACGAGGTCCCTCACCTCAACCGCGTTATTCATCATGCGTTGAATTATGCTCCGGGCCCGGCGGTGACGCAAGGGCCTCAGGACCCGTATCCGGACGGCGGGATCAGGGAAGGGGCCCGGTGAGGTAACGCTGGATCGTCGGTGCGTAGATGGCGACCAGCTCGTCGGTCGTCATGGAGGCGAGCGGCTCCACCTCGAGCAGGTAACGCACGATGATCAGGCCGAAGACCTGGCTCGCGACCAGCGGCATCCGGCGTCCGGGCTCGTCGATGCCGAGGGCGACGCCGACCGGGCCGATCACGACCTCGAGGAACCCGTCACGCACCAGTCGCTGGCCCGAGGGCTCGAGCAGCCCGCGCACCAGGCCGAGCAGGGGCAGCCGGTTGGCCGGGTCGTCCCACACGGAGAGGAACACCCGCAGCATTCGCTCGCCGGCACCGTCGGGCCCCTGCTCGATGGCCGGGCCGAGGACGACCCGGGGATCCACCGGCAGCTCGAGAGCGGCGACGAACAGGTCGTCCTTGGTGCCGAAGTAGTGGTGCACCAGGGCCGCGTCCACCCCGGCGTCGGCCGCGACCGCACGGATCGTCGTACCGGAGAAGCCTGCGGTGGCGAACTGTGCGCGGGCCGCGGCCAGGATCGCCGATCGGGTGTCCGGACCTCCCGGTCGGCGGCCCCGAGGGGCGCGGGTGCTCACTTCGCCGGCACCGCGAAGTGCTCACGCGCGAAGTCGAGCGACTCCTTGAGGTCGCGCTCCCGCTCCGCACGGTCCACGCACTTGCGGGTGTTGATCTCGACCACCACGTCACCGGAGAAGCCGGAGCGGGCGGCGTGGGCGAGGAAGGCATCGGCGCCGACCGACCCGCGTCCCGGCACGAGGTGCTCGTCCTTGGCCGAGCCGCTTCCGTCGGTGAGGTGGATGTGCCGCAGCCGTTCGCCGAGCCGTTCGGCCATGGCGACCGGGTCGGACCGCGCGATCGAGGCGTGCGAGAGGTCGATGGTGGTGTTGGCGTACGACTCCTCCGAGGGATCCCACCCCGGCAGGTACATCTCCATCCCCCGACGCGAGGACGCCCGCCACGGGTACATGTTCTCCACCGCGAAGGCGATCTCCGTCGACTCCTCCAGCGCGGCGATGCCGTCGACGAAGTTGGCGGCGTACTCACGCTGCCAGCGGAACGGCGGATGCACCACGACCACCTCCGCCCCGACCGCGGCGGCCATCTCGGCCGAGCGCTGGAGCTTGCCCCAGGGCTCCGTGCCCCAGACCCGCTGGGTGAACAGCAGGCAGGGCGCGTGGATCGCGCAGACGTCGATGGAATGGTGATCGGCGAGCTGCCGGATGGCCGAGATCTGCTGGCTGAGCGCGTCGATGCCGACCATCACCTCGACGGCGTCGTACCCCAGGGCGGCGGCGTAGGCGAAGGCGTGCGCCGAGGACTCGGGGTACACCGAGGCGGTCGAGAGGCCGATTTTCCCTGACATGGTCAACTGGACCGGCTGATCCGGTCGATGCGCTCGAGGATGAGGCCCTCGCGAAGGGCCCACGGGCAGATCTCGAGCTCGTCGAGGTCGAAGATGTCCATCACCGCCTCCGCCACCAGCGCTCCGGGCACGATCTGGTGGGTGCGGCTCGACGACACGCCCGGCAGGTCGGCCAGGGCCTCGCGGCTCATGGTCATCAACTTGGGAACCCAGTCGGCGAGCTCTGCGGCCTGCAGCACCCGCTCGACGAGAGGCCCGTCCGCCGAGGGGGCTGCCCCGCAGATGCGCGCCAGCGAGCGGAAGGTCTTGGAGGTGGCGACCGCGTGGTCGGGGCGTCCCGGACGGAGCACGCTGCCGGCGTGCTGGGCGATGTCGGCCCGGATCTGGCGACGCAGCTGCCGCACCCCCTCGTCGTCGGGCGGGCCGTCGCGGAACCACCTGCCGGCGAGACGGGCGGCACCGAGCGGGAGCGAACGTGCGACGTCCGGGGTCTCGTCGCCCCCCGCGGCGATCTCCAGCGACCCCCCGCCGATGTCGAAGACCGCCAGCCGGCCCGACGACCAGCCGAACCAACGGCGTACGGCGAGGAAGGTCAGCCGCGCCTCGTCCTCACCCGTGAGCACCTGGAGCACCACGCCCGTGCTCTCGCGCACGTGGTCGAGGACGTCGCCGGCGTTGTGCGACTCCCTCACCGCCGAGGTCGCGAAACCGAGCATCTCCTCACAGCCCTTGTCCTCCGCGACCCGCAGCGCCTTGTGGGTGAAGTCGGTGAGCGCGTCGATCCCGGCCGCCGAGACCTCGCCGTCCTCGTCGAGGTGCTCGGCGAGCCGGAGCGGCTCCTTGTACGAGTACGCCGGCAGCGGTGCGGCGCCGTCGTGTGCGTCCACCACCAGCAGGTGCCCGGTGTTGGAGCCGATGTCCAGAACGCCCAACCGCATGGGGACACGTTACTGCCGCGAACGTAGGGTGGTGCCGTGCCCGAAGTCGACCTGGTCTTTCCCCGTGCGTGGGTCGAGTTCGTCGATCCGGCCGACGAGTCCCAGATGATGCGGTGCGACCTCACCTGGTTGACGTCCAGCTACATGTGCATCTTCGGCCAGGGTTGCCCCGGGATCTACCAGGAGTCGCCCGACACCGGCTGCTGCACCCTGGGCGCGCACTTCGCCGACAAGGACGACGAGAAGCGCGTCGCGTCGTTCGTCTCCCAGCTCGACGACAAGCACTGGCAGTTCCGGCCCGAGGGCAAGAAGGTCCGCAAGTCGGACTGGATCGAGACCGATGACGACGGCGAACGCAAGACGCTCACCGTCGAGCACCACGGGCAGAGCGCCTGCATCTTCCACAACCGCGCCGACTTCCACTCCGGGGCGGGCTGCGCCCTGCACGGCCTCGCCCTGACCCAGGGGCGGGAGCCGCTCGAGACGAAGCCAGACGTCTGCTGGCAGCTGCCGATCCGCCGCACCTTCCGGACGGTGGAGCGGCAGGACGGCACGTCGTACACCGAGGTGTCGATCGGCGAGTACGACCGGCGCGGCTGGGGTCCGGGCGGGCACGACCTGGACTGGTACTGCTCGGGCAACACCGAGGCACACGTGGCCGTGGATCCGGTCTTCGTCACGCACGCGGCCGAGCTCACCGAGCTGATGGGCAAGCCGGCGTACGCCGAGCTGGTGCGGCACTGCGAGGCCCACGTGCGATCGCGCTCGGCCCTCGCGCTGCACCCAGCCGATCCCCACTGACCCCAGGGGCGCTCACTCCTCAGCCGATCCATGCACTTCTCAGCCGTTGCATTGCCCGGGAAGTGTCGGTTTCCCCGGCGAGCCGGGGAATCCGACGAGTCCCGGCAAGCCACCAAATGAAACCGCCATCGACATTCTCGATGTCAAGAGAGATTGACCCCGATGTCGGCCGAACCTTCCGCGTTGTCGAGAATGCTGAGCATGCGCCTGGACCATCTCTCGTACGCAGCAGGACCAGATGGCCTGGCCAGCACTGCCCATCGCATCGGGGGACTGCTCGGCCGGGAATTCACCTACGGGGGTGTCCATCCGCGCTTCGGGACTCGCAACATGATCCTGCCCCTCGCCGACCGCACCTACCTCGAGGTCGTCGAGGTGCTCGACCACCCCGCCTCGGACAAGGCGCCCTTCGGGCAGGCCGTCCGCGCCCGATCCGCCCTCGGTGGTGGCTGGCTCGGCTGGGTCGTGGCGGTGTCCGACATCGCCGAGGTCGAGACGCGGCTCGGCCGGGAGGCCGCGACCGGCAACCGCTACCGTCCCGATGGCACCGAGCTCAGCTGGAAGCAGATCGGCATCAACGGGCTGATCGCCGACCCGCAGCTGCCCTTCTTCGTGGAGTGGCTCTCCCCCGAGGAGCTCCATCCCAGCGTCGGCGCCGACCCCGACTACTCCCTGGCCTGCCTGGAGATCGCCGGAGACCCCAAGCGCGTGAGCGACTGGCTCGGCGAGACGGTGGAGGCACCCCTCGAGGACGTCAAGGTCGACTGGGTCGCCCCGCACGGGACCCCCGGGATCATCGCCGCCCAGGTGCAGACCCCCGGCGGACTGGTACGGATCTGAGCGAGCAGTGTCACGCGCCGGAGGCGCGGGGCACGTCGCGAGTGAGGTTGAGCAAGCCCCACGACCGAGGAACGAGGTCGTGACGGGCGGGTCGAAACCCGGCGACCCGAGAGCGAACGTCGCCTCAGGCGCGATCCCGAGCCCGAACATCTGGCGTCACACGGCGACGTACGAGATCGAGAACCGGGCCGTCGACCGCACCGGCCGCCTGGAGGACGAGATGCGCGCGATCGACGACTGGGCCGGCCGCGACGTGCTCGACGTCGGTTGCGGCACCGGCTTCCACCTGCCGCGCTTCGCGGCAACCGCGGCTTCGGTCACCGGCGTCGAGCCGCATGGCGACCTCGCGGCTCTCGCGCGCAGGCGCACCCGGTCGTGGCCGTCGGTGACGGTGCTGAAGGGCACCGCCCAGGACCTTCCGGTGGCCGATGGCTCGGTGGACGTGGTGCACGCGCGCTGGGCCTACTTCTTCGGGCCGGGGTGCGAGCCCGGGCTGGCCGAGCTGGATCGCGTCGTACGACGCGGGGGCACTGCGTTCGTGATCGACAACGACGCGACGCGCTCGACCTTCGGCCGGTGGTTCCGTCGGGGCTACCCGTCCGTCGACCCGCAGTCCGTCGAGCGGTTCTGGTCCACGCGGGGCTGGCGTCGTACTCCGGTGGACGTCGAGTGGCACTTCGACTCCCGTGCCGACCTGGAGAGTGTGGTGCGGATCGAGTTCAACCGCGAGCTGGCCGACCAGATCATCCGCGAGCACGAGGGGACGACGGTCGACTACGCGGTCAACCTCTGGTCCCGAGGCTTCTGACCGGCTCCTGCGCGCTGGCCGTCGAGCAACGAGCGTCAGCAGGTCCCGCGGACGATCAGCTCCGGCGCGAGGAGGACGCCACGGGACTCCGCCGGCGGATGGCCGAGCAGACCCTCGAGGGCCCGCACCACCTCGACCGCGACCTCCTCCAGCGGCTGGCGGACCGAGGTGAGGCCGGGCGGGACCACCTGCGCCACCTGGGAGTCGTCGAACCCGACGACGGCGACGTCACGGCCCACGGCCAGGTTGCGCTCGGACAGGGTGTGCATGACCCCCATGGCCAGCGTGTCCGACGCGCACACGAAGGCGGTCGGGCCGGCCTCGTCGAGCAGGACACCCGATGCCTCCCGTCCGCTGGCGACGCTCTCCTCGACGCGGGAGGCGAGGCCGCTCGTGGGCAGCCCGCGGGAGCGCATCGTCCGGCTCCAGCCGGAACGACGGTCCTCGCCGATGAACGACTCCTTGCGCCAGCCGATCCACGCGATCCGCTCGTGCCCGAGGTCGATCAGGTGGCTGGTGGCGAGCTCGGTGCCCGCCGCTCCGTCCACGTCGACCCACGGATGGGCGGCATCAGGGTTGTCCCAGGGCCGGCCGAACGCGACGAACGGCGCCCGCCTCGACTCGAGCCATGCGGCCTGCGGGTTTCCGAGGTAGGTGTCGGTCGCGACGAAGGCGTCGACCGCGGTGGAGCGCAGGAGGTCGTCGTAGCCCGCGGTCGGGTCGTCGAGGTCGCCCGGGAAGAGCAGGACGTGGTAGCCGGCGGCGCTCGACGTCTCGACCAGCGAGTGCACGAACCGGTCCACCATCGCGTTGGCGGTGCCCTCCTGGGCGGGGGTGAACCTGAGGCCGATCAGCTGCGAGCTGCGGGTCCGCAGGTTGCGGGCCGCCCGGTTGGGTGAGTAGCCGAGCTCGTCGATCGCCTCCTGCACCCGGGTCAGCGTGTCGGACCGGAGCAGGTCGGGGTTGTTGACCGCGTTCGAGACCGTCTGCCGGGAGACGCCCGCCAGCTCGGCGACGTCGGCGAGAGTCGGGGGCGCGGTCGGGACGCGCCCGGGAATCCGCGACATCGACCCTCCTTGATCGTTCCAAACGCATCATACGGGAGGCTGTCGGCCCCGTGGCCTAGCGTTCGGGCCATGGCGAAGGCAACCCGACCCACGTTCCGGTGCAGTGAGTGCGGCTGGGAGACCGCCAAGTGGGTGGGCAGGTGTGGCGAGTGCCAGGCCTGGGGCTCGGTCGCCGAGCTGGCCGCGCCGACCACCCGGGCGGCTGCCGCTCCGGTCAGCCGCCCTGCGGTCCCGATCGGGCAGGTGTCGGTGGAGGAGTCGGCGTTCCGCTCCAGCGGGGTGCCGGAGCTCGACCGGGTCCTCGGCGGAGGGCTGGTGCCGGGCGCCGCGATCCTGCTCGCCGGCGAGCCTGGGGTCGGCAAGAGCACCCTCCTGCTGGAGGTCGCGGCCCAGACCGCCCGCTACCAGCGACGCACCCTCTACGTCACCGGAGAGGAGTCCGCCTCCCAGGTCCGGCTCCGCGCCGACCGCACCGGCGGCGTCCACGACGAGCTCTACCTCGCGGCCGAGACCGACCTCGGCGCCGTGCTCACCCACATCGACGAGGTGCGCCCGAGCCTGCTCGTTGTCGACTCGATCCAGACGATCGGCGCTGCCGACCTCGAGGGCGTGCCCGGCGGCGTCACCCAGGTCAAGGAGGTGGCGGCGGCCCTGATCCGGCTGGCCAAGACCCGCAACATCACCACGGTCCTCGTCGGCCACGTCACCAAGGACGGCTCGATCGCCGGGCCCCGGGTGCTCGAACACGTCGTCGACGTCGTGCTGGGCTTCGAGGGCGACCGCAACTCCCGCTTCCGCATGCTCCGCGCCATGAAGAACCGCTTCGGCCCGGTCGACGAGGTGGGCTGCTTCGACCTGTCCCACGAGGGCATCTCCGCCGTCACCGATCCGACCGGGCTGTTCGTGGAGAACCACCAGCAGCAGGTCCCCGGTACCTGCGTCGCGGTCACCATGGAGGGCCGGAGGCCACTGCTCGCCGAGGTGCAGGCGCTGGTGACCCGCAGTGCCGCAGAGCGCCCGCGGCGCACGACCTCGGGCCTCGACTCGTCACGCGTCGCGATGGTCCTCGCCGTGCTCCAGCAACACTGCTCCATCCGGCTGCACGCCCATGACGTCTTCGTCTCGACCGTCGGGGGCGCCAAGCTGACCGAGCCGGCGAGCGACCTCGCGGTCGCCCTGGCGCTCGCCTCGGCCACCATCGGCGCACCCGCTCCCGCCGGAGTGGCTGCGATCGGCGAGATCGGCCTGGCCGGGGAGCTGCGCCGGGTCCGGGACCTGCCCCAGCGAGTGGCCGAGGCTGCCCGACTCGGATTCCGCACGGCCCTGGTCCCCAGCCGCCCCGGCGAGCGCGCCCCGCGTGCCGCCGACGGGATGGAGCTCGTCGAGGTCGCCGATGTCGCATCTGCCCTGCGGGCCCTGGAGCTCGCGAACACCGCGCCGGCGCGACTGCGTCCCCTAGACTGACGCCCGACACGGGATCGGGCACCGACGGGAGGGGGACGGACTGTGACGACGGACCGCTCCGACGAGGTCCTCCGCCTGCGGGCGACACTCGCGTCGATCGCGCCCGGCACCGCCCTGCGCGACGGGCTCGAGCGGGTGCTGCGCGGCCGCACCGGCGCCCTGATCGTGATGGGCCACGACCGCGTCGTCGAGTCGATCTCCACCGGAGGCTTCCAGCTCGACGTACCGTTCACCGCCACCGGGCTGCGTGAGCTGGCCAAGATGGACGGCGCGATCATCCTCGACAAGGACGTCACCCGGATCATCCGGGCCGCGGTCCACCTGATGCCCGACCACCACATCCACTCCGACGAGACCGGCACCCGCCACCGGACCGCCGACAGGGTGGCCAGGCAGACCGGGTTCCCGGTCATCTCGGTGTCGCAGTCGATGCAGATCATCGCCGCCTACGTCGGCGAGATCCGGCACGTGCTCGAGGACTCCGGCCAGATCCTCTCCCGTGCCAACCAGGCGCTCGCCACGCTGGAGCGCTACAAGCTGCGGCTCGACGAGGTCTCCAGCACGCTCTCCGCCCTCGAGATCGAGGACCTGGTCACGGTCCGTGACGTCGCCGTCGTGGCCCAGCGGCTGGAGATGGTCACCCGGATCGCCCGCGAGATCGAGGACTACGTGCTGGAGCTGGGCACCGACGGGCGCCTGCTGTCACTGCAGCTCGAGGAGCTCATCACCGGCGTCGACGCCGAACGAGAACTCGTGGTCCGCGACTACCTTCCCGCCGGGCGGCGGGCCAAGAGCGCGGCGGCCGCACTCGCCCGGCTCGAGGCCCTCTCCCCGACCGAGCTGGTCGACCCGGCCGCGGCGGCCAAGTCGCTCGGCCTGACCGGTTCCGAGCACCTCGACGGAGCGGTGGCGCCCCGCGGGTACCGGCTGCTGGCCAAGGTGCCGCGCCTTCCGGCCAGCGTGGTCGACCGGCTGGTCGAGCACTTCGGGACCCTGCAGAAGCTGCTGTCTGCGGGGGTCGACGACCTCCAGGCGGTCGACGGCGTGGGCGAGCTCCGGGCACGGAGCGTCCGTGAAGGGCTGTCGCGCCTCGCCGAGTCGACGATCCTTGAACGCTATGTGTGACTTCGTCACGCATCGCGTTCGATGGTGGTTGAGAGCGGAGACGCGCCAGCGGATCCGCTGATGGTGGTCGAGCGAGCCGCGCGAGTGAGCCTGCGAGCTCGCGACCGGCGTGTCGAGACCCGGTGAGCCGAAAGCAGACCTCAACCGCGAGACCTGTCCCGCTGCTTCCTGTCTGTCGACCTCGGCTTCGGCTCCACGGTCTTCGTGACGTGCTCGCCCTCGGGCCGCTCGAGCTGGAACTGCAGGTCGGACGGCTCGCCCGCCAGTGCCGCGGCCGCGACGTGGTACCAGCCGGGCAGTGCCCAGGGCGTCAGGTTGGAGCACTCCTCGTCCGAGCGCCTGGCATCCCAGACCACCTCGACCCGGGTGGACTCCGCACGCCGGAGGGTGACCTGCTCGTGGGGAACCGCCCGCGGGCAGTGTCGGCTCGTCCAGATCTCGTCGTCGCCCGAGGTGATCTTGAGGGTCAGGGAGCCCGGGGAGACCTCCCAGGTGCAGGCCTCCGAGACGATGGTCCGCAGCTCGAGGACGATGCGGACGTCGCGACCGGCCACCGGGCGGTCCACGGTCGGCGTCACGGCCACGTCCTCGTCGTCGCACGGCCCCTCAGGCATGGCGAGCGGCACGACCTCACGCCGCCCCTCCCCACGACCGGCCTTCCCGGTCGCGCCGGGAGAGTTGTCCGGCAGGGCCAGCGTGGTCGTCGCAACGGCGGCGGCCTGCGTGGCCTGCGCCTCGGCCTCCGGCTCCGAGGACGCGTCGCTCCCGGCCCCGAGGGCGCGGGCGATGCCGAACACGAGCAGCACAGCCGTCCCCAGCACCATCACCCGACGGGTCCAGTAGACCCGCGGCGACAACGGCCCCCGCGTCAGCCCGCTCATGGCGCCAACGCTAGTAACCCGGCGGCCGCTGATCGTGCTGCCACACCGGGACTCCCCCACGCAGCGCCCTAGGATCGTCGCCGATGACCGCATCCCCCGCCTCCGCGCTGCACGAGCCGATCCTGCGGTGGTACGACGACCACGCGCGCGAGCTGCCGTGGCGCAGCCCGGCCGCCGATGCGTGGTCGGTCATGGTCTCGGAGTTCATGCTCCAGCAGACACCGGTGGCGCGGGTCCTCCCCGTCCACGAGCAGTGGCTCGAGCGCTGGCCCACCCCGGCGGCCCTGGCCGCCGAGCGAACCGGTGAGGCGGTCCGGGCCTGGGGGCGGCTCGGCTATCCCCGGCGCGCACTGCGGCTGCATGCCGCCGCAACCGCCATCGTGGAGCACCACGGCGGCGAGGTGCCGCACTCCTACGACGACCTGATCGCCCTGCCCGGCGTCGGCGACTACACGGCTTCCGCGATCGCGGTCTTCGCCCACGGCAGGCGGCACGCGGTCCTCGACACCAACGTGCGCCGGGTGCTGGTCCGCGTCGTGACCGCGCAGGAGTTCCCCGGCCCGTCGGTGACCCGGGCGGAGCGCTCGCTGGCCGAGAGCCTGCTCCCACCCGACGACCCGACCGCGGCGACCTGGTCGGTGGCCCTCATGGAGCTGGGTGCCCTGGTCTGCACCGCGTCGGCGCCACGGTGCGGCGAGTGCCCGGTCAACGACCGGTGCGGGTGGCGGGCGGCCGGCCACCCGGCCTACGACGGACCGCCGCGACGAGGCCAGGCCTGGGCCGGGACGGACCGCCAGTGCCGCGGGCGGCTCATGGCGGTGCTGCGTGACGCCGACGGCCCGGTGCACCCGAGCCGGCTGGAGCGCGTCTGGCCCGACGAGGACCAGCGACGGCGCTGTCTCGACAGCCTGGTCGCCGACGGGCTGACGGTCAGGACCGGCGCAGGAGCCTACGCACTCCCCTGACAGCGCTCGCGTCTCCGCCCTCCCCCTCCTGCCCGGGATGGAAGTGACGCTTGGGCTCCGGGCGCACCGCGTCGAGGGCGGCGAGCATCGCGGCCCGCCCGCCGTCGGGGAACGCGCGTGGAGTCGCCTCACCGCGGCGCGGGTCCACCTCGACGAGCAGGCCGAGGTCGCGCAGCGTCTCGAAGTCGTCCTCGGTGGTGCGCTCGAAGAGCTTCATCAGGTAGATCCGTGCCTTCTCCTCGCCGAGGTTCTTGCCGATCAGCGCCCGCAGGGCGTCCGCGGTGGTGCCTCGCGCTGCCCGAAAGCTCGCGGTCGGGCCCGAGGCCACCATCGCCGTCCACTTCCGGACGAAGTCCTCGCCGGAGTACGACTCGTAGTGCAGCAGCCGCAGCGACTCGTGACGGAACACCTCGAGCGGCTCCCGGTCGAGGTCCAGCGCCTTGTGCAGCGTGAGCCAGCCGGCCTCCTGCGGCCGGATCCCGCTCTTGCCGAAGGCGTGGCCGTGGAAGTAGGCGCCGTTGCTCGGCTTGTCGATCACCCCGAGCGCGAACAGCAGGGCGAGGTCGTCGTCGCCGAGGGGTGTCTTGAACCAGGTCGGGTCCTCGTCCCAGTGCATCCGGCTGACCGCCTCGAGCGGCGCGAGCTGGACCGCCGGGACCTCCGCCGGGACCGTCTCCAGCACCTCGCGGTCGACCTGCACGACCTCGTCCCCGTCGACGTGGAACAGCCACTCGGCCCAGCCGAACCCGCTGAGCACCTGCTTGAGCAGGTTGGCATTGATCCGCTGGCGGAAGTTCAGCTGCGCCGGCCGGTCCCCGGCCCACCACTCCTTGCCCGTGGGGATGCAGGTGACATGAGGCTGGGTCTCCAGCCACTCCCGCACCTCCGCCTGGCCCTCGGCACCCGGTGCGTCCAGCAGGACGAACATGTGGTCGATGCCGCCCGCCAGGCTGCCCTGCACGAACCGCTGCACGTTGGGCAGGGTGTCCTTGACCGTGCTGGCCGTGAAGAGCATGCGGCGCATGCTACTGAACGCACGCTGCCCCTCACGGGCCGCGCCCGGTCGCGGTTGGAGCCGAACCTCGGACGGGTGGGCGAGAGGGAGCTCAGCCGGCTGCGCCGGCGCTTCCCTCGCCCTCGCCGCCCTGAGACTTCGGCACGTCCTTCGGCCCCTCGGCCTCCTCGGGCAGGCCACCGACCTCCGCGGTCTCCAGCGGCGGCAGGTCCGGCAGGTCGCCGATCTTCTGGCCGACAAAGGTGAACTTCGCGTTCGGGCCCTCGCCGTCGACGTCGACCAGCACGATCTGGCCAGGGCCGACTTCGCCGTAGAGCATCTTCTCGGCCAGGACGTCCTCGATCTCGCGCTGGACCGTCCGCCGCAGCGGGCGCGCGCCCAGCACCGGGTCGAAGCCCCGCTCGGCCAGCAGGTTCTTGGCCGGCTGGGTCAGCTCGAGCTTCATGTCGCGATCCTTGAGCCGGGTCTCGACGAACGCGATCATGTTGTCGACCATCGCGACGATCTGCGCCGGCGACAGCGGCGGGAAGACGATGATCTCGTCGACACGGTTGAGGAACTCCGGGCGGAAGTGCTGCTTGAGCTCGTCGGAGACCTTGGACTTCATCCGCTCGTAGGACCCAGCGGTGTCGCTGCCCTGCTGGAAGCCGAGATTGACGCCCTTGGCGATGTCGCGGGTTCCGAGGTTGGTGGTCATGATGATCACGCAGTTCTTGAAGTCCACGACCCGGCCCTGGCTGTCGGTCAGGCGACCTTCCTCCAGGATCTGCAGCAGGCTGTTGAAGATGTCGGGGTGGGCCTTCTCGACCTCGTCGAACAGCACCACCGAGAACGGCTTCCGCCGCACCTTCTCGGTGAGCTGGCCGCCCTCCTCGTAGCCGACGTATCCGGGCGGGGCGCCGACCAGCCGGGACGCGGTGTACCGGTCGTGGAACTCGCCCATGTCGACCTGGATCAGCGCGTCCTCGTCCCCGAACAGGAACTCGGCGAGCGCCTTGGTCAGCTCGGTCTTCCCCACGCCGGACGGGCCGGCGAAGATGAACGAGCCGGACGGCCGCTTCGGGTCCTTCAGGCCGGCGCGGGTGCGGCGGATCGCCTGCGAGACGGCCTTGACCGCCTGGTTCTGGCCGATGATCCGCTTGTGCAGTTCGTCTTCCATCTTCAGTAGCCGAGTCGTCTCCTCCTCGGTGAGCTTGAAGACGGGGATGCCGGTCCAGTTGGCCAGCACCTCGGCGATCAGCCCCTCGTCCACGGTGGCGTGCGTGGCGACGTCGCCGGAGCGCCACTGCT
>NZ_DASSXS010000244.1:0-2628 GCF_035703625.1 Nocardioides sp. | reverse complement strand
AGCAGCTCGCGGTCGTGGCTGATGAACAGGATCGTCTTGTCGGACTCGCGGATCCGTTGCTCGAGCCAGATCTTCCCGGGGACGTCGAGGAAGTTGTCGGGCTCGTCGAGGAGCAGCACCTCGTCGGGCCCGGCCAGCAGGAACTCGAGGACCAGCCGCTTCTGCTCGCCACCCGACAGCGTGCGCAGCTCGCGGTACTTCGCCCGGTCGAAGGGCACGCCCAGCGCCTTGATCGTGCACACGTCCCAGGTGACCTCGAGGTCGTAGCCACCCGCGTCGGCGTACTCGGACAGTGCCTCGGCGTAGCGCAGCTGGGTCTTCTCGTCGTCGGTCTCCATCAGCATCCGCTCGCAGCGGTCCACCTCGGCGGCGACGCTGCGCACCCGCGCGGGCGAGACGGAGAGCAGCAGGTCGGCAACCGTGGGCTCCTCGCCGGGGGCGGTGCCCAGGCCGTGCCCGACCATCTGGCGCATCACGCCGAGCCCTCCGGAGCGGGTGACGGCGCCGGCGTGGGGCTTCAGCTCGCCGGTGACGATGCGCAGGAGGGTGGTCTTGCCGGCGCCGTTGGCGCCGACGAGCGCCACCTTGGCGCCTTCGCCGACGCGGAAGGAGACGTCGTCGAGCAGAACCCGACCGTCAGGCAGCTCGTAACGCACTCCGGAGATGTCCACGTGACCCACAAGGAACGATTGTCCGTCACCACATGGCCATCGCGCACGCGGATATCCGGGTCAGTGGGCGCCCGCCAGGTTGAGGCCGACCACGCCCGCGATGATCAACCCGAGAAAGAATGCCCGCGCGGCAGTCAGGTCCTCACCGAGGAACGCCAGCCCCACCAGCGCGACGAGAGCCGTCCCGGCACCGGACCAGACGGCGTAGGCGATCGACACCGGGATCTGCCTGACCACGATGGCGAGCAGCCAGATGGACGCGGCGTACCCGGACACGACCGCGGCCGTCCAGGCGGGGTTGGTGAAGCCCTCGGCGCGCGGCAGGGCCGCCGTCGCGCCCACCTCGACCACGATTGCCAGCCCCAGCAGGGCGAATGCCGTACCCAACGAACTCACTTCCTCACACGTATGTAGCGAGTGCTACATACGTCGACTGTAGCACTCGCTACAGTCGATGCATGAGTCGTCGCGACGAGCTCCTCGAGAGGGCCACCGACCACGTGCTGGGCCACGGGTTGATCGGACTCACCCTGCGCCCACTGGCAGCGGCGCTCGGGACGAGCGACCGCATGCTCGTCTACCACTTCGGCAGTCGAGCCGGGCTGGTCACCGAGGTGATCGATGCCGCCAACGAGCGCTCAGTGGCGGCCCTGCAGTCGCTGGCGTCGGCGCCGACCGTCCGATCCGGGGTCCTGCGGCTGTGGGCCGCCTACCAGCGCCCTCCGCTGGATGCGTGCGAGCGGCTCTACACCCAGGCGGCCGCCAGCGGGCTGCTCGGCGAGGAGCCCTACCGGTCCGGCGTACGCCGGAGCAACGCGCGCTGGACGGCCGCGCTCGGCGACTACCTGGTGCGCTGCGGCGCCCGGCCCACCCGGGTCGAGCGGGCGACCCGCCTGCTGGACTCAGGTCTGCTCGGCTTCCACGTCGACCTCTCCATCGACCCGCCCGAGGAGCTTTCCCGAGCCGTGCGCGACCTGGCCGACGCCGTGCACGCTCTGGCCGGCTGAGGCCAGGGCCGGCCCACCCGGGTCGGCGGTCAGTCCTCGGTCTGCGTCGCCCAGAGGTTGATGCCGGCCTCGACGGCCTCCTGGTCGATCCGGGACAGCTCGTCGTCGGTCAGCGCCGGGAAGGACAGCGCGTCCAGGTTGGTGTCGAGCTGCTCGACCGAGGAGGCGCCGATCACCGCCGAGGTCACCCGCGGGTCGCGGACAGCCCACTGCAGGGCGAGCTGGGCGAGCTTCTGTCCGCGCGAGGCAGCGATCTCGTTGAGCTTCCGGACGTGGGCCAGGGTGCTCTCATCGAGGTGGTCCGACGCGATCGTGCTGTCCGCGCGGGCAGCGCGAGAGTCGGACGGCACCCCGTCGAGGTAGCGGTCCGTCAGCAGGCCCTGCGCCAGCGCCGTGAACACGATGCAGCCCATGCCCTGCTCCTCGAGCTCATCGAGCAGGTCCTCCTCGATCCAGCGGTTGAGCATGGAGTACGACGGCTGGTGGATCAGCAGCGGCGTACCGAGGTCGCGCGCAATGGTGGCGGCCTCGCGGGTCCTGGCCGCGGAGTACGAGGAGATGCCGGCGTAGAGCGCCTTGCCCTGCCGTACGGCGGTGTCCAGCGCCATCATCGTCTCCTCGACCGGTGTCTCCGGGTCGAAGCGGTGGCTGTAGAAGATGTCGACGTAGTCGAGCCCCATCCGGGTCAGTGACTGGTCGAGGCTGGACAGGACGTACTTCCGCGAGCCCCCGCCCTGGCCGTACGGGCCCGGCCACATGTCGTAGCCGGCCTTGGTCGAGATGACCAGCTCGTCGCGGTAGGGCTTGAAGTCGTCGGCGAGGTAGCGGCCGAAGTTCTCCTCGGCGCGGCCGTAGGGCGGGCCGTAGTTGTTGGCGAGGTCGAAGTGGGTGACGCCCCGGTCGAAGGCGCGGCGCAGGATGGCGCGCTGGTTGTCCTCGGACCGGTCGTC
>NZ_DASSXS010000215.1:0-36637 GCF_035703625.1 Nocardioides sp. | reverse complement strand
TCCAGCTCCGCCGGGCGGCGTACCGCCGTGGCCCGGACGCCGAGGTCGGTGAGCACGCGCAGGTGCTCGCGGACATCTCCCTGCAGCGCGAAGACGCCGATGGTCGGCCGTCGGCCGGCTTCGCTCACTGTTCCCTCGGGCGAGCTCGCAGTTCGAGCGCCCAGGCACTCTCCCCGGTCGGGTTCGGGCGGCTGCGCTCTCTCGCTTCGCTCACGGTTCCCTCGGGCGAGCTCGCAGCTCGAGCGCGCAGGCACTGTCCCCGGTCAGGTTCTGGCCGCTGCGCTCTCTCGCTTCGCTCACCAGCCGCGTTCGGAGAGCCGGTGCGGCTCCGGGATCTCGTCGACGTTGAGGCCGACCATCGCCTCGCCGAGCCCCCGGGAGACCTTGGCGACCACGTCGGGGTCGTCGTAGAACGTGGTGGCCTTGACGATCGCCTCCGCGCGCTGGGCCGGGTTCCCGGACTTGAAGATGCCCGAGCCGACGAAGACCCCCTCGGCGCCGAGCTGCATCATCATCGCCGCGTCGGCGGGAGTGGCGATGCCGCCGGCGGTGAAGAGCACCACGGGGAGCTTGCCCGCCTCCGCGACCTCCTTGACCAGGTCGTACGGCGCCTGCAGCTCCTTGGCCGCGACGTAGAGCTCGTCGCCCTCCAGGGCGTGGAGTCGCCGCATCTCGGCGCGGATGGTGCGCATGTGGGTCACGGCGTTGGACACGTCACCGGTCCCGGCCTCCCCCTTGGAGCGGATCATCGCCGCACCCTCGGTGATCCGGCGCAATGCCTCGCCCAGGTTGGTGGCCCCACACACGAACGGAACCGTGAACGCCCACTTGTCGATGTGGTTGGCGTAGTCGGCGGGGCTGAGCACCTCGGACTCGTCGACGTAGTCGACGCCCAGGCTCTGCAGGACCTGCGCCTCGGCGAAGTGGCCGATCCGCGCCTTGGCCATGACCGGGATGGAGACGGCCTCGATGATGCCGTCGATCATGTCCGGGTCGCTCATGCGGGACACGCCGCCCTGGGCCCGGATGTCGGCGGGCACACGCTCCAGCGCCATCACGGCGACCGCGCCGGCGTCCTCGGCGATCTTGGCCTGGTCAGGGGTGACCACGTCCATGATCACGCCGCCCTTGAGCATCTCGGCCATGCCCCGCTTGACGCGGTTGGTTCCCGTGGTCGTCCCCTCCGCGGGGGTGGTGTCAGCCATGCCGCAATCGTACGGCGACACGCCCGGGCTCACCCATTCGGGGAGCCTGTCCCCGACCCTGTCCCCGACCCTGTCACTGGGCCTGCCTGCGCGCCCTTCCCGGCGAGTGCCTGGCGGCGGACCACCCAGATCCTCTGCACCACCGTCACCGTGCTCGCGATCGCCAGGACCCACATCGAGATCTCGAGCAGCACCGGCAGATCGAGCACGTCGGCGAAGAAGGCCGGGACCAGGAGTCCGACGAGACGATCGGGTCGCTCGGCCACCCCGACCTTGGCGTCGTAGCCGAGGTGGTCGGCCTTGGCCCGCGCGTACGACGTCACCGCGCCCATGGCGAGCACCACCAGGCTCAGGACGAGATACATCCTCTGCTCGGTGACCCACGCGAAGTAGAGCGCGATCCCCCCGAAGAGGGCGGCGTCGGCGACCCGGTCGAGCGTCGAGTCGAGGAACGCGCCGAACATGTCCTTGCGCCCCAGGGTGCGCGCCATCTGTCCGTCGATCAGGTCGCTGAACACGAAGGCGGTGATCACCAGCACGCCCTGCCAGATCATCCCCTGCGGGAAGAACGCGAGCGCGCCGGCTGAGACGCCCAAGGTGCCCACGAGGGTCACCGCGTCGGGGCTGATCCCGAGGCGCAGGAACAGCCGGATGAACGGGGCGAGTGCCTTCGTCTGCCAGAAGGTCTTGAAGCGGTCCAACATGGTGGCGGCAGGCTACCGGGACCGGCGGTCTCCCCGGTGCCGCCCCGGGGAGACCGCGGTCCTGCCTGTGGCGAGCGCGTGGGTCAGACGAGCTCGGGGATGCGGAGATGCGCGAGGGCGAGCTCGAACTCCGCGACCTCGAGGAACTCCACGTCGGTCTCGCGGCCGGCGCGCTCACGCAGCGAGAGTGCCCGCTCCCGGCTGGCGTCGAGGGCCGCGCGGGAGTCGAACGTCGTGGTGGTGCAGATCCGGCGCTCGAGCCGGTCGGTGAGCATGCTGACGCTGCAGAAGCCGTCGAAGGTCTCGATCTGCGGCAGGATCGTGGAGCGGAACCGCTCCTGCATCACGTGGAGGTCCTGGGGTCTCGCCCAGACGATGCGGCAGCAGGTGCCGTCGCCGGCGGGCTGGACCCGGTGCATGAGGGCGACCTCCCAGCGGTCCACCTGGGGGTCACCGCCCAGAATCTTCGCCATCCGGGCACGGAACTCGGCCACCACGTCCTCGGCGAAGACCAGCGACTCCTCGTTCTCCCAGGCGCTGGTGGCGATGCAGCGGCCGGATGCACGGTCCACCACCATCGACAAACCCAGGCAGCCGTCCATCCCCGTGACCGCGGGCTGAACCCGGTCGCGGACGAAGGCGATGCACTCGTCGATGGCCTCGGTTCGTCCGGTGATCGTCGTGGAGCGCGCGTACATGACCACCCCTCATGGTCCAGGCAGCGCCCCAGCGACGCCGCACCCCACCCACTATCCCTGCGGGCTACCCCAAGTCACAATGACGCGATCTCGTCAGATCGACCAGGCCGCGGCCAGCAGGTCGCGGGTGTCGGCGAGCAGCTCGGGAAGGGTCTTCGTCCGGCCGATGATCGGCATGAAGTTCTGGTCCCCCGGCCATCGCGGGACGACGTGCTGGTGCAGGTGCGCCGAGATCCCGGCCCCGGCCACGGCCCCCTGGTTCATCCCGATGTTGAACCCGCCCGCGCCCGACACCGACCTGATCACCGTCATCGCCTGCCGCGTCAGCAGACCCATCTCCTCGGCCTCCTCGGGGCTGGTCTCCGTGTAGTCGGCGATGTGCCGGTATGGGCAGACCATCAGGTGACCCGGCGCGTAGGGGTAGAGGTTCAGCACGGCGTACACCGACTCGCCGCGACGTACGACGAGTCCGTCGGCGTCGTCGAGCTCAGGGACCCGGCAGAAGGGGCACTCCCCCGACGTCGCGTCGGCCGGCTTGTTCTCGCCGCGGATGTAGGCCAGCCGGTGCGGCGTCCACAGCCGGTCCAGCCCGTCGCCCTCGCCGGCGCCGTCCTGTCGCACGGTCTCGCCCGGATCACCCATGGCGACCGATCCTAGGGGGCCGCCCGGCCGGGATGACGGGTCGGCCGGGCCCGCGGCGTAGGCTGGGCGAACGGAGCCATCCAGGCTCTCGATCAGGGAGCCACGATGAGCGACAAGTCGCCACGGCAGGCCATGTCCAAGAAGTCCGCGAAGTCCATCAAGGAGAAGCGGGCTGACAAGCGCGAAAAGGCCCAGCAGCAGACCTTCTCCGACAAGCTCGATCACGGCAAGAAGTGACTCTCCTCCGGCTCGGGGTCATCGGCACCTCGGCCAAGGAGAACGAGCACCGGCTACCCCTTCACCCGGAGCATCTGCCACTCCTGGATCCCGACATCCGTGGACAGATCACCCTCGAGCACGGATACGGCCACGGGTTCGGCGTCCCTGACGCCGAGCTGTCCGAGTGGGTGGGCGGCTTCGCCTCGCGTGAGGAGCTCCTGTCGGGGTCGGACGTGGTCCTGCTGCCCAAGCCGCAGCACGCCGACGCGTCCGCGATGACGGCTGGCCAGGTGCTGTGGGGATGGCCGCACTGCGTCCAGGACCCGGTCCTCACCCAGATCGCGATCGACCGGCAGCTGACCCTGATCGCGTTCGAGGCGATGAACCACTGGACGCGGGACGGCAGCGTCGGGGTGCACGTGTTCCACAAGAACAACGAGCTGGCGGGCTACTGCTCGGTGCTGCACGCGCTGCAGCTGACCGGCTCCACGGGCGACTACGGCCGCAGGCTGAGCGCCGTGGTGATCGGCTTCGGGGCCACCGCACGCGGAGCGGTCACCGCGCTCAACGCCCACGGCGTGCACGACGTGCGGGTGCTGACCACACGCGGGGTCGCTGCGGTGGGCTCCCCCATCCACTCGGTCCGGATCTTCCAGTTCGACCATGACGCCCACGCGCCGCACCTGAGCGAGGTGACCACCGAGCGCGGTCGCGTGCCGGTCGCGTCCTTCCTGGCCCAGAGCGACATCGTCGTCAACTGCACTCTTCAGGACACCGCGGCTCCGCTCACGTATCTGACACTCGAGGATCTGGCGGCCTTCCGCCCCGGGAGCCTGATCGTGGACGTGTCGTGCGACGAAGCCATGGGGTTCAGCTGGGCCCGTCCCACGACGTTCGACGACCCGATGTTCGAGGTCGGCAACCGGATCGGCTACTACGCCGTCGACCACAGCCCGTCGTACCTGTGGAACTCCGCGACCTGGGAGAACAGCCAGGCGCTGATCCCGTTCCTGCGGCCGATCCTGGAGGGGCCGGACTCGTGGGACGCGGACGAGACCCTGCGCCGCGCGACCGAGATCCGTGACGGTCACGTGGTCAACCCCGCCATCCTTGCGTTCCAGGGGCGGTCAGCGGCGCACCCCTACCCCGTCGGCTGACCCGGGCTCAGACCTGGACCCGGGACTCGACCGCCTGCACCACCCGGTCGACCGCCTCGCCGATCGGGACGCCGTTGTCCTGGTGCCCGTCGCGGTAGCGGAAGGACACCGCTCCGGCCTCCATGTCCTGGTCGCCGGCGATGACCATGAACGGCACCTTCTGCAGCTGCGCGTTGCGGATCTTCTTCTGCATCCGGTCATCGGAGTCGTCGACCTCGACCCGGAGCCCGCGAGCGCTCATCTGCCGGGCCACCTCGGTCAGGTACTCGTTGTGGCGCTCGGCGATCGGGATGGCCTGGACCTGGACCGGCGCCAGCCACGGCGGGAACGCCCCGGCGTAGTGCTCGGTCAGCACGCCCACGAACCGCTCGATGGAGCCGAACAGCGCACGGTGGATCATGACCGGCCGCTGCCGCGACCCGTCGGCGGCGGTGTACTCGAGGCCGAACCGCTCCGGCAGGTTGAAGTCGAGCTGCACGGTGGACATCTGCCAGGTGCGGCCGATGGCGTCCTTGGCCTGGACCGAGATCTTCGGCCCGTAGAACGCGGCACCGCCGGGGTCGGGCACCAGCTCGAGCCCGGAGTCGTCGGCCACCTGCTGCAAGGTGGCGGTCGCCTCGTCCCAGAGCTCGTCGGAGCCGACGAACTTCTCGGGATCCTTGGTGGACAGCTCGAGGTAGAAGTCGTCGAGGCCGTAGTCCTTGAGCAGGTCGAGCACGAACCGCAGGGTGCGGGTGAGCTCGGCGTGCATCTGGTCGCGGGTGACGTAGATGTGGGCGTCGTCCATGGTCAGCCCGCGCACCCTGGTCAGGCCGTGGACCACGCCCGACTTCTCGTAGCGGTAGACGGCGCCGAACTCGAAGAGCCTCAGCGGCAGCTCCCGGTAGGACCGGCCCCGGGCCCGGAAGATCAGGCAGTGGAAGGGGCAGTTCATCGGCTTGAGGTAGTAGTCCTGGCCGGCCTTGGTCACGTTGCCCCGGTCGTCGGCCACCTCGTCGAGATGCATCGGGGGGTACATGCCGTCGGCGTACCAGTCGAGGTGCCCGGAGACCTCGAACAGCTGCGCCTTGGTGATGTGGGGGCTGTTGACGAACTCGTAGCCCTCCTCGACGTGCCGCCGCCGCGAGTAGTCCTCCATCTCCTTGCGCAGCACCCCGCCCTTCGGGTGGAACACCGCCAGGCCGGAGCCGATCTCGTCGGGGAAGCTGAAGAGGTCGAGCTCGCGGCCGAGCCGGCGGTGGTCGCGCCGCTCGGCCTCCTCGATCCGGTGGAGGTGCTCCTCGAGCGCCTCCTTGGTCTCCCACGCCGTGCCGTAGATCCGCTGGAGCTGCTGGTTCTTCTCGTCGCCACGCCAGTACGCCGCAGCGCTCCGCATCAGCTTGAACGCCGGGATGCGCTTCGTGGTGGGCAGGTGCGGCCCCCGGCAGAGGTCGCTCCAGGCCACCTCGCCCTTGCGGTTGACGTTGTCGTAGATCGTGAGCTCACCGGCCCCCACCTCGACGCTCGCGCCCTCGGCCGCCTCGGCGACGTCACCCGCGCCCTTCAGCCCGATCAGCTCGATCTTGTAGGGCTCGTCCTGGAGCTCGTCGAGGGCGTCGGCGTCGGACACCGGACGTCGGGAGAAGCGCTGGTTCTCCTTGATGATCTTGCGCATGCGGGTCTCGATCTTCTCGAGGTCCCCGGGGTGGAAGGGCACCGCGACGTCGAAGTCGTAGTAGAAGCCGTTCTCGATCGGCGGCCCGATCCCGAGCTTCGCGTCCGGATAGAGGTCCTGCACCGCCTGGGCGAGCACGTGCGCGGTCGAGTGCCGCAGGATGTCGCGTCCGTCGGGGCTGTCGATGGCGACGCCCTCGACGTCGTCTCCGTCGGCGAGCTCGTGGGCGAGGTCCCGCAGCTGGCCGGCGACCCGCGCGGCCACGATCGAGGCATCGTCCTGGAAGAGCTCCCAGGCCTTGGTGCCCGTCGTCACCGCCCGCTCCTCACGCTCACCGGCGTGGACGAGGACGACCTTGATGTCGGGCACGGAACGACTCCTTGAATATGTCGGGGCGTCTGTCGGGCGCGGGCTGCGGTCGGACCGGTCGATCGTATCGGCCGACCTCGGGGCACTTCGCGGTAGTTTCCGCCGGATCGCCTCAGTGCCCCTCGGCGGCGATGATCCGCTCGAGCTCCGCGATGGACTCAGGCGTCGACACGTGGTGTACGGCGTGCCAGCCGGCGGCACGCGCGCCCTCGACGTTGAGCGGTGCGTCATCGAGGAACACCACCTCGTGCGGCTCCACCGACAGGCGAGCTCCGGTCAGCGCGTAGGCAGCCGGGTCCGGCTTCATCAGGCCCACCTCGTGGGAGTAGACGATGTCGTCGGCGACGTCCTCGAAGCCGTGGTGGCGCTCGGCCTCGCGGGCCCCCGGCCCGGAGTTGCTGAGGATCCCGGCCTTCAGCTGACGACTCCGGACCGCGGCGAACCAGTCGAAGAGGGCGCGGTCCAGCGTGCCGACGTACCAGCGCCAGCAATCTGCCCTCATCTCGGCGAGCTGGCCGTGGGTGAGACCGAGGCGGCGCTGCCACTCCGCGTGCAGGGCCGTCTCGGTCAGCCTTCCCAGCGTCGCGTCACCAGTGAGCGGCCGGAGCTGCGCGGCGAAGTCCTGCTCGCTCATCCCCAGACGCTCCGGCCAGCTGCCGGGGAAGATCGAGTCGTCGATGACCTCGAGCACTCCGCCGATGTCCAGCACCACCGCCCTGATCGCCACCCGGCGATGGTGCCATGCCGGGGTGGGAGCCGTTTTTCACGCTGTTGACGCTCCGGGTGCACCGTTGCCGGAACGGCCGTCGGGAGCCGTGCCAAACGGGGTGGGGCCCCGATTGCCTGCGAAGGGAGAACCGTGCCCCGCACCACCCCGCCCGCACGACGCCGGGCCTTGCTTCTGCTCCTCGTGGCTGGAACCGCCCTCGCCGCCCTTCTCGCGGCGGCCGTCCCGACCTACAGCATCAACACCCGTCTGACCGGGCGTCTCGACAACCGCGGGTTCCCGCTCTTCTACACCGACGACAGGGGCGTCTCCCTGAGGCTGTGTGAGACCGGGACCCGGCAGTGCCAGGGAGCCAGACGCGGCGACCTGGTCCCGCCCAACGGCGAGGCCTTCTACTGGATGGCCACCGCCACGGTCCGCACCAGCCGCGGACCGATCGATGTCGAGTTCGCCCTCGAGGCCGCCTTCGCCGGCGCTCGCGGACGGCTCCCCATCGTCTTCGACCGGATCCGGATCCGGGGCCACCTCGACGAGGCAGGCGGCTACGTCCTCGACCATCCCTACGGCAGCACCAGCTTCCGGGCGATCACACCCACCGAGCAGCGCAACGTGGACTTCACCCGGGACCGGCGCTGCTCGATCGAGCGCGGCGGTGCCTGCGAGGGCCGGATCACCAACTTCCTTCGGGCCGCGATCCCCCCACCCAAGGGGTACCTCGGCTTCGGCGGACGGCGGACGCCTGTTCTGGGCGGAACCGTCCGCAACGACCTGGTCCTGAGCAGTGCCGACGGCACCGTCATCGGGAGCACCGACAGGTTCGCGGTCATGGGCCGCAGGATCAGCCGGCTCGCCAACCGATGAGGACCCCCATGTTTTCTTGTTGACGGTCCCATCCACACGCCGACCGTGGCCGTCGGGAGCCACGTTCGACCGGGGTGGGACCCCGATTGCCTCCGAAGGGAGTGCCGTGCAACCCAGATCCAGCAGCAGGAGTCGCCGTACCGCATTCCTGGCCCTCGTGGTCGGGACCATCATCGCCGCGCTCATTGCCGCGACGGTGCCCACCTACAGCCTGAACACCCACCGCACGGGGCGTCTCGACAACCGCGGCTTCCCGCGGCACTACACGGACGACCGCGGCATGATGCTGCGCTTGTGCGAGGACGGCACCATCCGCTGCCTGGGAGCCGTCCCGGGTGACCTGGTGGCGCCCGACGGTGAGGCGTTCTACTGGATGGCGACATCGAGGATGCGCACCAGGCGCGGGCCGATCGATGTCGAGTTCGCTCTCGAGGCGGCCTTTGCCGGGCAGCGGCCGATCGTCTTCCAGCGGCTCCGGATCCGGGGCCACCTCAACCACCGGGGCCGATACTTCCTGGAGCACCCCTACGGGCGGACCCGGTTCCGCGCGATCACTCCCCGGGAGCAGCGCAACGTGGACCTCACGATCGACAGGTTCTGCTCCCTGGAGCGCCACGGGCGCTGCAACGGTCCGATCGACACCTTCCTCCGCGCCCGGAACCGCCCCCCGGGGTACGCCGGCTTCGGAGGACGACGGACGCGCGTGAAGGGCGGCACCTTCCGCAACGACATGACGCTGATGACCCGCAGGGGCAAGGTCATCGGACGGACCGACAGGTTCGTGATCATCGGCCAGAGGGTCCGCGGATGACGTAGACGCCACGTGCGCCACGGAGCCGGAGACTCCTCGAGCCTCCGGCTCCGGCGCATCGGTGGGCGATACTGGGTTCGAACCAGTGACCTCTTCGGTGTGAACGAAGCGCGCTACCACTGCGCCAATCGCCCCTGTCGTGCGGTGCGAAACCCTAGCGCATGGCCTGCCGCGACTCACATTCCGCTGAGGGTGCTCCACGGCCCCGGCACGCCCCGCTCGCCCAGTTTCCCGATTTGCGTCACACGGCGCCGGATCCGCCGTCACAATCGTGACAACCTCGACCCCGCGGAGCTCACGATGACGTCGCAGCCGATCACACCGGTGCTGGCCCAGCACGTGACGCTGCGCGCGCACCATGGCGCGCCGGGCAGCGTGGAGCTCGACGCGGTGTTCGAGTACGACAGCCGTGACCCGTTCGCCGTGTGGATCACCTTCGGCTCCGGGGCCTCCACCATCAGGTGGGCGATGGGCCGCTCGCTCCTCGCACAGGGACTGACCGATCCCGCCGGCGACGGCGACCTGCGGCTGCGTCCCGGCCTCGACGAGGACGGCAGCGGGGTCGTGGTGTTCGAGTTCCACTCCCCCGACGGCAGGTTCGTGGCCCAGGCGTCCACCCGCGAGCTGTACCGGTTCCTCACCAGGACCCTCGCGATGGTTCCCTTCGGCAGCGAGTCCTCTCACTTCGACGTCGACGCGATCATCACCGACCTGATGCGGCTCTCAGAGTCCGAGTAGCTCGGGCTCCCGCTTGGCCCACATCTCGCGGATCTCCTGTGTCACCGGACCAGGGGCGGCGAGCTCGCGGTCGTCCCAGCGGGAGACGGCCTGGACGTCGCGCGTCGTGGAGGCCAGGAACACCTCGCTGGCCCGCGCCACGACCTCCAGCGGCTCGTCCACCTCGACACCGCCGTACCACTCCAGGACCAGCGCCCGGGTGATCCCCGCCAGGCAACCACTCTCGAGGGTGGGGGTGCGCAGCTCGCCGTCGACGACGTAGAACACGTTGGAGCCCGTGCCCTCGCACAGGTTGCCGGCGAGGTTGGCGAAGATCGCCTCGCTGGCCCCCTGGGACGCGGCGCGGGCGAGCGCCACCACGTTCTCGCCGTACGACGTGGTCTTGACGCCGGCCAGCGCCCCCCGCTCGTTGCGCGGCCACGGGACGGTGGCCACGGCTGTCGCCTCCGGCCACGGGTCCATGCGGTCGGCGACCACGATCAGCGTCGGAGGCTCGTCACCACGTCCGGAGCCGAGGGGGGCCGGGCCACCTGTGTAGGTGATCCGGATCCGCCCCAGCGGCAGCTCCGGACCGTCCAGCACCGCGGCCACACCTGAGCGGCAAGCCTCGTCGTCGATCGCGGGCAGCCCCATGCCGGCGGCCGACCTGGCCAGCCGCTCGAGGTGGGCGGTGAGCGCGAACGGCTGACCGTCCACCACCTTGACGGCCTCGAAGACGCCGTCCCCGACCGTCAGCCCGTGGTCGGTGAGCAGCACCGCGGGCGCTCCCGGGTCCGACAGGAGTTCACCGTTCATCCACGCGCGCATGGGGCCACTCTAGGAGGCCCGTCGGATGCCACCGGGCAGGTCAACACTCGTGCGGGTGTTGGATTTTGCGACCATTCGGGCATCGGCTACTGTTCTCACGCACTCGCCCCCCGGGGCTTGTCGCAGGCGGACGTAGCTCAGTTGGTAGAGCGCAACCTTGCCAAGGTTGAGGTCGCGAGTTCGAGCCTCGTCGTCCGCTCGGAGAAGCGCCTCCACGGTGGAGTGGCCGAGAGGCGAGGCAACGGACTGCAAATCCGTCTACACGGGTTCAAATCCCGTCTCCACCTCGAACACCGCAGGTCCCGTATGGGAGTGTGGTGGACACAAGGGCGATTGGCGCAGCGGTAGCGCGCTTCCTTGACACGGAAGAGGTCACTGGTTCAAACCCAGTATCGCCCACCAGCTACACGGCAGATGAGGCCGGATCCCGCATCGGGGTCCGGCCTCGTGCGTGCCTGACCCGTCCATGACGGGTCCGTGACCGGTCCGTCACGTTCGCCTTCCAGGCGGGCCGCGCGGCTAGCGTTCCTGTGGAGCAGGATCGACACCCCACTGCGAGCCTGCTGCTCCCCGGAACGGGATCACGGCGACACGGCGGCGGTCTTGACGAGTCCCTGCGACCGCTGCCGTGCTCGCCGGCCGGCGCCGGAGCTCGGGGCCGGCGCTCCGGCAGGCGTTCTGGCGGGCGCCCGTCGCAGTGCTGGCGCGGGAACAGGCGCGGCAGCGTTTCGTGGAGACGACGCAAACGCTGCCGCGCCATGGTTCCGCTCCAGCGGAGCGGCCGGGGCGACGCGGGCTGGGGGCGAGCCCTGGGTGATGTCGACCCGGGTTCATGGCCCGTACAGGGCGATCCGGACTTTGGCAGGCATCGGGAGAAGGGACAGGTTCGCTGGGCCCTCCCCTACCTGGATGTGGGGACCGAGCCCTCATCTGGACTCGTTGGTCCAACGGTGCCGACGCGACGTGAACATCACGTGAAACGCCGCGCGACCATCCGAACGTCGCTCAGGAGCTCTTCGGCGGCGAGCCGTCCAGGGCTGCTTCGGTGTCTCTGGGCCACCCGGCGCCGCCATCGGCCCAGCGCAGGTTCTTCATCAGGTGCACCGAACCGCCACCTCCGTCGGTGACGGTGTCGAACACCGCACGATCACTGAGAGCGCGCATCAGGGCAATCCCTCGACCGCCCTCGGCATCCAGCTCGGCCATGTCCGCCGAGGCCGCCTTCTCCCCGTCGAAGCCGCCCCCGGAGTCCAGCACGTCCACGGTCAGCCGCTCGTCGCCGATGGTGATCACCACTTCGTACGACGCACTCTCACCCGCGTGGCGGTAGACGTTGGTACAGGCCTCCGAGAGTGCGACCTCCACCTCGCCCACACAGTCCTCCGCGACGCCCGCACTCGACAGCGCTGTCGCGACGGTGCGCCGGACCAGAGGGACGCTGCGCGCCTCGAGCGGCAAGATCATCGCTACCTGGATCCGCACGACCCCGCCTCCTTTGCTCCTGCCCGGCCAGCGGCATTTGTCGGGGTCTCGGGCAACGCGCCCACGGGGCACTCTACGCCGAGAGCCAGGGGCGAAGGAAGATGCTCGACCTTCCCCCACCGTCGCGACGCGGCGGGCGCTCCCGGTCATCCGGCGCGGCCGGCCGTGCCATCAGGGCTCCTCGGTGGCGAACTCCTCGTCGTGGGTGCCAGGCCGCGGCGCCCACGGCAGCTCCTTCGCCGGGCGTACGACGATCAGCCGGTCACCCCGGGCCAGCTGCGTCACGACGGGATCGAAGTAGCGGTAGACCCTCTCGTCCCTCACCACCGCGACGACCTGGTCGGGCAGCGACTGCGGCGGCTGGCCCACCTCGGAGACCAGCAGGTCCCGCTCGGCGACCTCGAGGCCCTCGCCGTAGGTCAGGAGGTCCTCCATCACCGAGCCCAGCGTCGGCGACAGCGACGAGAGCCCGATCAGGCGGCCGACGGCATCGGAGGAGGTGATCACCGAGTCGGCACCGGACTGCCGCATCAGCGCGACGTTCTCCTGCTCCCGCACCGCCGCGACGATCAGCGCCTTCGGGTTGAGCTGGCGCACCGTCAGCGTGGCGAGCACGTTGGAGTCGTCGCGGTCGGTGGTGATGATGACGTGGCTGGCGTTGGCCACCCCCGCACGGCGCAGCACCTCACGCCGGGTGGCGTCGCCCGTGACGACTGCCAGTCCGTCGGTGTGGGCGTCCTCGAGCGCCGCCGCCCCGGAGTCGACCACCACGATGCCGTCGCGGTCCTGCCCGTTGTTGATCAGCGTCTCGACGGCGCTGCGACCCTTGGTGCCGTAGCCGATGACGACGACGTGCTGTCCCATGCTCTTCCTCCACCGGGAGATCCGGAATATCTCGCGGCCCTGCGAGGCCAGGACCTCCAGGGTGGTGCCGATCAGCAGGACCAGGAACGCGATCCTGAGCGGAGTGATGACGAACGCGTTGATCAGGCGGGCGTGGGCCTCGACGGGCGCGATGTCGCCGTACCCGGTCGTGCTGAGTGTGACCGTCGTGTAGTAGATGGCGTCGACCATGCCGACGGCCCGCTCCGGGTCGTTGTTGTCGGTGTAGGCGTCCCGGTCGAAGTAGACGAGCAGCATCGTGCCGACGAGGATCGCGAACGCGGCCAGCATCCGGCGGCCCAGCTCCCACCACGGCGACCGCACCTTCTCCGGCAGCGAGATCCGTCCGCGGGAGGCCTCCGCAAAGGACTCGGTTGGGGCAGCCACGCCCCGAACCTACTCGACCGGCGGCTCGCGAGTCGTCATCCGATGCCGCAGTCGGTGCACGAGTTCGCGCCGCGCACGCGTGGTCGCCTTCTGCGGGAACACACTGTCGAAAGAGGCATTGACCGCGGCGCCGATCAGGACTGCCAGCGCCAGCAGGTAGAGCCACAGGAGTACGGCGATGGGCGCGGCCAGTGGTCCGAAGATCGACCTGGAGTCGGCGGCCGTCACCGTCAGCACCCATCGGAGCATGGCCGACCCGGCCACCCAGGCCCCCAGCGCGAACGTCGCACCCGGCAGGTTGAAGCTCCAGTTGGTCCGCACGGGCACCGACACGTGGTAGAGCGTGGCCAGGAAGCAGATGCACAGCACGATGATCGTCGGCCAGTAGAACGACATCAGGAACTCGGACCGGTTCGGCAGCACGCGTCGTACGAGCGTCGGGCCGGCCACCACCAGCGGCAGCGTGACCACGCCCGTGACCATGGCCAGGATGTAGAGCACGAACGACAGAGCCCTGGTCTTCACGATGCCCCGGTGTCCGCCCAGCCCGTGCATGACGGTGATGGTGTCGATGAAGACGTTGAGCGCCCGCGAGCCCGACCACAGCGCCAGCACGAACCCGAGCGAGATCACGTCGAAGCGCGGCTCGTCGAGGACGTCGTTGATCGTGGGGACGATGATCCGGTCCACCGCGCGGTCGGTGAGCGCCCGCTCCGACAGGGCGATGATGGCGTCACGGACGTCGGCGATCTGCGCCGGCGTGAACCGTTCGCTGACGAAGCCGATGCCGCCGGCCAACATGAAGATCAGCGGCGGCACCGACAGGATCGCGAAGAAGGCCGCCTCACCCGCCAGGCCGGTGACGCGGTGGCGCATGCAGCTGCCGACGGTGGAGACGATCAGCCGCCAGAGCACCCCACCCAGCCTGTGCCCCCACGCAGGCACCCACCCGGGCAGCCGTGCGGCCCGGGGACCGGAGTGGCTCTCCGTGGCGCCCATGGGCCTACGGTATCCACATGGATGCCCCCAGAACGCGAGGCGAGATCCGGGTCGCGACCAACCAGGCGCCCCCGCTGGTCGGGCACAACGTGATCACCTCCGACATCGCACTGGTCGAGGCGGTCACCCGGCACGCCTCCGCCGAGGTCGTCGACGACCTGGCGCCGCTGGGTGTCGAGGCCGGAACCCCCGACGCCCGCGAGCACGGGATCCTGGCCAACGAGAACCACCCCACGTTGCGCCCGTACGACCGCTACGGAAACCGGGTCGACGAGGTCGCCTTCCACCCCTCGTGGCACTGGCTCATGGAACGCGCGGTCGGGCACGGGCTGGCCGCCGCGCCCTGGGAGTCCGAGTCGCCGCACGCGCACGTCCGCCGGGCTGCCGGGTTCCTCGCCTGGTCGCACACCGAGCCCGGCCACGGCTGCCCGATCTCGATGACGTACGCCGCCGTGCCGGCGCTGCGGGTCGACGACGCCGTCGCGAAGGAGTGGGTCCCGCTGCTGGCCTCCACCAGCTACGACCCGGGGCTGCGGCCGGCGTCGGAGAAGCGTGGCGCCCTCGCGGGCATGGGGATGACCGAGAAGCAGGGTGGCTCCGACGTCCGCGCCAACGTGACGACGGCCCGCCCGACCTCGGTCGACGGCGAGTACACCCTGCACGGACACAAGTGGTTCACGTCGGCCCCGATGAACGACATGTTCCTCGTCCTCGCCCAGACGGACGGAGGGGTCACCTGCTTCGTCGTACCCCGGGTGCTGCCGGACGGGACGCGCAACCAGCTCGACGTGGTCCGGCTCAAGGACAAGCTGGGCAACCGCTCCAACGCCTCCAGCGAGCTGGAGTTCGACGGCACCGTCGCCCGTCGTCTCGGGGACGAGGGCCGCGGGGTCCGCACCATCATCGAGATGGTCAACGCGACCCGGCTCGACTGCGTGCTCGGATCCGCCGCTTTGATGCGCCGTGCGGTCTCGGAGGCGTCCTGGCACGTCGCCCACCGCTCCGCCTTCGGGGGCCTGCTCGCCGACAAGCCGTTGATGCAGAACGTCGTCGCCGACCTGGCGGTCGAGTCCGAGGCCGCCACGGCCGTCGCCGTCCGGCTGGCCGCCGCGGTCGACAACCTCCACGACCCGCACGAGGCTGCCCTGCGCCGGATCGCGCTGCCGCTCGCGAAGTTCTGGGTCTGCAAGCGCACACCGGCGATGGTCGCGGAGGCACTCGAGTGCCTGGGCGGGAACGGCTACGTCGAGGAGTCGGTGATGCCGCTGCTCTACCGCGAGGCGCCGTTGAACTCGGTGTGGGAGGGCTCGGGCAACGTCAACGCCCTCGACGTGCTGCGGGCCCTGGCCCGCGAACCCGCGGCCCTGGAGGCGTGGATCACCGAGGTGGGGCTGGCACGCGGCGCGGACCCGCGGCTCGACCGTGCCGTCGACGACGCCCTCGCCCTGCTGGGCGACGAGGCGACGCTCGAGCAGTCCGCCCGCCGGCTGGCCGGCCGGATGGCTGCCTGCCTCCAGGGGTCGCTGCTGGTCCGGTTCGCCCCGCCCGAGGTGGCGGACGCGTTCTGCGCCTCGCGCCTCGGCTCGTCCTACGACGGCACCTTCGGCACCCTCACGAGCGGCGACCTCCGCGCGATCGTGGAGCGCACCACCCCCACCGTCGGCTGAGCCGGTTCCTCGGAGGTTTCGAGACGGTTGCTGGCGCAACCTCCTCGACCACCGGGGCGGTGCTCGGTGGTTGAGGAGGGCCGTCTCACGCCCGTCTCGAAACCACCTGCGCTACTCGCGCGCCCGACGGGCGGCCCAGCTCCTGCTGGCCAGTTCAGGGAGCGCGTCCCACCGGCCCTCGATGAGGGCACGGCGTTTCCGGCGGTTCCAGCCCTGAACCCGCTTCTCGAAGGCGAACGCCTCGTCGATCCGGTCGAACTGCGCGGCCCACACCAGGCGAACCGGACGACGACGGCGCGTGTAGGCCGCTCCCTCGCCGGCGTCGTGCTGGGCAACCCGTCGTTCGAGGTCCACGGTGCTGCCGACGTAGTAGGTGCCGTCGGCGCACTCGAGCAGGTAGGTCCACGCCATGCGATCACATTGATGACTGGCCGCGATCACGGCAACGGGCCGGATGGGACCTGTGGACTGCAGCGACCAAGACAGTGATTTCGAGACGGTTGCTGGCGCAACCTCCTCGACCACCGGGGCGGTGCTCGGTGGTTGAGGAGGGCCGTCTCACGGCCCGTCTCGAAACCACCCTCCCGTGCGTCAGGCCAGGGTCAGACCCGGGTAGAGCGGGTGCTTGTCCAGCATCTCGGCGGAGGCGCCCTTGACCTTGTCCCCCACGCCGTCGGCCAGCGTGTACGACGCCTTGGACGGCGTGCCCTTCTTCGTGGTGCCGGGCTCGGTGTTGGAGAGGACGTGGACGATCAGCTCGGCCACGTGGTCGAACTCGTCGTGCCCGAAGCCACGCGTGGTCAGCGCCGGCGTACCCAGGCGGATCCCGGAGGTGTACCAGGCGCCGTTGGGGTCGTTGGGCACCGAGTTCCGGTTGGTCACCACGCCAGCGTCGAGGAGCGCCGACTCGGCCTGGCGGCCCGTGAGACCGAACGAGGAGACATCGAGCAGGACCAGGTGGTTGTCGGTGCCGCCGGTGACGAGGTCGGCGCCGCGCGAGAGGAACCCGTCGGCCAGTGACTTGGCGTTGTCGGCCACCTGCTGGGCGTAGGTCCTGAACGAGTCCTGCCTCGCCTCGGCCAGCGCCACGGCCTTGGCCGCCATCATCTGCGACAGCGGACCGCCGAGCACCATCGGGCAGCCGCGGTCCACCGAGGAGGCGAACTCCTCCTGGGCCAGCACCAGGCCTCCCCGCGGCCCGCGCAGCGACTTGTGGGTCGTCGTGGTCGTGACGTGGGCGTGGGGCACCGGGTCCTCGTCGCCGGTGAAGACCTTGCCGGCGACCAGCCCCGCGAAGTGCGCCATGTCGACCATCAGGGTGGCGCCCACCTCGTCGGCGATCTCGCGCATCTTGGCGAAGTTCACCCGACGGGGGTAGGCGGAGTAGCCGGCGACCAGCACCAGGGGCCGGAACTCCCGGGCCTTGGCTGCCACGGCGTCGTAGTCGAGCAGCCCGGTCTCGGGGTCGGTGCCGTACTGGTTCTGGTGGAACATCTTGCCGCTGATGTTGGGCCGGAACCCGTGCGTGAGGTGGCCTCCCGCGTCGAGCGACATGCCGAGCAGCCGCTGGTTGCCGAGCTGCTGCCGCAGCGACTCCCAGTCCTCCTCGCTCAGCTCGCTGACGTTCCTGGCACCGAGCTTCTCCAGCCCCGGCGCCTCGACCCGGTGGGCCAGGATCGACCAGTAGGCGACCAGGTTCGCGTCGATGCCGGAGTGCGGCTGCACATAGGCGTACGGCGCGCCGAACAGCTCGCGGGCGTGCTCGGCGGCGACCGACTCGACGGTGTCGACGTTCTGGCACCCGGCGTAGAAGCGGTGCCCGACCGTGCCCTCGGCGTACTTGTCGCTCAGCCACGTCCCCATGGTGAGCAGCACCGCGGGCGAGGCGTAGTTCTCGCTCGCGATCAGCTTCAGGGAGGCTCGCTGGTCGGCCAGCTCCTGGCGGGTCGCCTCGGCGATCCGGGGCTCGACCGAGGCCATCACGTCGAGGATCTGGCGGTAGGCACTGCTGATCGCGGCATCAGTCATGGGGACACCCTAGTGACCGCTCGTCGTGTGACGTGGGCCGCACACCCGGGCGCCCGCAGGCGGAGCGGCGGCGCGGAGCGTCTCATATTCTGGAGTCGAGTCTCAAAACATGAGATTCCGGCTTGTGGGCAGGCCGTCCGCACCGTGAGACTCCTCGTCATGATCTCTGCTGCGACGCACGCGCACCTCGTGGTACGACGCCACGTGGACCTCGGGCGTACCCGCAGCATGTTGTGTTGGCCCCGCTGAACCACGCCGCCCCTTTCTCGAATCCGCGCCCACCGTCGCGCGCGGCACTCAGCGTGAAGGACCTTCCTCGATGAACGATTCCACCGTCCGCACCTCGCGGCCCCGGCCGCGGCGCGGCGAGGGCCAGTGGGCTCTCGGCTACAGCGAACCGCTGAACAAGAACGAGCAGACCAAGAAGGACGACAACCCGCTCAATGTCCGCTCCCGGATCCTCGACATCTACGCCAGGCGGGGCTTCGACTCGATCGACCCGGCGGACCTCCGCGGCCGCTTCCGGTGGATGGGCCTCTACACCCAGCGCGCCCCCGGCTTCGACGGCGGCAAGACGGCGATGCTCGAGGAGGAGGAGCTCGACGACCGCTTCTTCATGATGCGGGTCCGCACCGACGGAGCGATCCTCGGCGTCGAGCAGCTGCGCGCGCTCGGGGAGACCTCCTCGGCGTACGCCCGCAACACCGCCGACATCACCGACCGCAACAACATCCAGTACCACTGGATCCAGATCGAGGACGTCCCCGCCATCTGGGAGCGGCTCGAGGGCGTCGGGCTGGACACCACCGAGGCGTGCGGCGACTCGCCGCGGCCGTTCCTCGGCTCCCCCGTGGCCGGGATCGCCAAGGACGAGATCATCGACGGGTCCGAGGCGCTCGCGGAGATCAAGCGCCGCGCGATCGGCAACCCGGACTTCTCGAACCTCCCCCGCAAGTTCAAGACCGCGCTGACCGGGCACCCCAGCCACGACGTGGCACCGGAGGTCAACGACGTCTCCTTCGTCGGCACCGTCCACCCCGAGCACGGCCCCGGCTTCGACCTGTGGGTGGGCGGCGGGCTCTCGACCAACCCGATGGTCGCCCAGAAGCTCGGCGTGTGGATCCCGCTGGACGAGGTGGCCGACGCCTGGGAGGGCGTCGCGTCGATCTTCCGCGACTACGGCTACCGGCGGCTGCGTTCGAAGGCCCGCCTGAAGTTCCTGGTCGCCGACTGGGGCGTGGAGAAGTTCCGCGAGGTGCTGGAGTCGGAGTACCTCCGCCGCACCCTCCTCGACAACCCCTCCCCCGTGTCGCCGGCCCGCCAGGGCGACCACATCGGCGTGCACGAGCAGAAGGACGGCAAGTTCTACATCGGCGCCGCTCCGCTCGTCGGCCGGATCGACGGCACCACGCTGAGCGGCCTGGCCGACCTCGTCGAGGAGTACGGCGCCCGCGGCGCCCGGCTGACGGCGTACCAGAAGCTGGTCGTCCTCGGCGTCGACGGCGCCGACGTGGCTGCGTTCACCGCCGACCTGGAGAAGATCGGGCTGACCGCGCAGCCGTCCAACTGGCGCCAGAACACGATGGCCTGCACGGGCATCGAGTTCTGCAAGCTCGCCATCGTCGACACCAAGAACCGCGCGAAGGCGCTGGTGACCGAGCTCGAGAAGCGCTTCCCCGATCTCGACACCCCGATCACGGTCAACGTCAACGGCTGCCCCAACGCCTGCGCCCGCACCCAGGTGGCCGACATCGGCCTCAAGGGCCAGCTGGTCATGGACCGCCACGGCAACCAGGTCGAGGGGTTCCAGGTCCACCTCGGGGGCGCCCTGGGCCTGACCACCACCTTCGGCCGCAAGCTGCGCGCCCACAAGGTCACCAGCGAGGACCTCGACGACTACATCACCAACGTGGTTGCCGGATTCCTCGCCGAGCGCGAGCCCGGCGAGGCCTTCGCCACCTGGGTGACCCGGGCCGACGACGCGGTGCTGCGCGGCGAACGAGAGCTGGTCGGGACATGAGCGAGCGCGCGCAGCCCTTCCACTGCCCCTACTGCGGGGACGAGAACCTGTGGCCCCACGAGGGCGAGGACCGCTCCTGGGAGTGCCGCTCCTGCCTGCGCGCCTTCACCGTGAAGATGCTCGGGATGATCCGCCCGGTGGGGCAGCAGTGACCGCCGCGACGACGCGCTCCGCGCGTGAGTACCGGGGGACCCACACCGAGGGACGGTCGCCCGAGGAGCTGCGCGAACTGGTCTCGCACGTGGGGGCCGAGCTCGAGCTGGCCCCGGCCGAGCACATCATCGAGTGGGCGGTCGCGACGTTCGGTGACCGGTTCTGCGTGACGTCCTCGATGGGCGACGCGGTCCTGGCGCACCTCGCGTCCCGGGTGGCGCCGGGCGTCGACGTGGTCTTCCTCGACACCGGCTACCACTTCGCCGAGACCATCGGCACCCGCGACGCCGTCGAGGCCACGCTGCCGGTCAACCTGGTCAATGTCACCCCCGAGCAGACCGTGGCCGAGCAGGACGCCGCCCACGGCAAGGACCTCTACAAGACCGACCCCGACCTGTGCTGCGCGCTGCGCAAGGTCGCGCCGCTCCAGAAGACCCTGGAGCAGTACGACGCCTGGGCGACCGGGCTGCGCCGAGCCGAGACCCACGACCGGATCATCGCGCCGGTGGTCGGCTGGGACGCCCGCAAGTCGAGGGTGAAGGTGTCGCCCCTCGCCCGCTGGTCCGACGAGCAGGTCGAGCGCTACATCGAGGACAACCACGTGCTGGTCAACCCCCTGGTCTACGACGGGTACCCGTCCATCGGGTGCTGGCCGTGCACCCGCCGGGTGGCCCCTGGGGAGGACCCGCGCAGCGGCCGCTGGGCCGGCACGTCCAAGACCGAGTGCGGGATCCACTGATGCCCCAGCTCCGTGACCTGAAGTGTGACCCAGATCCCAGAACCGACAGCGTGGTCGGTCGTTGTTCACCACAGAATGAGAGGAGGCCGCGCTGATGGCTGCTCCTGCACTGGTGGCCCTGGCCCACGGAAGCCGTGACCCGCGGTCGGCCCAGACGATCACCGCGCTCGTCGACGAGGTCCGCGCCCTGCGTCCGGACCTGCGGATCGAGCCCGCGTTCCTGGAGTTGTCGAAGCCGTCGTTCCAGACGGTCGTCAACAAGCTGGTGCGCGCGAAGTACGAGGAGATCGTCGTCGTACCGCTGCTCCTGTCCGAGGCCTACCACGCGAAGGTCGACGTGCCCGAGGCCGTGGCCGCCGCCACGGCCCGCCACGAGGGGCTGAAGATCCGGACCAGCTCCATCCTGGGCATGGAGCCGAGCTTCCTCGAGGTCCTCGACCTGCGGATGCGCGAGGCGCTCAAGGCCTCTCGTGTCCGCGAGCTCGACGCCCTCGTGCTCGCCGCGGCCGGGTCGTCGGACGCGCTCGCCAACCAGGCCGTCGCCCGGCTCGCCCGGGTGTGGGGAACCCGCCACAAGCTGCCGGTCACCGCGGCCTACGCCTCGGCCGCGCCCCCCGCCACCGGTGAGGCCGTGCGCGCCTTCCGCCGCGAGGGACGCCGCCACATCGCCGTCGCGTCGATGTTCCTGGCGCCGGGCTTCCTGCCCGACCGTGCCGCCGAGCTGGCCCTCGAAGCCGGCGCCGTGGCGGTCTCCGAGCCGCTGGGCGCCCACCCGGAGCTCGCCCGTGCGGTGCTGGCCCGCTACGCCGTCGGAGCGGTCGAACTCGTCCCCGTCTGAGGTGACCCGCCCGAAACTTTCGGGCGGGTCAGCGTTCGCTGGTGACGAGCCTGCCGAGCAGGCGCTCGAGCTCGGCGGCGGGATCGGTCGTCACGCCGCCGTGCACCGGCCCCGGCTGGAGCACCGTGCTGCGGGGTGCCATCAGGAAGCCGAACCGGGTGCCGATGGGTTGCTGGGCGGCCGTCCCGCCCCGGTGGTCACCGGCACACACACCGGACACGAACGCCAGGGCCTCGCACACCTGATCGAGGTCGAGGCCCGGGGCGAGGGCCTGCAGGCGCTCCCGGTCGACGCCCCACCGGACGTCGAGGTAGTCGGCCGCCTGGCAGTACAGCACCACGCCCACGTTGACGAACTCCTCGCGCTCCACGCGCGGGACGCAGCGCAGGACGACGTACTGGTAGGCGAGGGTGGTCATGCCGCTTCCACCGCGGGAAGCCACTGCCGCGTCGCCAGCCGCTCGACCAGGAACGCGACGTAGGCCTGGCGGACGGCGTCAGCGGTGTCCGCGCCGGGGACGGGTTCCAGCCACTCGTCGGGTACGTCGGCGAGCACCTCCGCGAACACCTGCTCGCCGAGCAGGGACCTGATCTCGTCGTCGACGGACGCCAGCCCGTGCGCATGGGCTCGCAGCACATGGTCGTCGGGGTCCCACGGCTGGTGCGCGAACCGCGCCGGGTCGGTGAGGCCGCCGGACCAGGCGTGGTGGAAGTAGAGCGCCGCCCCGTGGTCGATCACCCACAGCCGACCGTGCCAGACCAGCAGGTTGGGGTTGCGCCAGCTCCGGTCGACGTTGGCGGTGAAGGCGTCGAGCCAGAGCACCCTGGCCGCCACGTCCGAGCCGTCGTGGACGGTGCCGTCGTAGCCGAACGCGCCGGGCAGGAAGTCGATCCCGAGGTTGAGACCGGCGCTGGCGCCGAGGAGGTCCTGAACCTCCTCGTCGGCCTCGTAGCGCGCGATCTCGGGGTCGAGGTCGAGGCCGACCAGGCGCGGAGTGGCCAGTCCGACCCGGCGGGCGAGCTCCCCCACGACCACCTCGGCGACGAGGACCCGGACGCCCTGTCCGGCGCCCCGGAACTTGCAGACGTAGGTGCCGAGGTCCTCGGCCTCGACGATGCCGGGCAGGCTCCCTCCTTCGCGCAGCGGCGTGACGTAACGGGTCACCGAGACGGTGGGGATCACTTGACCGCGACCTCACCGAGCAGCCGCTGCCTCTGCTCGTCGACGTCGTAGTCGGCCTCGGGCCAGCGCAGTGCCATGCCGCGCAGGGTGTCCAGCAGCAGCTCACCGATCGCCAGGTTGCGGTACCACTTGCGGTCCGAGGGGATGACGTGCCACGGCGCGATCTCGGTGTTGGTGTGCTCCAGCGCCAGCTCGTAGGCCTCGCGGTAGGCCGGCCACCTCTCCCGCTCGTCGACGTCGGACGGGTCGAACTTCCAGTGCTTGTCGGACTTGGCGAGCCGCGCCAGCAACCGGGCCTTCTGCTCCTCGGGGGAGATGTGCAGCATGCACTTGAGGACGGTGACGCCGTCCTGGGCCAGCTCGGCCTCGAACTCGTTGATCTGCCGGTACCGGCTCTCCACGGTGCGTTCCTCGACGCTGCCCTTGACCCGGGCGATGAGCACGTCCTCGTAGTGCGATCGGTCGAAGACCCCGATGTAGCCCGGCTCCGGCAGCGCCCGGCTCACCCGCCACAGGAAGTGGTGGCGCCGCTCCTCCTCGGTCGGCGCCTTGAAGCTGGTGATCTTGACCCCCTGCGGGTCGACCAGGCCGACCGTGTGGCGCAGGACGCCGCCCTTCCCGGAGGTGTCCATGCCCTGCAGCACCAGCAGCACCCGGCGTCGGGCACCGGTGATGCCCTCGGCGAAGAGGCGTTCCTGCAGATCCGACAACTCGTCGCCCAGGGCGAACAGGGCGCTCTTGCCCTCCTGCTTCTTGCCGTCGAAGCCGGGCTTGGCATCGGGCGCGATGGACGTCAGGTCGACCGGTCCGGGAGGCAACCGGTGCAGGTGGGGCGTCATGGACCCATCATGTCGGATTGTCCCCGCATGCTGAGACACCCACGTTTGAGGCCGGCCTCTCGGGGCACCGAGGACCAATGAGTCCCGCTGCGTCCGACGCCGCTCCCGACACCGTCGTCCTCGACCTGGACGGCACCCTCGTGGACACGGTCTACCAGCACGTCCTGGCGTGGCGGTCTGCGTTCCTGAGCGTCGGGGTCGACATTCCCTCCTGGCGGATCCACCGGGCGATCGGCATCGGTGGTGACCGCCTCGTGGAGGAGTTGGCGGGACGGGCGGTGGAGAACGCCGTCGGCGACGAGGTGCGCAGGCTGCACGAGATGCGCTTCGAGGACCTGCTCCCCCACGTGACGCCGACCGACGGCGCCCCGGAGCTGCTCGAAGGACTGCGCGGCCGCGATCTGAAGGTGGTGGTCGCCAGCTCGGGCGGGCGGGAGTCGACCGAACGCCTGCTGTCGGTGCTGGGAGCCGCCGAGGCGCTGCACGCCTGGGTGTCGGGAGACCAGGCCACGAGCTCCAAGCCCGATCCGGACCTGGTCCGGATGGCCCTGGAGAAGGTCTCGGGCGAGGCTGCTCTCGTCATCGGTGACACGGTCTGGGACGTGGAGTCGGCCCGCAAGTGCGGCTTCCCGTGCCTCGGCGTGCTCACCGGCGGGGTGTCCGACGCCGAGCTGCGCGAGGCCGGCGCGCTCGACGTCCGCGACAACCCGGCCGCGATCACAGCGGATCTGGACGACCTGCTGAAGCGAGCTCGTCCTTGACGACGTTGAACGCCAGGCCGGGCGGGTAGCCCTTCCGGGCCAGCACCCCGACCAGCCGACGGGTCGCCTTCTCACCGTCCAGGCCCTGCACCGAGCGAAGCTTCTTGCGCACCAGCGCCCGCGCCGACTCCTCCTCGTCGGCGGGGTCGATCTCGTCGAGCGCCTCGCGGGCCACGTCGTCTGCCACGCCCTTGCGCCGGAGCTCCTGGGCGAGGGCCCTCCGGGCCAGGCCCTTGCCTCCCCCGGATCCAGCAGGGCCACGGCTGGAGACCCAGGCCCTCGCAAACGCCTCGTCGTCGACCAGCCCGACCTCCTCGAACCGGTCGAGGAGGCGGGCGGCGATGTCGTCGGGCACGTTCTTCGCGGCCAGCTTGCCGGCCAGCTCGCTGCGGCTGCGCGCCTGACCGGTCAGCTGGTCGAGCAGGATCTTGCGCGCCACCGACTCCGGGTCGGCCTCGGGCCCGTCCGGGACAGGGTCCGGAGGGGCCGGGGGTGTCTCGCCGACCCACGCACGAACCCCCAGCCCGACGTCACCGGTCCAGGGGTCAGAATCCTGGCCCCGTGATCGAGACTGTTGAGATTCTCGCTCCATCGCTCCTCCTCGACCCGGCGGGCGAGGCCGCTTTCCGCCTCGCCGGGTCTCGACACGTCGGTTCACCGCCTTCGCAGGCTCAGGCGGAGACGGCTCGCTCAAACCACCATCAGGACGTCCGCTGACGCGGCCGTCCTAGAAGTCATCGATGCCGGTCGGGTCGGCCGGGACCTCCGCCTCGGCGTCAACCGTGGGACCGACGCCGAGCTTCTCCAGGATGCGCTTCTCCAGCTCGTTGGCCAGGTCGGGGTTGTCCTTGAGGAACGACCGGGCGTTCTCCTTGCCCTGGCCGAGCTGGTCGCCCTCGTAGGTGTACCAGGCGCCGGCCTTGCGGACGAGCCCCGCCTCGACGCCGACGTCGATCAGGCCACCCTCGCGGGAGATGCCCTTGCCGTACATGATGTCGAACTCGGCCTGCTTGAACGGCGGGGCGACCTTGTTCTTGACGACCTTCACGCGGGTGCGGTTGCCGACCATGTCGGTGCCGTCCTTGAGCGTCTCGATCCGGCGGACGTCGAGGCGCACGGACGAGTAGAACTTCAGGGCCCGGCCACCGGTGGTGGTCTCGGGCGACCCGAACATGACCCCGATCTTCTCCCGGAGCTGGTTGATGAAGATGGCGGTGGTCTTGGAGTTGTTGAGGGCGCCGGTCATCTTGCGCAGCGCCTGGCTCATCAGCCGGGCCTGGAGCCCGACGTGGCTGTCACCCATCTCGCCCTCGATCTCGGCCCGGGGCACCAGCGCCGCCACGGAGTCGATCACGATCAGGTCGAGCGCGCCGGAGCGGATCAGCATGTCGGCGATCTCCAGCGCCTGCTCGCCGGAGTCGGGCTGGGAGACCAGCAGCGCGTCGGTGTCGACACCGAGGTTCTTGGCGTACTCGGGGTCGAGGGCGTGCTCGGCGTCGACGAAGGCGACGATGCCGCCGCTCCTCTGCGCGCTGGCCACCGCGTGCAGGGCGACCGTGGTCTTTCCGGAGGACTCCGGGCCGTAGATCTCCACCACCCGGCCGCGCGGCAGTCCACCGAGACCCAGCGCCACGTCGAGCGCGATGGCCCCCGTCGGGATCACCTCCAGCGGTGCCCGCGTCTCGTCGCCCAGTCGCATGACCGAGCCCTTGCCGAACTGTCGCTCGATGTTGGCGAGCGCGGCGTCGAGGGCCTTCTCGCGGTCTCCACCAGCCATGGTCTACGTCCCATCTCTCTCGTCGGATTCGCAGGTACGTCGGCGACGCTAGGACGAGCCACCGACATGCCTGATCAGCGATGCCGACGCCTGTGGACGACCTCGTCCTGCGTCGTACCTGTGGACACAACCTAGCCCGAACACGTGTTCGAGAGAGCGATCCGCCGCGGCGTGTCGTCAGGACGGGAGGTCGTAGGTCAGGTCGACCCCGTCGGCCCAGGTCGAGCACGTGCAGCCCTCGGGGTCGGGCAGCGCGGCGATGCTGTCGGCGAGCAGGCCGCGCAGGCGCCCGAGGTTCTCCGCGAACGTCTCGAACACCTCCTCCTGGCTCACCCCGGACCCGGCCTCGACGCCCGCGTCCAGGTCGGTCACCAGGGCGATCGCGGCGTAGCACTGCCGCATCTCCCGGGCGAGGATCGCCTCCGGGTGACCGGTCATGTTGATCAGCGACCAGCCCTGGGCGGCGTAGTGCTGCGACTCCGACCGGGTCGAGAAGCGGGGCCCCTCGACCACGACCATGGTGCCGCCGGTCCGGACCGTCTCGTCGACCGACGCCACCGCGGCCGACAGCCGGTCGCAGTAGGGGTCGGCGAACGGCACGTGCACCGCGCCGCGCTCCACGAAGGTCTGGGCGCGGCCGAGCGTGCGGTCGACGAGCTGGTCGGGGACGACGACGGCGCCCGGCCCCACCTCGGGTCGCAGGCTGCCGACCGCGCACGGGGCGAGGACCTGGCGCACGCCCAGGGAGCGCAGGGCCCACGCGTTGGCGCGGTAGTTGATGAGGTGTGGCGGGAACTCGTGGTGCGGGCCGTGCCGCGGGAGGAAGGCGACCCGGCGGCCCGCGACCGTGCCGACGGCCACCCGGGCCGACGGGGCGCCGTACGGCGTCTCGACGGAGAGCTGCTCGGGATCGTCGAGGAAGGAGTAGAAGCCGGAGCCGCCGATGACCGCGACGTCGGCCACGCTGCCACTCATGGCAGCACCCGGTCGGCAGGAGGCGTGGCGGAGTGGCGGGCGGCGTACCCCGCCGCGAGGAGTACGCCGACCGCGAGCGCGGCCGTCGTGACCGCCAGCGTCGGGTAGCCCCAGACCCCGACGATGAGGCCGGCGAGGCCTCCGGCGCCGGCGGCGGTGAGGCCCATCACCAGGTCGGACGCGCCCTGGACCTCGGTGCGCACGTCGAGCGGCGCCTGGTCGGCGATCATGGTCGAGGCGGCGACGGTCGCGAACGACCAGCCGAGACCGAGCAGGAACAGTCCGGCGAAGATCTGCCAGGAGCTGCCCTCGGGGGCGCTGCCGCACAGCACCAGCGAGACCAGCAGCACCGCTCCCCCGCCGGCCAGGACGGGCGCCCGGCCGGCCTTGTCGGCGAGCCAGCCGATCACCGGGGAGAACGCGAACATCCCGAGCACGTGCACGCTGATCACGATCCCGATCACCCGCAGCTCGGCCCCGCCGTGCTGCATGTGGAGCGGTGTCATCACCATCACCGAGACCATGGCCGCGTGCGCGGCTGCGAGCCCACCCCCGGCCGCACCGAGGACCGGGTGCTCACGAACCGCAGCAGCGACGCGGCGCCAGGAGGTGGCCGGAACGACCGCGCCGGGGCCCGCGAGGTCGAGGGCGGCGGCCTCCGCGGCGGCGGCGGCCCGCGCGGTCAGCAGCGGATCGGGGCGCAGCGCGACGGCGATGACGAGGGCGGCGGCCAGCATCCCCACACTGGCCAGGGCGAACGGCCCGGTCAGCTCCGGGATCCCGAGCCCGTCGGCCACGGAGGCCGACAGCCCCGTGAGGTTGGGGCCCGCCACGGCCCCGATGGTGGTCGCCCACACCACGACGGACAACGCTCGCGCGCGGGTCGCGGCCGGCGCCAGATCGGTGGCGGCGTAGCGGGCGGCACTGTTGGCGGCGGTGCTGGACCCCAGCATCGCCGCCCCGAGGAGCAGCAGGGGCATGGACTCGGCCACCCCGGCGACGACGACCAGGACCGCTCCCGCCGAGCCGGTGAGGTACCCGGTCACCAGCCCCACCCGGCGGCCCCGGAGCGACATGATGCGGGCCAGCGCGTAGGCCATCACCGCCGCGCCGAGCACCTGGAAGGTCTGGGCCAGGCCCGCCTGCCGCTCCGACCCCGAGACCTGCTCGGCCAGCAGCGACGCCGTCGCGATCCCGATGGTGATGCCGACCGCGCCCACGGCCTGCGCCGCCACCAGGGTGCCGATGGTCCGTCGCTGGACCGCCGCGACGTCGACCCCGGCGCCGAGCGTCGTCATCGGTCGCGGGCCGGGAGGTCGAGGGCTGCCCACACGGCTCGCCAGACCTCCTTCGGGGGAACTCCTGCCTCGAGCGCCTCGTCCGCGGTCCGGCCACCGAGGTCACCGATGACGTGGTAGCCCGCCCAGTGCCGGGCGTAGCCGGCCCCGAGGGCCTCCTCCATCCGGGCCCAGAACTCGGTGTGCCTCACGACCGCCCCCCTCTATCTGCGGCTCGCCCGCACGTCGAGCCAGGTCTCGTTGCGCCGCCCAGGCGACCGGAGCACCTCGTCGACCGCCCAACCGGTCTCCTCGAGCAGCGTCCGAAGCTGCCCCTCGCGCCAGAACGTGAAGTGTCGCGGCCCACCGACATGCCCGTGGGTGGAGAACCGGGCGCCGTCACCTTCCTTCAGCGCGAGGTGGAGCACGCCGCCGGGACGGGTGGCCCCGGCCAGCCGGGTGAGCACGGTCGGGAGGTCCTCGCGCCGGGCGTGGACGAGGGAGGCGGAGGCCCACACGCCGTCGTACGGCGCGTCGCGCTCGGGGTCCTCGAGGTCGTCGGAGAGCGGGTCGAGCACGTCGGCGGCGAACCCGTCGGCCCGCAGCATCCGGACGAAGGCGGGCGTGATGTCGGTACGGCGCACCGAGAGCCCGGCCTCCTCCAGGGCACGGGCGTCACGGCCGGGTCCGCTGCCGATCTCCAGGACCCGCGCGCCGCGGTCGAGAGCCGCGACGAAGCGCTCGACAGCGGCCCGTACCTCCTCGGGCATCTCGTCGGTCCCGGCGCGGTAGTCCGCCGCGAACGCTTCGTACGACGCGACCGTGACCCGCTTGGTGACGTGCGAGACGTCGTGGGCGTGGTGGACCAGGTCGTGCAGGTGGTAGCGGGCGAGGCTGTCGACCGTGAACCCGTGGCCGTTGCTGCGGGTGCCGGTGCGTTGCCAGGCTCCGTCGGCGACGGACTCGTAGGCAGCCGCCACCGCCTCGGCCGCCTCGGCGACCTCGTCCGCGACCTTGCCCGGGTCCTGGCTGCCGTAGTCGTCGTCGACGGCGGCCCGGTCCTGGTCCCAGCTGTCGAAGGTGGGCTGGTCCTCGGCCAGCATGAGCCGGACCCGCTCAGCGAAGATCCGGTTGACGTCGCGGACGTGGCAGGCGTACTCGAGCGGGGACCAGAGATGGGGGGCCGGACGCACCGCAGCGTCCTCGGTGCCGAGGACGACCTCCCACAGGGTCGCGTTGTCGCGGATCGCGCCCGGCACCCGGTCGCGGTCGAGATCGGGGGCGTCGAACCCGCACTCGGGGCAGGATCGCTCGAGGACCCAGGTCCAGTCCTTGGTGTCAGGCTCGATCATGGAGCCATCTTGTCAGCCGGTGCCCGTGGCCCGCGTCCGGGATGGGGCCGAGCTGCGTCAGGATGATGCGCATGAAGATCCGCGCGGCCGGGGAGGCCGACCTCACCGGGATCGCGGCGATCTACGGCCACGAGGCCCGCACCGGCTTTGCCACCTTCGACACCGAGCCGCGCCCCATCAACCAGTGGCGGGAGCACCTGGACAGCACCGAGAACGGCGACCACCTGCTCGTCGCGACCGACGACGAGACGATCCTCGGCTACGCCCACTCGTCGGCGTACCGCCCCAAGCCCTGCTACGCGGCCACCCGGGAGACCTCGATCTACCTGACCGCGCAGGCGCAGGGCCAGGGCCTGGGCCGGCGGATGTACGACGACCTCCTGGGCTGGCTGGTCGCCGACGGGATCCGCACGGTGGTGGCCGCGGTCGCGCTGCCCAACCCGGCCAGCCTGGCCCTGCACCGGGCGTGCGGGTTCGAGGAGGTCGGCGCGATGCGGGAGGTCGGCCGGAAGTTCGACCGCTGGATCGACGTGCTGTGGCTGCAGTGTGGGCTCAGCCGGCGCCACGAGCGCGCGAGTGGCGACGACGTGAGCGGAGCCGTCTCGACCCGGTGAGCCGAAGAGGCTAGGTCAGCAGCAGCTTGTCGAGCCGGCGCCGGACCACCACGATCCCGATCAGCCCCATCACCACGAGGTAGACCACGGAGACGGCCGACGCCCACGACAGCGCCCCGGTGGTCAGCTCGCGGCACAGCACGACCCCGCGGTAGAGCGGGGTCGCCTCCACCACCCAGCGCAGCGCTCCGTCGAACGCGGTCACGGGGAAGAACGTCGCCGAGAACAGGAACATCGGGAGCTGGACGAGCGTGACCTTGTCGAAGTCCTGCCAGGACTTCATGTACGTCGTCGCGGCCATGCAGACCGCGCTGAAGGCGAAGCCGATCAGCAACGTCGCCGGCAGCGCCAGGATCGCCCACCAGGAGTGGACCAGCCCCATCGCCACCATCACCAGCAGGAAGGCGGCGGAGTAGCAGGCGCCGCGGAGCTGTCCCCAGGCGATCTCGCCGCGGGCGATGTCGCTGGTGGTGAGGGGGGTGGCCAGGATCTGGTCGTAGAGCTTGTCGTACTTGAGCTTGAAGAAGACGCTGAACGTCGAGTCCATCAGGGCACCGTTGAACGCCGATGCGGCGAGCATCCCCGGCGCGACGAAGGCCGCGTAGGGGATCGTCTCGCCGTTGACCTCGAACGACTGGATCAGCTGGCCGACCCCGATGCCGATCGAGAACAGGTAGAAGACCGGCTCGAGGAACCCGGTGACGAACAGCTTCCAGTAGCGGCGGTAGACGAGGTAGTTGCGCAGCACCAGCAGCCGGAGCGCCTGGGGCGGCGTCAGCATGGGGAAGGTCGTCGGGGCCAGCTCGCCGGTCGTGGCCATCACTTCACCATCCGCTTCGCCAGTCCGGTCACCGACCACCACCAGCCGAAGGCGGTCATCGCCAGCAGCACCGCCAGGTTGACCGCGGCGACCGACCAGTCGACGGTGTCGAGGCAGAACATCCGCGACAGGTTGACGCCGTGCCACAGCGGCGTCAGCCGTGCGGCCCAGGCGCCGACCTCGCCGAGGTTGGCGATCGGGAAGAACGCGCCCGAGAACAGGAACAGCGGCATCACGCCGAGTCGGAAGAGGACGCCGAAGCCGTCCTCGGACTTCATCCGCGTGGACAGGCCGTAGACCACCGTGGCGAACGCGAGGCCGACCAGCACCTGGGAGCAGAACGCCAGGATCGGCCCCCACCAGGTCTCGAACACCCCGAACGGCACGAGCGTCGCCATGAACACGGCGCAGGTGGTGACCAGCCGGAACACCACGAACCCGAGGTGGGCAGCGACCAGGTGCGAGATCTGGAGCGGGGTGGCCAGCATGGAGTCATAGATGCGCTGCCACTTGATCATCGCCATCACCGGCCACGTCGTCTCGCCCACGCCGGTCTGCATCGCGTGGGCCGCGACCAGCCCCGGGACCACGAAGGCGAGGTACGACGTCGCGCCCTCGAGCTGCGCCGGGTCGGCCTCGATGAACCCGCCCAGGAGGACCCCCATGGCCAGGACGTAGAACACCGGGGTGACGAAGGAGGAGATGACGGTGCCGCGCCAGGTACGGCGGTAGACCGTGGCCCAGTAGTCGACCTGCCGCAGGACTCCGTCGGCGAAGCCGAGGCTGCGGGTCGTGGACGGGGGGCTGGCCGTCACTTTGGTGGTCGTGGCCATCAGTCCACCAGCGTCCGGCCGGTGAGCCTGAGGAAGACGTCTTCGAGGGTCGAGCGCCGGACCAGGACCGCGATCGGCTCGAGGCCGCGCTCGTGGACCTTGGCGATGACCTCCTCGCCGTCGTCGCTGTAGACCAGCAGCCGGTCGGGCAGGGCCTCCACCCGGTGGCCGAGGTCGGCGACCTTCTCGGCCAGGGCTTCGTGGCTGCTGCCCTCCTCGGCGACCCCGAAGCGGAGCTCTGCGACCTCGCGGGTGGAGTGCTGGCGGATCAGGTCGAGCGGACTCCCCTCGGCGACGATCAGCCCCTTGTCCATCACCACCAGCCGGTCGCAGAGCTGCTCGGCCTCGTCCATGTAGTGGGTGGTGATGACCAGGGTGACGCCGGACTGCTTGAGCCGGAACAGGCGGTCCCAGAGGACATGGCGGGCCTGGGGGTCCAGCCCGGTGGTGGGCTCGTCGAGGAGCAGCAGGTCGGGGCGGTTGATCAGGCTCCGGGCGATGGTGAGCCGGCGCTTCATGCCGCCGGAGAGGTCCTCGACGGTCGACTTCGACTTCTCGGTGAGCTGGACGAAGTCGAGCAGCTCGTCGACCCGGGAGTTGACCTCGCCGCGCGGGATCCCGAAGTAGCGGCCGTAGATGAACAGGTTGTCGCGGACGTTGAGCTCGTTGTCGAGGGTGTCCTCCTGCGGGCAGACTCCGAGCCGGGCCCGGATCGAGGGGCCGTCGACGGCCGGGTCCATGCCGAGGATCTCCAGCTGGCCACCGCTGACCGGCGAGACGGCCGCGATCATCCGCATGGTCGAGGACTTGCCGGCTCCGTTGGGCCCGAGGAACCCGAACGCCTCGCCGCGGCGTACCTCGACGTCGATGCCCTTGACCGCCTCGAAGTCCCCGAACGACTTGCGCAGGCCCGTGGCCCGGATCATCGAATCGCTCACGTGCAAGGACCCTAGATCACGGCGCCGACAGTCCTCACCCGAGTTTCGGGTCACCGGTTCGCCGGGACCCGATCGGGCCATTGTCGGCTCCTTCCGGCGGCTCTACGTTGGCAGGTGGGGTCCGACGAGGAGGGAGACGTCATGGCTGGACTGGAGAGCAAGAGCTTCAACGCACCGGAGGAGACGCGGCCGTTCGCCGACAAGGGAGCCGCGGAGCTGGTGGCGCTGGGCGACGGCTCGGTGATGAAGGCGAGGTTCGAACCCGGGTGGGTCTGGTCCCAGCACCTCGCCCCGATCGCCGGCACCGACACGTGCCAGTCGCCGCACCTGCTCTACGTGCTGTCCGGGCGGATGCACGTGCGCATGGATGACGGCACCGAGGGCGAGGTCGGCGAGAACGAGGTCGCCCGCATCGAGCCGGGTCACGACGCATGGGTCGTCGGCGACGAGCCGTGCAACGTGGTCGACTTCGGCGCCTCGCCGTCGTACGCGAAGCCGTAGGCCCGATCCGCTCAGAGCTCGAGGGACGTCGCGGGGACGTGCGTGCGCGCCTCGATCTCGCTCGCCGCGACGGCGAGCATCTGGTGGGCGAGGTCCGACAGCGCCCGGGCGCAGGCCAGCTCGTCGCCGATCTGGGGAGCCGACTCGTCGCTCGGATTCCGCTTGCTGTGGCCGTGGCCGCGGATCTCGGTCTTGTTCTCGATGCTCAGGATGGCGTCGGCGAACGTGTCGTCGCCCTGCTCGTCGAGGCGTACCTGGATTGTCCAGTCCTTGGTGGTCATCAGGTCCTCCTGCCTGGGTGAGAGCTCCAGTCTGCTCCCGTCCGGGCGCCTGCGGAAGGCCCGTCAGGACCACCAATGTCCAGTTCCGGGAACGAGGTCGGCGCAGGACGCCTCGAGGTCCAACGCGTGCGCCCGGCCACTGGATGCCGTGTGGTACGCCCCTCGGCCTCGACGCGACCGACACTCAACGGCCGCGTGCGCTCTGTCATGCTCCGCTCCATGATCATCGGGTTGCTGGGCGACCTCGAGGGCGACCGGGACTGGGCCGTCGGCGTTCTCCGAGCGCTCGGGGAGCGCGAGGACGTGGAGGTGGTCTGCCAGCTGGGCGACCTCCGGTTCGGGATGGGCGCAGACCCCGAGGGGTACCTGGCCGCCATCGAGTCGGCCTGTGCGGAGTCTGGCCTCCGGCTCCTCTGCGTCAACGGGAACCATGAGAACTGGGCTCGACTCGACGAGCTGTGGGCCGACCCGCGCTGGCAGGACGAGGAAGGCCGCCACAAGCCGATCGAGGTGTCCGACCACGTCACCTTGCTGCCACGAGGCCATCGCTGGCACATGGGCGGTCGATCGTTCGTCGCGCTCGGCGGTGCGCCGTCCGTGAACCGGCTCCTTCTGACCGAGGGCGTCGACTGGTGGCCGTCCGAGGTCATCCGGGAGGAACACGTCGAGGCCACGATGGCTGCGGGACATGCCGAGGTCATGCTCACCCACGACAGCCCCGGGCCCCCGTACTGCACCGACCCCGTCGCGGACACCATCACGAACAACCCGTGGGGCTGGCCGGACTCGATGCGTGCCTACGCCGGGGACGGCATCGAGAAGATCACCCGAGCCGTTGTCGGAGTCAAGCCCCTGCTACTGGCCCACGGCCACTTCCACGTCGCCGGTGAGACCGCCGTACGGCTCCCCGGCTCCACGCACGAGACGACGATCTGGTCATTGGCTGCGAACCAGGACCCAGCCAACGTTCGACTGCTGGACCTCGACACGCTGACCGACCCGCGAGAGACGGCCAGCCGTACAGCGTGACACTCAGCTTCGACTCCCCCGAGGACCAGTCCTACTCGAACAGGTGCCGGTGCTCCCGTGACCACCGCACCCGTCCGCGCAGGTCGTCGAGGTAGCCCTCCTCGACCCACGAGGCCTGCGGCTGGATGCGCCGCTCGGCGAGGTCCTGGACCTGGGCGATGGTGGCTGCCTGGCGGTCGATGACGCGGTCGACGAGGCCGGTCGCGCTGTCGAGGCCGTAGGCCGACGCGAACGCCGAGAGCCGGCCGCGGCGCTGGGGAGGCGCCGGGAAGCGGTGGCCGTCGGTGTCGCAGGCGACCTCGTCGCTGCGGAACGGCGTGAAGTGCTCCAGGGCGTAGGCCACGTCGCTCATCGCAGGCCCGGGATGGGCGAAGTCCCAGTCGATGAGGCCGATGGCCCGCGGCCCGTCCCAGACCATGTTCCAGGGCCCCGGGTCGCCGTGGCAGACCACGTCGGCGCCGGGCTGGGGCGCGATGGACCACGTCGCGTCGCGGGGCGGCACGAACCCCCGGGAAGCCTCGTGCACCTCGCGGAGCAGGCGGGCGGCCGAGCGCACCCCCTCCTCGTCGACCTGGTGCTGCCAGGCGTCGACGCCGGAGTCGCCGGGAATCAGGCGAACCGCCTCGACGTCCCCCTCGATCCCGACCGGCTCGGGCACCGAGGTCAGGCCCTCCGCACGGAGGTGCGTGAGCAGCGCGTGGATCGTCCGGGTCCAGGGCCGGACGGGACGCAGCACGAGGTCGTCGATGAAGGTCACGTCGTTGTCGACGAGCCGCCAGCCCCCGCGCCTGCGCACGGGCAGAGTCAAGCATCGACGCGGGTCTCCGGGGGCGCTACGCGCCGAGTGGGTGTCGGCGCGGTGAGGCAGGATGGACTGGTGGCACCGCTCGAGGCGTTCAGCGAACCGACCCGCACCTGGTTCGACGCCGCCTTCGCCGAGCCCACCCCGGCCCAGACCGGGGCGTGGCAGGCGATCGGAGCCGGGAGGAACGCGCTCGTGGTGGCGCCGACGGGCTCGGGCAAGACGCTGAGCGCCTTCCTGTGGTCGATCGACCGGCTGCTGACCTCCGAGGTGCCCGAGAAGTCGAAGCGGTGCCGGGTCCTCTACGTCTCCCCCCTCAAGGCACTCGCCGTCGACGTGGAGCGCAACCTGCGCGCCCCGCTGACCGGCATCCGGCAGACCGCCGAGCGGCTCGGCCAGCGCGTCCCGGACCTGCGGGTCGGCGTGCGGTCCGGAGACACCAGCGCCGCCGACCGGCGCACGCTGGTCACCACGCCGCCCGACATCCTCATCACCACCCCCGAGTCGCTGTTCCTGATGCTGACCAGCCAGGCCCGCGAGTCACTGCGCGGCGTGGAGACCGTGATCATCGACGAGGTGCACGCCGTCGCCGGCACCAAGCGCGGGGCCCATCTCGCGGTCAGCCTCGAGCGGCTCGACGCGTTGCTGCCCGGCCCCGCCCAGCGGATCGGCCTCAGCGCCACGGTGCGCCCCCTGGAGGAGGTGGCGCGGTTCCTCGGCGGCCAGGCGCCCGTCGACATCGTCGCGCCCACGTCGGAGAAGCGGTGGGACCTCACGGTCGTCGTACCCGTCGAGGACATGACCGCGCCCGAGGAGTACGCCGACGACGGCGATCCGACCCGCAGCCAGTCGATCTGGCCCCACGTCGA
>NZ_DASSXS010000091.1:0-4305 GCF_035703625.1 Nocardioides sp. | reverse complement strand
TGCCGCTGCCCATGCTCCGATATCCTTCCCTATCGGCCCAAGCGGAGGAGGCCTGGCCATGAGCACCCTGTTGCTGCTGACCAGCGCGCTCCAGGCCTCCACCGAGGTCCTCCCCGGACTCGCCCTGCTGGGCCACCAGGTCAAGATCCTGCCCGCCGAGGGAAGTGCACTGCTGGAGGCGCCCGACGCCCACCTCCTCCTCGTCGACGGCCGCCAGGACCTCGCCCACTCCCGCGACCTGTGCCGGCTCATCCGCACCACCGGCTCCGACATCCCGGTCCTGCTGGTCGTCACCGAAGGTGGACTCGCGGTCGTCGCCCACGACTGGGGCATGGACGACGTCGTCCTCCACACGTGCGGCCCCGCCGAGCTGGAGGCCCGGATCAAGCTCGCCCTCGGGCGCCTCGCCGCCCAGCGGGACGCCGACGACCCGGAGGCCCACGTGATCCGGTCGGGCGAGGTGTCCGTCGACGACGCGACGTACACCGCCAAGATCGGCAGCCGACCGCTCGACCTGACGTTCAAGGAGTTCGAGCTGCTGAAGTTCCTCGCCCAGCACCCCGGGCGCGTGTTCAGCCGGCAGCAGCTGCTGCAGGAGGTGTGGGGCTACGACTACTTCGGCGGCACCCGCACCGTCGACGTCCACGTCCGGCGCCTGCGCGCCAAGCTGGGGCCCGAGAACGAGACCCTCATCGGCACCGTCCGCAACGTCGGCTACCGCTTCGTCCTGCCGACGACGGAGCCTGCGCGGGCGTCGGCCGACCGGGAGGCGTCCGAGGACCAGTCCTCGGCGGCTTCGTGAGCCACCCGGACCCGATCGTCGACATCGCCGCGGCCGCGGAGCTGGAGGACGGCGCCGCTCCGCTGGATGAGGCGACCCTGATGGCGCTGCGGCACGACCGCGCAGGAGTACGCCGCTGGGAGCGCGCCGACGCCTTCGCCCTGCTCGTCGGCGACGACCTGAGCCTGGTCGTGCACCCGAGGTCGCGACGGCAGGGGGTCGGGGGGTCCCTGCTGGACACCGTCGTGGCCGAGGCCGGCGAGAGCGCGCTCCGGGCCTGGTCGCACGCCGACCATCCCGCCGCCGCACGGTTGGCGGCCACCCGCGGGTTCGACCGGGTCCGCGAGCTGTGGGTCATGCGCAGAGCGGCGGACAGTCCCCTGCCGCCGATGGCGGCCCCCGAGGGGGTGACGATCCGCGCCTACCGACCCACCGACGACCCGGAGCTGCTCCGCGTCAACGCAACCGCGTTCGCCGACCACCCGGAGCAGGGAGCGATGGACGCCGCCAACCTCGCCGAGCGGATGGCGGAGCCGTGGTTCGACCCCACCGGGCTTCTCGTCGCCGAGGACCGCGACGGCAGCCTGCTCGGGTTCCACTGGACCAAGCAGCACTCCGCCGACCTCGGGGAGGTCTACGTGGTCGCGATCGCTCCCGAGGCGCAGGGGCGCGGCCTGGGCGGGGTGCTCACCCTGGCCGGCCTGCACCACCTGGCCGGGCTGGGCGTGCGCGAGGTCCTGCTCTACGTGGAGTCCGACAATCGTCCGGCCGTCGCGGTCTACAGCCGGCTCGGGTTCGGCCACGCGGCGCGCGACACCCACGTGATGTACCGGCGCGGTACCTGAGGGGTCAGCGCAGCTTGGGGCGCACGTGCAGCCCGACCTCGGGGTCGACCACGACCTCCTGGGTGGCGGGCAGGCCGTCGGCGTCGAGCTGGGCGTCGAGGGCCACGTTGCGCTTCACCAGCGCCAGACCGATCGGGCCGAGCTCGTGGTGGCGGGCGGAGGAGCCGACCATGCCCACCACCTTCTCGCCGAGCCTGAGCTCCGTGCCGTGGGTGGGCAGCCGGTTCTCCGATCCGTCGAGGTGCAGCAGGGTCAGGCGGCGCGGGGGGCGGCCTAGCGTGTGCACCCGCGCGACCGTCTCCTGACCGCGGTAGCACCCCTTCTCCAGGTGTACGGCGGAGCCGATCCAGCCCACCTCGTTGGGGATCGTGCGGTGGTCGGTGTCGAGGTGCAGCCGCGGCTCCCCGCGAGCGATCCGCAGTGCCTCGAACGCCCAGAGGCCGCACGGGGGGCCGGCGGCCTCGGCGTACTGGCCCAGCCGGTCGCGGGGGATCAGCTCGTAGGGCTCGCGACGCTCCCCCTCCTCGGCGAGGGGGCGCCAGGTGACCGCGAGGTCCGCGGTGGCGTCGGCGATCTCGACCCGGGTCATGAACTTCATCCGCTCGAGGAACTCGATGAGCGGCCGGGCGGCACCGGGCTCGGTGTGGGCGACGAACGCCTCGCCGTCGTCGTACCCGTGGAAGGCGTGCTCCACGTGACCGTGGGGGCTGAGCACGAGCGCGGTGGTCCACACCCGGGGCTGGAGATCGGTGAAGGACTGGGTGGTGAGGGAGTGCAGCCAGGTCAGCCGGTCGGGACCGGAGATCCGCAGGACGTCGCGGTGCGACAGGTCGACGAACCCCTCGCCCGACTCGAGCGTGCGCTGCTCGCGGTTGAAGGACCCGTAGTGGGCCGCCACGCCGGCGTCGATCCCGTCGCCTGCGACGGCGCCGGGGAGGGTGAGGAGCGGGGAGGTGCTCATGCGCGCTGCAGCCTTGCCCAGAGGTGGGGCTGCAGAGGCTGCCCCACTGCGGCCATGTCGTAGGCGTAGAGGAGGTCCCCCTCGACGTTGCCGTAGAGGCGGGTCCCGGCGGTGACCTCCTTGGCGGACTCGGTACGGGCGATCGCGTCGGTGGCGAGCTCGAGTTTGCCCCCGGACGCCTGGCCGTACCAGATCTCGGCGAAGCCGGTGTTGTGCGAGAGCAGCAGCTCGACGTGGCCCTCGGGGCGACAGCGAAGGAACCCGGTCTCGAGCGCCGCGTCGCGCACCTTCTCGCCCGCCTCGTCGACGATCCAGCTGCGGGAGAGGTAGTGGAAGAACGGCCGCCCGTCGTGGGCGAAGATCAGCTCCTGGCCGAACTGGAACTTCTCGATCGTCGGGTAGTCACCGTGCCCGTTGCCCTCCCAGGTGCCCAGCATCCAGGCCACGGGACCGCAGTCCGGGTGCAGGTTGTCGGGGATCTCGAAGGGCATGTCGAGGAGTCTAGTGTGGTCACATGACGCGTCCTCTGGTCGTCAAGGTCACCTGCGGGTCCGAGGACCCCGAGCGATGCAACCAGGCCTTCACGGTCGCTGCCATGGCCGAGACGGCTGGGGCCGAGGTCTCGCTGTGGCTGACCGGGGAGGCGGCCTGGTTCTCCCTGCCGGGGCGAGCCGACGAGTTCTCGCTCCCGAAGGCGACGCCGCTCCAGGCGCTGCTGGCGGCGATCCTGGCGGGGGGCACGGTGACGGTGTGCGCGCAGTGCGCCGCTCGGCGCGAGATCGGCGAGGACGACGTGATCGAGGGGATCCGGATCGCCGGCGCGGCGGTGTTCGCCGAGGAGATCCTCCGCGACGACGTCCAGGCCCTCGTCTACTGAGCCACCAGCGCGGCCCGTCGCGACATCGGCGAGGACGACGTGATCGACGGGATCCGGATCGCCGTGGCCGCAGACTTCACCGAGGAGGTCCTCCGGCCGGACGTGCAGGCGCTCGTTTACCAGGCCCTGCCTCGGTTGCGGGGTTTCGAGGCTCGCTTCGCTCGCACCTCAACCACCGGTGGTTGCGTCCGGTGGTTGAGGTGCGAGGGCCGTCTCACGGCCCGAGCCTCGAAACCCCCGCACCCACGCAGGGCGACGACCCCGGACTCGCCGCCCTGCCCACCGTTCCGGGGTTTCGACGACGCTCGCTGGCGCTCGCTGCTCAACCGCCGGGGTGAAGGGCAGCCCGCAGCTTGGCCGCGATCTCGGCCATCGCCGCGCGTGAGCTGCGCCCGACGCCGACGAGGTTGAAGAAGCCGTGGATCTGGTCGGGGAACCGCCTGAGCTCGACCTCCACCCCGGCCTCGGACAGCTTGCGGGCGTAGGCCTCCCCCTCGTCGCGCAGGGGATCGAAGCCGGCGGTCGCGACGTACGCCGGCGCGAGGCCGTCGGGCACCTTTGCCAGCAGGGGGGACACCCGGGGATCGTCATGGGTGCTGCGATCGGGGGTGTAGAGGGCGCGGGCGAGGTCCATGAACCGGCTGGTCAGGTAGAAGCCCTCACCGAACATCGCCCGGCTCTCGGAGCCACCCCGCATGTCGGTCCCGGGGTAGACGAGGAGCTGGGTGGCCAGCGGCAGCCCGTCCTCGGCGGCGGCCAGGGCGGTGGTGGCCGCAAGGCACCCCCCGGCCGAGTCGCCCCCGACCGCGAGCCGGTCGGGGTCGGCGCCGAGCTCCTCGGC
>NZ_DASSXS010000331.1:0-6361 GCF_035703625.1 Nocardioides sp. | reverse complement strand
TCATCTTGAAGAGCATCGAGAGGAAGTTCTCGGTGTAGCTGAGCTCGTTGTCCGGGTAGATGTAGGGCTTGCCCTGGGCGTGCCGGAAGGCCCAGGCACCCAGCGTCGGCATCTTGGCGATCATGCGCACGATCTGCATGTGGCGGTTCTCGGCGTCCGCGATGTTGCGGGCGTCGGGGTAGAACGTCGACAGCGCCCCGACCGAGGCCATCAGCATGCCCATCGGGTGCGCGTCGTAGCGGAAGCCCTGCATGAAGCCGCGGACGTTCTCGTGGACGAACGTGTGGTAGGTGATCTCGTGGACCCAGGCGTCGTACTCGGCCTTGGTCGGCAGCGTCCCGTGGACGAGCAGGTAGGCGACCTCGAGGAAGGTCGACTTCTCGGCGAGCTGCCGACGAAGGACCAGTACGACGCGTGGGTGCACGAGATCACCTACCACACGTTCGTCCACGAGAACGTCAAGAGCTTCATGGAGGGCTTCCGCTACGACGCCCACCCGATGGGCATGCTGATGGCGTCCGTCGGGGCGCTGTCGACGTTCTACCCCGACGCCCGCAACATCGCGGACGCCGAGAACCGCCACATGCAGATCGTGCGGATGATCGCCAAGATGCCGACGCTCGGCGCCTGGTCCTACCGCCACGCCCAGGGCAAGCCGTTCGTCTACCCCGACAACGACCTCGGCTACACCGCCAACTTCCTGTCCATGCTCTTCAAGATGAGCGAGCGCAAGTTCGAGGCCGACGAGCGGCTGGTCAAGGCCCTCGACGTGCTGTTCATCCTGCATGCGGACCACGAGCAGAACTGCTCGACCAACGCCGTACGCTCCGTCGGCTCCTCCCAGGTCGACCCCTACTCCGCCGTCGCGGCCGGGGTCGCCGCCCTCTTCGGACCCCTGCACGGTGGCGCCAACGAGGCGGTCCTGAGGATGCTGCGCAGGATCGGCTCGAAGGACAACATCCCCGACTTCATCACCGGCGTGAAGGAGGGCAACGAGCGGTTGATGGGCTTCGGCCACCGGGTCTACAAGAACTACGACCCGCGCGCGAAGATCATCAAGAAGGCCTGCGACGACGTCTTCGAGGTCACCGGGGTCAACCCGCTGCTCGAGATCGCGCAGGAGCTCGAGAAGATCGCGCTGGAGGACGAGTACTTCGTCAAGCGCAAGCTCTACCCCAACGTCGACTTCTACTCAGGTCTGATCTACGAGGCGTTCCAGTTCCCGCCGGAGATGTTCACGGTGCTCTTCGCGATCGGCCGCACGCCCGGCTGGCTCGCGCAGTGGCTCGAGCTCGTCCAGGACAAGGAGCAGAAGATCGCCCGGCCCAAGCAGATCTACACCGGCGACCGGACGCTCGACTTCACCCCGGCGTCCGAGCGCTGGAGCTGACCCGCCCGAAACCGACACAACAGCGCTGACCCGCCCGAAAGTTTCGGGCGGGTCACGTGTTGGGGACGACCGCGCCGTGCGGACGGCCCGGGTCGTCGTACGCCGGAGCCGCGTCCCCGCAGCGCAGTGCCTCGAGCTGGGCGCACACCGCGACGCCGTAGAACAGGCCCATCGCGGAGAACAACGACCACAGCAGCAGCGCGAAGACGCCCGCGAGCGGGCCGTAGGTGCTGCCGAAGGAGGCGCTGAGGTTCACGTACGCCGCGAGGCCCGCCGTCGCGAGCATGCTCAGCACGACCGTCACGGCGGCGCCCAGGGCCAGCCAGGACAGGGCCGGCTGCCGTCGCCGCGGGGCGTGGTCCAGCAGCACCGCGATCGTGAACACGAGCATGGCGAGGCCGGCCGGCCAGCGGGCGATGTTCCAGGCCAGGAGCGCATCGGCGGACCAGCCGTACTCCGCGACCATCGCGTCACCGATGGCGCCCCCGGCGACGAGCAGCAGGAACCCGGTGCCCACCGGCACCGCGAGGATCGCGGTGAGCACGGCCGCGCGGCCGTACTTCGCCAGGGCCTTGCGGTCGCGCCGGATGCCGTAGATGCGGTTGCTGCCGCGCTCGACCTGGGCCATCGCCGTGATCATCGAGAGGATGGCGAACGCGAGCCCGAACGCGAGGGCGACCTCGCCGGTCTCCTCTGACCCCTCGACGACTGCGGAGGCCAGGGCGTCGTCCGAACCACCGCCGGGCGAGACGGCCTCGATGGTCGCCGCCACGACCCGGGCCGGACGGTCCTCGTCGATGTCGGCGGCGACGCCGGTCAGCGCGATCAGGAACGGTACGACGGCCAGGCAGGCCTGCAGCGCCAGGGCGCGGCTGTTGGTGAAGCCGTCGCCGTACCGGAACCGCACGAAGGACTCGACCACGATCCGCACCAGTCCGTGGCGCCGGGCGAGGTGCCAGGCGTCCTCGGCGTCGAGCTCGTCGCCGTCCAGCTCGGTCGTCACCGGCACGGTGCGGGCAGTGGTCATGGAGGGCAGGCTATGTCGCGCCCGTGGGAGGAGCAGCGGCCGGGACGGTCCAGAATGTGCGCATGCCCCTGCGTACGGCCGACGAGCTGGCTACCCACCTCGACCACCTGCGGGCCGCACCCACTGAGGTCGGCACCCTCGACCTGGTGGTGCGGCGCCCCGCCAACGGCCAGCGCGAGATCCTGCTGGAGGGCGAGCTCGACGAGGCCGACGGCCTGGTCGGTGACAACTGGCTCGCGCGGGCGACCTCGCGCGCGGTGGCGGAGGGGCGCCACCTCAAGGCGCAGGTGACCGTGATGAGCTCGCGGATGATCGCGTTGCTGGCCGACACCGACGCCGAGCGCGCCCTGGCCGGTGACCAGCTGTACGTCGACCTCGACATCTCCCACACCAACCTCCCGGCCGGGACCCGGATCGCCCTGGGCGACCCGGAGGACGGCGGTGCGGTGATCGAGGTGTCGGACAAGCCCCACACCGGATGCGCCAAGTTCACGCGCCACTTCGGCCAGGAAGCGGTCGGGTTCGTGAACTCCGAGCAGGGCCGGGAGCTGCGCCTGCGCGGGCTCAACGCCCGGGTGGTGCGCAGCGGACGGGTCCGTCCGGGCGACCGGGCGCGCCGGCTCTGAGACGTCGAGCACATCCTCGGGGTTCTTGCCTCGTCCCCAGCGTCGTCTCAGCGTGATCACAGGGTTGCCCGGCACCGTGTGGGCGTGACCGACTACGAGACCCGACCGATCATGCCCCCACCCGCGCCCTACGGCGAGCAGCCCCCGCCCCGCCGCGGACGCGGACCGATCACCGCGTCGGTCCTCGTCGGCGCCCTCGTGCTGGGGGGCGGTGCCGGCGTGGCCGGCGCCGCCGCCTGGCAGGAGTGGGGCGGTGACGGGTCGGCCACCAACGGCGGCACCGGCTCCAGCGCCTCGATCCCGGTCGCGGACACCGGAGACAGTCCCGCCCCGGCCGGCTCGGTCGAGCAGGTGGCGGCGGAGGTGCTTCCGTCGGTGGTCAAGATCAACGTGGTGGGCGAGGAGCAGGGCCAGCCGGCGAGCGGTTCCGGCTCGGGGATCATCCTCAGCGAGGACGGCACCATCCTGACCAACAACCACGTCGTCGAGCTGGCGGAGGGCGGCGGGGAGATCTCGGTGTCCTTCGAGAACGGCGACGAGGCCGCCGCGGAGATCCTCGGCGCCGACCCGCTGACCGACACCGCCGTGATCCGGGCCGAGGACGTCTCCGGGCTGACCGAGGCGACGATCGGGAAGTCGGGGAACCTGGACATCGGCCAGAGCGTCGTGGCCGTCGGGGCGCCGTTCGGCCTGGACTCCACGGTGACCAGCGGCATCGTCTCGGCGCTCGACCGGCCGGTCAGCGTCGGCACGGACGCGGAGGGCCAGAGCACGACCTACCCGGCGATCCAGACCGACGCGGCGATCAACCCGGGCAACAGCGGCGGGCCGCTGGTCGACATGAGCGGCGCCGTGGTCGGCATCAACTCCTCGATCAGGACCACCGGCGAGTCGACCGGCCAGGGCGGGTCGATCGGGCTCGGGTTCGCCATCCCGATGGACGAGGTGATGCCGGTCGTCGAGCAGATGCTGGCCGGTGACACCCCGACCCACGCCCGGCTGGGCATCTCGGTGTCGGACGTCGAGCAGCAGGCCGGCGAGCTGCCCTCGGAGGGCGCCCAGGTCCAGGAGGTCACCCCGGGCTCGACCGCTGACGACGCGGGGCTCGAGCGCGGCGACGTGATCACCCGGATCGACGACACCCTGATCACGGGTGCCGACTCTCTGGTCGCGACCATCCGCTCCTACCGGCCCGGCGACGAGGTGACGCTCACCTACCGCCGTGGGGGCGACGAGGAGCGCACGACGCTGGTCCTCGACTCCGACGCCTCCTGAGCGGACGAGCACGCGCGTGCCGGCCCCGGGTCCCCCACGGGGCCCGGGGCCGCTGAGCGCGCTGGCCTCCGGTCAGCCGGCCGCCTTCACGATCGGACCGAACACCTGGAGCTCGGCGATCCGGACCTGGTCGTACGGCGGCGAGAGCACCGCACGGTCCGGGGTCTGCTCCTCGCTGTCACAGTCCGGGTTGCTGAACACCGGGTCGTTGGACGGGTTCGCGTCGCCCTGGTAGAGCGGCCCGCCGGTGCACTGGTTGTCACGCACCCGGATCCGGATGTGGGTGGCGTCGACGTCCTCGACATTGAACGACCGCAGGGTCAGGTCCGGTGCGGTCGGCCGCGGCCGGACTCCGGGAAAGGCGTCATCGGCGCTGCGGTAGATGATGTCGAACTCCGCCTCGTCGTCGGTGCAGCTGTTGCCACCGACCGTGGCGTCGCAGGCGAGGATCTCGAACGAGCGCAGCGCCGAGAACCGGCTCTGCGATCCGGAGTCGGCGTTCTCCTCGTCGGTGGGACGCAACGCGGCGCTCACGTTGACCTTGCGCACCGCGACGGGCTCGTCGGACAGCTTCACGGTCACCTGCCGGCCCTGGACCTGCTTGCCCTCGCCCTGCCCCTCGCTGGCCGTGCCGGCCGACTCCAGGGAGGCCCAGTTCGTCTCCTCCGTGTCGTCGATCAGGCTCTCGAGGTTGATCCCGTCGCCGGTGGCGGTGGCACCGTTGTGGGTCGAGGCCAGGTTGCGCCTCATCGGGACCGAGACCACCCGGTCCTCGCCGGCCTCGAAGGTGCGGGTGAACCGGAGCGCGCCGTAGCCCGGGGCCGTGGCGATGAACCGGTAGGTGCCCGGCACGAAGTCCACGGCGTCCGAGGTCTCGGTCTCCGGGTCGGTGTCGGCGGTGGGGCTGATGCGGGCCTCGTAGTCGCCGGTGTAGACCGTCATGTCCTCGGCCGCGCCGCCACCGGTGTCGGTGGCCTGGAAGCGGACGGTGGCCTCGTCGGCGCCGAACGGCGAGTCCCACCCGGGGACCGGGTCGCGGTCCTCGGCGTTGGGCGAGGATGCGCTCTCACCCATGCCGCGGCCGGCGAAGCTCTCCCAGAGCTCGGCCTGGTTGGCGCCGTCGAAGCGGAGCCGGTCGGCCGCCAGCATCGCGTCGCGGGAGTCGAGCATCGTCGACCCGCTCGGCGTCAGGAGCAGTCCGTCGAACATGATCTGGCCCCAGCGTCGGTTGCCCGGGCACTCGTCGGCAGGCTGCTCGCCCTTGGCGCAATGAAGCTGCAGCGCCTGGTCCGACGACGGGAACTGCGCGTCGTACTTGTCGTTGAGCGCCTCGGCGATGTCGTAGTTGACCGCGCTCCAGATCTCGCTGTCGGCGTGCGGGCTCTCCAGGCCGTTGCCGTCGTACTCCAGGTCGGAGTAGTTGAGCGGGCTGTTGTTCATGCCGTAGTTGCGGATTCCGCGGTCCTTGTTGCCGCTGACGTACGGCGCCAGCGCGAACGGGTTGGCCCCCTCGCCGGTGCTGATGCCGTTGCCGCGGAAGTACTCGGAGAAGATCAGGTCCGACCAGCTCTCGGTCTGGCCCTGGGTGTTGCCGGTTCCGGTGTCGGGGCCGGCCACCATCCGGTTGCTGATCGCGTGGCCGTACTCGTGCGCGACCACGGCCATGTCGTAGGCACCGTCGGTGCAGGCGGCGTAGAACGCACCGGCCAGCGGCTGCCACAGGTACTGGTTGGTGATCGGCGCGATGCCGTCCTGCAGCGTCATCTGGTTGGCGTTGTCGCGGCCGTTGAAGGTACGCCGGCCCGACTGCGCGTTCCCGACCTCGGGGTCGTTCTCCCGGGTGGGGGCGGTGTTGCCGAAGTTGGACTGCTGCATGTTGGAGTTGAGCTCGGTGAAGCCGAGGTAGTAGCTCCAGTCGTGCATGCGGTTGTGGCTGACGAACAGGTTGGTCGTGGACGCGTCGTCGTCGTTGCCGCCCGGCTGGTCGAACGTGGAGGGATCGCAGCTGGACTTGAACCAGGTGTTCTTCCACTCGTAGTCGTA
>NZ_DASSXS010000248.1:0-4380 GCF_035703625.1 Nocardioides sp. | reverse complement strand
GCGCATCGACGACGAGGGCTACGTCTACCTCGAGGGCCGGCGCACCGACCTGATCATCACCGGTGGCGTCAACGTCTACCCGCTCGAGGTCGAGAACGCGCTGCGCGAGCACCCGGGGGTCGAGGACGTCGCGGTGTTCGGAGTCCCCGACGGCGAGTGGGGGCACCGGGTCTGCGCCGCGGTCGTGGGGTCGGTGGGCGCGGACGAGCTGGCGGCGTACGCCCGTGAGCGGCTCTCCCCGCCCAAGCGGCCCAAGACGTGGACCTTCCTCGACGACCTGCCGCGCACCCCGACCGGGAAGGTGCGACGGGACCAGCTCTCCTAGGAGGCCTCCTCGCCGGTGAAGGTCCGGCGGTACTGCTGCGGGCTGACGCCGCGGGAGCGGGAGAAGTGGTGGCGCATCGCGGCCGCGTTGCCGAAGCCGACCTCGCCGGCGATCCAGTCGACCGGGTGGTCGGTCTGCTCGAGGAACTCCTCGGCGGCCTGCACCCGCTGCGAGATCACCCAGCTGTGCGGCGTGGTGCCGGTCTCGGCCCGGAACCGGCGGGCGAACGTGCGCGGTGACATGTGGCTGCGCCGGGCCAGCTCCTCGACACTGAGGTCCTCCGCGAGGTTCTCGGTGATCCAGGTCAGCAGGGGCCCCAGGGTCTCGGCGTCGCAGTCGGGTACGGCGCGCGCGATGAACTGCGCCTGCCCCCCGGAGCGGTGCGGCGGGACCACCATGCGGCGGGCCGCCGCGGCCGCGACCCGGGCGCCGAACTGCTGGCGCATCACGTGGAGGGAGGCGTCGAGGCCCGCCGCCGAGCCGGCGCCGGTCACGATCGTGCCGTCCTGGACGTAGAGCACGTTCTCGTCCACCAGGGCGTCGGGGAAGCGCTGCGAGAACTCCTCGACGTGGCGCCAGTGGGTGGTGCACCGGCGTCCGTCGAGCAACCCTGCCTCGCCGAGGACGAAGGCTCCGGTGCAGTGGGCCAGGACCAGTGCGCCCCGCTCGTGGGCGGCCACGACGGTGGCGGCCACCTCCGGAGACGGTGCGAGGTAGTCGCGCTTGGGTGCGACGCAGATGAGGTCGGCGTCCGCGGCCGCATCCAGGCCGTGCTCGACGTGGAGGTCGTAGCCCGAGGGCCCGCGGACCCGTCCGGGCCGCGGGGTGGCGACCACGAACTCGAAGACGGGATTGTCGTCCTCGGGGTGGTAGGGCTCGGACCACACCTCGCACATGGCGCCGAGGCCGAATGGCTCGACGCCGTCCTGGACGAGGACCGCCACCTTGTGCATGCGTCCATCCTGCGCCATTACTGGCAGAAAATCAACGAAGTATGTCATTCCTGCCACTCGTGGCGGGAACTCGACGGAGGAATGATTACTGCCATGACCTACCTGATCCTGCTCCTGCTGGTCGCGGTGGCGATGACCGCCGAGACCATTCGCCTGCTGCTCCTCCACGACGGCCGCGGTCCGCTGCAGCCGCCACGCTCGCACTTCGACGACCCGCGGTTCCGGTCCCCCGTCGCCCGCTGACCGGCGGATCCACGGATCGACGGCGAAAATGACCACGACCCGCCTCCGAGGAGGCGGGTCGTGGTGTGTCGTGTGGCGTCAGGTCAGCTGTCGCCGCCGGTGAGCTTCTCCCGGAGCGCCTGGAGCGCCTCGTCGGAGGCCAGGGAGCCGTTGCCGCCCTCGCCCTGCTCGTGCCGCTCGGTGCCGCCGGAGGAGTACGACGTCGCCTCGCCGGCGTCGACCTCGGCCTTGGCCGCCTCGGACTGCTGCTTGACGTGGGCCTCCCAGCGGGCGTGCGCCTTGGCGTACTGCTCCTCCCAGATCGCACGCTGCTCGTCGAAGCCCTCGAGCCACTCGCCGGTCTCGGGGTCGAAGCCCTCGGGGTAGACGTAGTTGCCCTGCTCGTCGTAGGTCGCCGCCATGCCGTACATGGTCGGGTCGAACTCCTCGACGTCGGCCGCGGTCGCGGTCTCGTTGGCCTGCTTCAGCGACAGCGAGATCCGGCGACGCTCGAGGTCGATGTCGATGATCTTGACCATGACGTCGTCGTTGACCTGCACGACCTGCTCGGGGATCTCCACGTGGCGCTCGGCCAGCTCGGAGATGTGCACCAGGCCCTCGATGCCCTCCTCGACCCGGACGAACGAGCCGAACGGCACCAGCTTGGTGACCTTTCCGGGCACGATCTGACCGATCTGGTGGGTGCGGGCGAAGTGCTGCCAGGGGTCCTCCTGCGTCGCCTTCAGCGACAGGGAGACCCGCTCGCGGTCCATGTCGACGTCGAGCACCTCGACGGTGACCTCGTCGCCGACGGTGACGACCTCCGACGGGTGGTCGATGTGCTTCCAGGAGAGCTCGGAGACGTGGACGAGGCCGTCGACGCCGCCGAGGTCGACGAACGCACCGAAGTTCACGATCGAGGAGACGACGCCCTTGCGGATCTGGCCCTTCTGGAGCTGGGTCAGGAAGCCGTGGCGCACCTCGGACTGGGTCTGCTCGAGCCAGGCACGGCGGGACAGGACCACGTTGTTGCGGTTCTTGTCGAGCTCGATGATCTTCGCCTCGAGCGTCTGGCCGACGTAGGGCTGCAGGTCGCGGACACGGCGCATCTCGACGAGCGAGGCCGGCAGGAAGCCGCGCAGGCCGATGTCGAGGATCAGGCCGCCCTTGACGACCTCGATGACGGTGCCCTCGACGACGCCGTCCTCCTCCTTGACCTGCTCGATGGTGCCCCAGGCGCGCTCGTACTGGGCGCGCTTCTTGGACAGGATCAGGCGGCCTTCCTTGTCCTCCTTCTGGAGGACCAGGGCCTCGACCTTGTCGCCGACGACGACGACCTCGTTGGGGTCGACGTCGTGCTTGATCGACAGCTCGCGCGAGGGGATGACGCCCTCGGTCTTGTAGCCGATGTCGAGCAGGACCTCGTCCCGGTCGACCTTGACGATGGTGCCATCCACGATGTCACCGTCGTTGAAGTACTTGATGGTCTCGTCGATCGCGGCGAGGAAGTCCTCTTCCGAACCGATGTCGTTGACCGCCACCTGGGGCGCGTCGGTCTCCGGAAGAGTGAAGGTGCTGCTCGTCATAAGGGAAGTGATTCCTTGGGTGGTCAGAAAGTCGTGCGGGCGCGCGTTGAAGCCGTTTTCACTACCGATGGTGACGTCCGGTGGAACTCCGGACTGATAGCGAGCTCTGTGTCCGCTCCGTCTGGGACGCAGGCAGACCTCAGGCGCGGTTCACAAGGGTACGCCGCCCCTCGTCACAACGTCCAACCGAGGCGCCGCTGCGCGCTTACGTGCAGCGGTCGGGTGCGGGGGTTTCGACGACGGTCGGCGCTGGGGCGCCTCCCTGCTCAACCACCGAAGGCAGCGCGCGGAACCGCTGGTTGAGCAGGGAACCGACGCAGGGCCCCAACCACCGAACGCAGCGCGCGGAACCGGTGGTTGAGCAGTGAGCGCCAGCGAACGTCGTCGAAACCCCGGAACCGACGCAGGGCCTCAACCGCCGGGCGGGGTGGACGGGTCGCCGGAGCGGGCGATGGCGAGCAGCAGGTCGTGGGCCCGGTCGGCGACCGGGTTCTGTCCGTGCCGCGCGGCGAGGTCGACGAGGGCCCACAGGTCGGCCGCGCGGGCGAGCTCCAGCGCCTGGGCCGGCGCACCGCCGTGCCGGGCGACGTACCCGTCCAGCACCGCCTCCACGAACGCGGGCTGCCGCTCGAACCGCAGCAGGTTGCCGAGGTCGGTGTAGGGGTGTCCCGCGTGTGCGAACTCCCAGTCGAGGAGCCCGGTCACCTCCAGCGAGTCCGGGTCGACGAGGAGGTTCTTGGGGTTCACGTCGCTGTGGACGAGGCAGAGGCGCCCGACGGTGTCCAGCAGCGCCTGGGCGTCGACGGCCACCTCGCGCAAGCCGTCCAGCTCGTCCGGCGTCCAGTGCGAGAGCGCCGCCTCGTGGCCGGCGACGAAGGCGGGCAACCCGTCGATGCTCTCCCCGTCAAGCGCGAACGAGCCGATCGTGAGGTCGCCGTCGACGAACGGCCCCGCCTTCAACATCGGCATCCCGGCCAGGTCGGCCAGGATCCGGCCGAGCCGGGCTCCGAGCACGGCCAGCCCCCGGTCGTCGAGCTCCGGAATCAGGAGGTCGGCCCGCACGCCCGGCAGGAACGACGTCACCAGCAGGGCAGGCAGGCCGGCGCCGGGGTCGGCGCGGCGTACCTCCAGAACCTCGGGCACCGGGACCAGTCCGCGCACCAGCCGCAGCAGCGCGGCGTCGACGTCGTGCGCGTTGTCCCCGCGGAGGGACGCGCCGGCGTAGATGCGGACGACGCTGCGCTCTCCCGCGACTTCGGCGGCGAACGTCTGCCCTGACCACCCGCCCTCCAGC
>NZ_DASSXS010000221.1:0-9527 GCF_035703625.1 Nocardioides sp. | reverse complement strand
CGGGAGATCGCGGCCTCGACGACCTCGCGGATCGAGGCGCGGCGCGACCGGATCTGGTCGACCAGGCCGACCGCATCCAGGTCGCCGAGGACGTCGTCACCGAAGGCATGGACGCGAGTCATGGCCGACAACCTACTCAGGCGGCGGACGCGCATCCCCGGCGATGGCAGCCCACGAGATGGTCGTCCACCAGGCCGATGGCCTGCATCAGCGCATACATCGTGGTCGGCCCGACGAAGACGAACCCCTGCTTCTTGAGCCCCTTCGACAGGGCCACGGACTCCGGCGAGACGCTCGGCACCTGGTCGGTGGTCTCCGGCGCGGCCGGCTGCTCCGGGCGGAAGGACCGCACGTAGTCCTCGAGCCCGCCCCGCTCGCGCAGGCTCACCGTCGCCTGCGCGTTGGTGATCGCCGCACGCACCTTCAGCCGGTTGCGCACGATCCGGGCGTCGCCCATCAGCCGGTCGAAGTCGGCGTCGTCGTACGCCGCCACGACGTCGGCGTCGAAGCCCGCGAAGACCTCCCGGAACGCCTCGCGCTTGTTGAGGATGGTCAACCACGAGAGCCCCGACTGGAAGGCCTCCAGCGTGAGTCGCTCGAGGTGCGCCGCCTCCCCGTGCACGGGCGCGCCCCACTCCGCGTCGTGGTAGGCGCGGTAGACCTCGCTGCCGGCACCCCAGGGGCAACGCGCGAGGCCGTCCTCGCCGACGACGGGACCGCTGCCGCTCATCGCCGCATCAGGAGAGGTACTCCGGGGGCTCCCAGCCGAACCGTTCGCCCTCGTCCCACTGCGCGCGCTGGTTCCCGTGGCCGGGGACCCCGCCGGCGTCGCGGAGCATGGCGGCGAGGTGCATCAGGTTCCACGTCATGAAGGTGGTGTTCCTGCTGGTGAAGTCGTTGTGCGGCCCACCGCTGCCGGGGTCGAGGTACGACGGCCCGGGGCCCGCCTCGCCGATCCAGCCCGCGTCGGCGTTGGGCGGGATCGTGTACCCGATGTGCTGGAGGCTGTAGAGCACGTTCTGGGCGCAGTGCTTGATGCCGTCCTCGTTGCCGGTGATCAGGCATCCCGCCACCCGGCCGTAGAAGAGGTACTGGCCCTTGTCGTTGACCTGCCCGCTCAGCGCGTAGAGCCGCTCGATGACCTGCTTGGTGATGCTGGAGTTGTCACCCAGCCAGATCGGACCGGCGATGACGAGGATCTGGCTGTCGAGGATCCGCGGGTAGATCTCTGGCCAGTCGTCGGTCTCCCATCCGTGCTCGCGCATGTCCGGGTAGACGCCGGTCGCGATGTCGTGGTCGATCGCCCGCAGCATGTGCACGTCGACGCCGTGCTCACGCATGATCGCCGCGCTTGCGTCGACCAGCCCCTGCGTGTGGCTCGGCTCCGGACTGCGCTTGAGCGTGCAGTTGATGTAGGTCGCCCGCAGGCCGCTGAAGTCCGCGAAGCCGCTGTCCCCGTTGGTCATGCACCCAACTCTGGCGGGCGGGGGCACCGGTGCACAACGGGTCAGCGGCGTTGCTTGAGCCGAACGTGGGGCATCTCCGGGGCCGGGATGGGGGGCAGGTGGTCGCCGACCACCACCCCGAACCGTCCCTCGGACACGTCCTGGCTGTCCGACACGACGGCACCTGCGTCGCTGATCTGCGCCTGCCACTCCTCGCGGAACCCGACCACCTCGTCATGGGTGCGCCCCACGAAGTTCCACCACATGACGATCGACTCCCCGAACGGCTCGCCTCCGAGGAGCAGCAGGCGGACCGGGCCGTCGTACGCCGAGAGCTCGAGCGCCGCCGACCCCGGAGGGACGTAGACGAGCTCGTGCTGCTTGGTCTCCTGGCCGGCCACGGCCAGGACCCCGTGGTCCACCAGCACACCGTGCTCGAACGCCGGGTCGACGTCGAGCGTGAGCCGGGTGTGCGGCTCCAGCCGCAGCTCGGCACCCAGCAGTGGTGAGTACGTCGTCACCGGGGAGCGTTCACCCAGCAGCGATCCCAGGAACACCCGGGCCCGCCACCCGTCCCCGGAGACGCTCCCGGGCACGTAGTGCTCGAAGCCCGGATCGGTGTCGCGCGCCGACTCGGGCAGGGCGACCCAGAGCTGCGCTCCGTGCAGCGTGGTCGTCGAGCCGGGCGACACCTCGGAGTGGCTGATGCCCCGTCCGGCGGTCATCAGGTTCAGCTCGCCGGGTCGCACCATGGCGTGGTGGCCTGCGCTGTCGCGGTGCTCGACCTCGCCCGTGAACAGCCAGCTCACGGTCTGCAGTCCGGTGTGTGGGTGTGGGGCCACCGACATGCCGCCGGAGTCGGCCACCTCGTCGGGGCCGTAGTGGTCGAGGAAGCACCACGCCCCGATCAGCGACCGGTGCCGCTGCGGGAGGGTACGGCGTACGTGCATCGCGCGCGGGCCACCCAGCGGCACCTCCCGTGGCACCATCACCTCGACGGCAGCCGCTCCGGTGGTGCACACGATCTCGTCCGGGTCGCGCTCGGGGTTGGTCACCCCTTCACTATCGCGCAGGTCCGGTCACACCGGGAGCCTCAGCCGAGGTGCTGGGGCTCGACGTTCCGCTTGCCCTCGTCGCCGCGCCCCGCGGGGGTGATGGAGCCGGCGTCGCTCGCATCGCGCACGCCCTCATGACCGCCCTTCGCAGCCTCCAGGGAGATCACGATGGACTTCGATGCCGGCTGGTTGCTTCCCTCCGCGGTGTGGTTCAGGGGCACGAGCGGGTTGGTCTCCGGGTAGTAGGCCGCGGCGCACCCGCGCGGCTGGTCGTAGGCGACCACCCGGAACCGCGGCGCCTGCCGGGTGGTGCCCTCCTCGTCGACGCTGACCAGGTCGACCATCGCACCCTCCTCGAAGCCCAGGGCCACGATGTCGTCGGGGTGCACGAACACCACCCGACGACCGCCCGAGATCCCGCGGTAGCGGTCCTCCAGCCCGTAGATCGTGGTGTTGAACTGGTCGTGCGACCGGAACGTCTGCAGCAGCAGGTGGCCCTCCGGCACGTCCAGCACCGAGGTCGGGCTGACGGTGAAGATGGCCCGGTCCGCCTCGGTGGGGAAGGTGCGGCTGTCGCGCGGCGGGTGGGGCAGCGTGAAGCCGCCGGGTCGGTCGATCTTCTCCTCGTAGGAGTCGAATCCCTTCACCACCCGCGAGATGCGCCGGCGAATCTGGCCGTAGTCGGAGCGGAAGTCCGCCCAGGGGATGTCGTACCGGTCGCCGAGCGTCGCCAGGGCGATCGAGCAGACGATGTCGACCTCCGAACGCAGGTCCGCGGACGGTGGCTCGAGCGGCCCCTGCGACGCGTGCACGGCCGACATCGAGTCCTCGACGGTGACCCGCTGGCGCCGCCCGCCGGTCAGGTCCTTGTCGCTCCGACCGAGCGCCGGGAGGATCAGCGCCTCCTGGCCGTGCACCACGTGTGAGCGGTTGAGCTTGGTGGAGACGTGCACGGTCAGCGCGGCCTGTCGGAAGGCCTCCTCCGTGGCCTGGGTGTCCGGCGCCGCGGACACGAAGTTGCCGCCCATGCCGATGAACACCTTGGCGTCACCGTCGCGCAGGGCCTTGATCGCGGCGACGCTGTCGAGGCCCTGCTCGCGCGGCGGGTCGAACCCGAACTCGTCGCGGAGGCTGTCCAGGAAGTGGGCCGGGGGGCGCTCCCAGATGCCCATGGTCCGGTCGCCCTGGACGTTGGAGTGACCGCGCACCGGGCAGAGACCCGCGCCGGGCTTGCCGATGTTGCCCTGGAGGAACGCCACGTTGGCGATCTCCTTGACCGTGGCCACGGCGTTGCGGTGCTGGGTGATGCCCATCGCCCAGCAGAACACGGTCGCGTCGGAGTCGCGGACCATCCCCGCGGCCTCCTCGATCTGCTCGCGGGTGAGCCCTGTCGAGCGGAGCACGACGTCCCAGTCGAGGGCGCGCAGGTGGTCGGCCCACTCCGGGAAGCCGGTGGTGTGCTGCTCGACGAAGTCGTGGTCGACGCAGTCCCACTCCAGCAGCAGGGCACCGATCGCCTGGAACAGCGCCAGGTCGCCGTTGAGCCGGATCGGCAGGTGCAGGTCGGCGAGGGCGGTGCCCTTGCCGACGACGCCGCGTGCCTTCTGGGGGTTCTTGAACCGGACCAGGCCCGCCTCCCGCAGGGGGTTCACCGAGATGATCCGGGCGCCGTTGTGCTTCGCCTTCTCCAGCGCGGTGAGCATGCGGGGGTGGTTGGTGCCGGGGTTCTGGCCCGCGATCACGATCAGCTGTGCCTCGTGGATGTCCTCCAGGGTGACCGAGCCCTTGCCGATCCCGATCACCTCGGCCAGCGCCACGGAGGTGGACTCGTGGCACATGTTGGAGCAGTCCGGGAGGTTGTTGGTGCCGAAGGCGCGGGCGAAGAGCTGGTAGGCGAACGCGGCCTCGTTGGAGGTCTTGCCCGAGGTGTAGAAGATCGCCTGGTCCGGCGTAGCCAGGGCGTTGAGGTTCCGCGCGACCACCTGGTGGGCGTCCTCCCACGAGATCGGCTCGTAGTGGGTCCCGCCGCTGCGCAGGTACATCGGCTCGATGATGCGACCCTGCTGCCCCAGCCAGTAGTCGGTCTTCTCCTGCAGCTCCGTCATCGGGTGGGCCGCGAAGAAATCGCTACCGATGGTGCGTCTGGTGGCCTCCTCGGTGACGGCTTTGGCGCCGTTCTCGCAGAACTCTGCGTGGGCGCGTTCGCCCGGGGCCGGGTCGGGCCAGGCGCAGCCCTGGCAGTCGAACCCGTCGACCTGGTTGAGCTTGAGCAGGGTGCGGGTGGTTCGCACCACGCCCATCTGCTCGATCGCCCGTTTCATCGACACGGCGACGGCCGTCGGGCCGGCGGCGGCGTGGGCCTCGCCCTCGACTGCCAGGTCGGTCTCGTCGATGTCGTGTCTCGGCGCGCGTCTCGTCATCCGTCCCACCCGCTAGTAGTACCCCAAGACCGCGCGCGGAAACCGCGCGCCTGGATGACCCCGGCGATCGCGAAGCAGACCGCGCCGGCGAAGGTCCCCCAGTTGACGAGACCGACGTTCACCGGCTCCGAGGTCGCCGGGCGGACGAACGCGGCGAGGCCGGCCAGGAGGAAGAGGTAGGACCCAGCCTGGTTGACGGCCGCGACCCACCAGTCCCGCTCCCCCGGGCGGATCCGGAGCCGGCCGTCACCGACGTCGAGCATCGCCAGGTGCCCGGAGACCAGGAAGCAGACGCATCCGAGCATGTCGGGGAACCAGACCCACGTGTTGGACTGCCGCGGGGTGAGGCCCGCGGCGAAGGCGGCCACCAGGCTGACGGCGAACAGCAGGGTGCCCGCGAACAGCACCACCGCGCTCGACCGGGCACGGGAACCGGTGGCCGACGCCAGGACCGACAGCCATCCGCCGAGGCTGAAGAAGGCACCACCGACGAGGTAGGTGACCTCGACCGTGAGCAGGTCGGCCCCGGTCTGGGCGAGGAGGGCCCCGGCCGCGAACAGCGAGCCGCCCACGGTGAAGGACGCTCCGGCGAGGTGGTCGTCCCGGCTCGCCCGAGCCTTCTGCCGCGCCTGGGCACCCTCGTCAGGCACGGCCACGCCCACTCACGAGTTGGAGAAGACCGCGGGTCCGCCGTCACCCTCGCCGTCGGCACCGGGTCCCCGACCCGCCCAGGTCCAGGCGTACGCCGGGTCCTCGGCCGCGAGCCCTCCCTCGCCGAGGTCGAGCGGGGCGAAGGTGTCGACCATGACGGCCGACTCCTCGAAGTACTCCACGCCGAGCGAGGCCTCGATCGCGGAGGGCTGGGGACCGTGCGCGTGCCCGCCGGGGTGCAGGGAGATCGAGCCGATGTTGATCCCCGACCCCTTGCGGGCTTCGTAGTCGCCGCCGACGTAGAACATGACCTCGTCGCTGTCGACGTTCGAGTGGTAGTAGGGCACCGGGATCGCGAGCTCGTGGTAGTCGACCTTGCGGGGCAGGAAGTTGCAGATCACGAAGTTGTGGCCCTCGAAGACCTGGTGCACCGGGGGCGGCTGGTGGACCTTGCCGGTGATCGGCATGTAGTCCTCGATGTTGAACGTGTAGGGGTACAGGCAGCCGTCCCAGCCGACCACGTCGAAGGGATGGGTCGCGTAGGTCATCCGGGTGCCGAGCACCGCGCCGCCCGCGCGGTGCTTGACCAACACCTCCACGTTCTCGCCCTCCACCACGAAGGTCTCCGTGGGTCCGACGAGGTCGCGCTCGCAGTAGGGCGCGTGCTCCAGGAACTGCCCGAACCGGGAGAGGTAGCGCTTCGGCGGGGCGATGTGACTGTTGGCCTCGATCGGGTAGAGCCGACTCGCCTCGCCCACCACCCACCGGTGGGTGGTGGCCCGCGGGACGATCACGTAGTCGCCGGTCCGGTAGGAGAGGGTCCCGAACACGGTCTCCACGACGCCGGATCCGGACTCGACGTAGACGCACTCGTCGCCGATCGCGTTGCGGTAGTACGGCGACGCGCCGGGCCCGGCCACCACGTAGCCGATCCGCACGTCGTTGTTGCCCAGCACGAGCCGGCGTCCGGTCACCGCGTCGGCGGTGGCGTCACCCTCGAACAGCGTGTGCAGCTCGAGGTGCCGGGGCTTCAGCGGATGGTTGGGGGTGCGCGTCTGGTCGGGCAGCTCCCAGACCTGGCTGTCGACGATCGCCGACGGCACTCCGCGGTGGTAGAGGAGCGAGGAGTCCGAGGAGAACCCCTCCTCGCCCATCAGCTCCTCGCGGTAGAGCTGGCCGTCGGGATCCCGGTGCTGCGTGTGCCGCTTGGGCGGGACGCTGCCGAGGCTGCGGTAGTGGGCCATGGTTCCTCGATGTGTCCTGTTATCGGACGATGTCGTCCGCTATCCGTCTCGCCATTAGGGTAGTCCCGATGTCAACGCAACTGCCCGACGTGTGGAGGCACCTCGTCGACGACGCCGCCATCTTCCCACCCGGCGACAGCCCCCGGCCCGACGCCGTCGGGGCCTACACCAGCCGCCGTGAGCAGTGGTACGCCGACCTGGTCGGCTCATTCGTCGTCACCGACGTCAAGATCCCCGACGTCGGGGCGCCCGCCCTGCCGCTCTCGATCGTGGTGACCGGCGGCGCCGGCGCGATCGCCGGCGCGGCCAGGCTCGCCGTGAAGTCCGGCAACCTCGTGGCCGGGCTCGAGATCGCCCTGCGGGACCTCGACGACCTCGCCGGCAACGCGCGGCGGGTGGTCGCCGCCGTCGACGCCCTCCGGGCCGAGGGAGGCCTCGACGAGGAGGTCCCGGTCTACGTCGAGCTCCCGCACCAGGACACCGGCCATGCCTGGCTCGCGGCGGCCGACGAGGTGTCGGGGGCCGAGCTCCGGCTCAAGTTCCGCACCGGCGGACTCGAGGCCGACGCGTTCCCCCACGCCCGGACCCTCGCCGCCTGGATCGACGCGGCCCTGGACCGGGAGACGCCGTTCAAGTGCACGGCAGGCCTGCACAACGCCGTGCGCCACACCGGTGCCGACGCCCGCGACCACCCCGTCGACAGGCATGGCTTCCTCAACGTGCTGCTGGCCACCAGGGTCGCCTTCGACGGCGCCGGGCGCGACGACGTCGTCGGCCTGCTCGAGCAGCGCGACCACGAGGCGCTGCTCGGCCTCTGGCGCGACCAGGGCGACGATGCGATGGCCCGCGCCCGCCGCTGGTTCACGTCGTTCGGCTCCTGCAGCGTGACCGAGCCCCTCGACGACCTGATCGCCCTCGGACTGCTGGAGGCACCCCGATGAACACCTGGGTCGAGGGAGCCGCCGGCTCCCTGTTCGACATCGACAACCTGCCGTACGGCGTCTTCTCCCGCCCCGGCGAGGAGCCGCGGGTGGGGGTCCGGATCGGCGACCAGGTGCTCGACCTGGCACCGGTCGCCGCCGCCGAGATGCTCGACGTGCACCACGTCTTCGAGGAGCCGACGCTCAACCCGCTGATGGCCGAGGGACCGCAGGTGGCCGCGTCGATCCGCCGGTGGATCACCGGGCTGCTGACCGACGAGACCGAGCGCGGGCTGGTCGAGCCGCACCTGCTGCCGCTGGCCGAGGTCGAGCTGCTGCTGCCGGTCGAGGTCGCCGACTACGTCGACTTCTACTGCTCGCTGGAGCACGCCACCAATGTCGGCCGCATCTTCCGGCCGGACGCCGAGGCGCTGCTGCCGAACTGGCGCCACCTCCCGGTCGGATACCACGGCCGCGCCGGCACGGTCGTGGCCAGCGGGACCGAGGTGGTGCGCCCGTCCGGACAGCGGAAGCCACCGGAGGCCGACGCCCCGACGTACGGGCCGAGCGCGCGTCTCGACATCGAGGCCGAGCTGGGCTTCGTGGTCGGCACCCCCTCGGCCCTCGGCCACCGCGTCGGCGTCGACGACGTCGCCGGGCACGTGTTCGGGCTGGTCGGCCTCAACGACTGGTCGGCCCGCGACATCCAGGCCTGGGAGTACGTCCCCCTGGGACCCTTCCTCGGCAAGTCGTTCGCGACCTCGATCTCCCACTGGGTCACGCCGCTCGCGGCGCTCGACGCCGCCTGGGTCGACCTCCCCGGCCAGGACCCCGCCCCGCTCCCCTACCTGCAGGGCTCGGCGGCCCGGGGCCTGGACATCGACATCGAGGTCGAGCTGAACGGCGAGGTGGTGAGCCGACCGCCGTACGCCTCCATGTACTGGTCGCCCGCCCAGATGCTCGCCCACATGACCGTCAACGGCGCCTCCCTGCGCACCGGCGACCTGTTCGCCTCCGGCACCGTCTCCGGCGCCGAGCGGGAGCAGCGCGGCTCGTTCCTCGAGCTCAGCTGGGGCGGGAAGGAGCCCTTCGCCGGCGGTCACACGTTCCTGGAGGACGGCGACGAGGTGGTGCTGCGCTACACCGCGCCCGGCACCGGCGGCGGGCGGATCGCCCTCGGCGAGGTCGCCGGCACCGTCGTACCCGCCAGGTGAGCCACGTGCAGGAGGCGGCGTACTGACCGCCTAGCCTTGGCGCGTGGGCCTCCTGACTCCCCTCGCCGTCAAGATCGGCTCGATCCCGTGGATGCCGAAGCTGCTCCCCCAGATCGTGACCGTCGACAAGGCCCTGCAGCGCGTCTCCCGGGGGAGGGTGAGCGTGCTGGACATCGCCGGCCTCCCCAACCTCGCCCTGACCGTGCCCGGCCGGAAGTCGGGCGTTCCGCGCACCACGCCCCTGCTCTGCGTCCCGCACGACGGCGGTTGGCTGATCGCCGGGTCCTACTTCGGCGGGCCGAAGACGCCGGTGTGGGTCTACAACCTCCGCGCCGCCGACAGCGCCGAGGTCCGCTTCGCCGGAGCGACGTACACCGTGTCCTGGCGCGAGGTCGAGGGCGAGCAGCGCGCCGCGATGTGGCAGGTGATGCTCGGCACCTGGCCCAACTTCGCCCTCTACGAGCAGCGCACCGACCGGACCATCCCGGTCTTCTACCTCACCCCACGCTGAGGGCCCCACTACTGTGGCCGGGGTGCAGCTCGGTCAGTACCCCGCTCCCGGCCACGTCGTGGCCCAC
>NZ_DASSXS010000105.1:0-6847 GCF_035703625.1 Nocardioides sp. | reverse complement strand
CCGGGTCCGGACGTCGCTGACCCGCCTCGATGCGGGAGACATAGGCCGTCGACAGGTCCGACCCCGCCACCTGGGACTGGGTCAGTCCCGCGCGGAGGCGCGCCGAGCGGAGCCGAGCACCCAGTGCGCCGGGGTCGATGGTCTTGGTGAGCTCGATCAGGTCAGGACGCACAAGCCAAGTGTGCCCGACCTGCCGATGACGTCGGCCCCGATTGACCGCAGTTGACAAGAAGACGCGCGAGTCGGCCACAGTCCCGCCAGGACGCGTTGGTCTCGTCGACCACGCACTTGCCGCCTGGTAGCTCGTAGGGCTGCCGGCCCAGGGACACCCGGCCGGCACAGAGTCGGCGCTCTTGAACTCCGCTGCCGTCAGCCGTGGGAACAGCTCATCGGCCGCGCCGAAGCGCTCCTGCCCCGCGACGAGGTTGTTGCACGATCCATCGACGGTGCGCAGGCCGTATGAGACCAGTGGGCCGGGGATCCGGTTCGGGCCGTTGCCCACCAGCGTGCCCGCACGGGTTCGCCGGCGGGTAGGTGGCCGCGTGATGCTCGGCGATCTCGATCTGCTCCAGGATGAAGGCCAGGTCGCCTGCCCGACCAGCGTCAGGAAGACGCTCCAGACCGCTGCATCACCAGCAGACAGGACGACGCCCCGCCCTCGCTCAGGCGGTCTGCTCCAGTCCCGGGAACGAGGTGCTCCGAGCGACGCGTCCATGGATGTCGAGCATGGCGGCCACTGCCGCGCTCCACGGGAACCGCATCGCGCGGCGCCGCGCGGCTCTGCGAGTTTCCGTGACCGGTCGGGCCGCGAGACGGTGGACGGCATCGGCCAACCCTGCGGGTGTGGCGGGGCCCCAGTCGCCGCACATCTCGTCGAGGAGTTCGCGTCCCCCTCCCGTGTCCGCGGTGACAACAGGCGTCCCGACCGCAAGTGCCTCCAGTATCGCCAAACCGAATGTCTCCCCCGGACAGGGTGAGATGGAGATGTCCGCGGCAGCCACCAAGCGGGAGAGTCGCCCCTTGTCCTCGACGTGACCATGAAAGAACACCGGCGCCCGCCCGACCAGACCCTCCAGTTCATCGCGGTACGGGCCGTCGCCGTACACATCGAGACGGGCTGGCACGCCGCGCCGGTGCAGCTCGACTGCGGCCGCTACTGCCAGGTGCGGACTCTTCTCCCGCGACAGGCGACCGAAGTGGACCAACCTCAGCGGACCGCCAGCACGGGGCATTCGTCCTGGCGTGGGGACGGTGTCGAGGTCGACGCCGAGCGGTACGCGGTGCAGCGGGGTCCCCACCGCGTGGGCCGCCTCCATGAACTCACGCTGAGCGAACCTGGACGTCACGACGACCGCGTCGAACTGCCTCACGAGCAAGGCGTTCAGGACACCCACCGTTCCCGCGACGCCACGGGTCAGCCCGGTACGCAACGAGATCATCGAGTCGAGACGTTCGTGCGAGAGCAGGACCGAGCCGACGTCTCGGCGGCGTGCCCAGCGCGTCACGGGAAGCAGGGTCGACTTGTCCGACACCTCGAGACTCGTGGGACCGAATCGCTCGAGGACGTCCAGGACCCGCCACGGCTCGACCAGGAGGCGGTAGCCACCGCCCACGCGAGGTGCCCTCAGCTCGGCGACCTCACCGTAGGGAGTCTGGCTGATCTGGTCGCGCGGACCTGGGACCACGAGCAGCCGAGGAATACCCGCGGCGGCGTACCCCCGGCCCAGGGCATCGACGGCCGTCTTCATGCCACCTGAGGTGGGGCCGACGAAGTTGGCCAGCTGTGCGATCCGCACGTTCAGCGCTCCCCGGTCTGGATTGGACGAGGCCGGCACGACTGCTCGCAGCATTGCATGAACGCGAGTCTGACCCGCTCGGATGAACGCGCGGTGACCTCCGTGCGTTCGACACGTAGACCAGCGAGCGAGAAGGATCACGTCATCTGGGTGCGCGCCCTCAGAGTCTCGCACTCGGTGGGCGTACGACGTGCCCTCATGCGATCGACGGCGTCGACCGCGGTCATGCGAATCGCCCAGGGCGCGAGGTCACGTGCGCGCCGTCCCAGCCAGGGCAGTCCCTGGCTTGCGAGCCACCACCACTCTTGCCCTCTCCTTCGCGCCACGAGACTCGGAACGTCCGGGCAGCCGAGGGGGTAGTCGTGGGCCTGCAAGGCACGAGCAAACGCTGCCGCCAATCGCCGGTGCCCGAGCTCACTGGGATGAAGGCGGTCGAGGCTCCAGAACCGGCGCTCGTACACCGCCGGCTCACCGGTCAGGTCGAGGCGGATCCCCCCGTAGGCAGCGTGGGCAGCGTCGTAGGCATCGTTGACCACCTCGATCCGCCTCCAGAGGGGTCTGCGGAGGACCGCTGGCAGACCGAGAACGCTGCCGTGGTCGTGAAATCTCAGAGTCATCACCACGGCGCCGGCGTCGGCAAGCCCGCCGATGCACGCCAGGATGTCGTCGCGCACGCGAACCGGGTCCCACGTCGACCGCATGGTGTCGTTCACGCCGACGACGACGGAGGCGAGTTGTGGCCGCAGGTCCACGGCTTTCGGTAGCTGCGTCGCGCGGACCGATGCAGCCGTCGCTCCTGAGACCGCAAGATTCGTGTAGGCCAGCCGATGGGTGACCGCCAGCTGGTCGGCCAGCAGTCGTGACCAACCCCGCCAACCGTCGGGAACCGAGTCACCGATTCCCACGGTGGTGCTGTCCCCCAGCGCGACCAAACTCAGCCTCTGGACCGTCACACGTGTCAAGGTGCCCGAGCGGGCGCCGGGGACGACGACCAACGCGTGGCATGTCCGGGAACTACTGGCGAACTCTGGACCGAGCAGCCCCATCCGTGCGCCTGACCTCGCCGTCAGTCCCGGCTCCGTCAACCCCGACCCGGTGACGAGATTCGCGCGCGGCGCAGCGAGTCAGGCGGCGAGGCCAGTGCCGTCGCGGCCGATCGCACCGCAGTAGTGTCGCGTGACCAGCTCGTCGACCACGTCCGCCCAGGTTCGGGTGGAGACCCGGGTGATGCCGTTGCCCGCGAGGGTCGCACGAAGCTTGCCGTCCAGCGCGAGCCGCTGTACGGCGGTGCGCAGCGAGCTTGCGTCTGCGGGGTCGTAGAGCAGGCCGGTGTGGTCGGGCCGTACCAGGTCCAGGGGCCCGCCCTTGGCGGGAGCAACGACGGGTACACCACTGGCCTGAGCTTCCTGGATCGTTTGGCAGAACGTCTCGTTCTCGCCGGTGTGAACGAACACATCCAGGGAGGCGAAGGCGGTGGCGAGCTCGACGCCGGTGAGCATGCCGGCGAACTTCGCGGCCGGCAGCTTCTTCTTCAGCCAGGTCAGCTCGGGTCCGTCTCCGATCACGACGAGGCGGATGCCGGGTAGGTCTGCCAGCTCCCTGAGTCGGCGGACCTGCTTCTCTGCGGCCAGTCGACCGACGTACCCGACGACGACCTGGTCGCCGCCCTTCTTGCCGAGCCGCGCCCAGGCGTCGTGGAGATCCCGGTCGCGATGCCCGGGACCGAAGAGGTCCAGGTCAACGCCACGTCCCCAGACGTGCAGGTTCGGGACTCCGAGAGCCTCGAGCTGTGCGTGCGCGGACCGCGAGGGCACCAGCGTGCGCGTCGAGCGCTTGTGGATGCGCGCGACCCACTTCGCGCAGGTTGCATCGCCCGGGAGGTTGTACTGGCGCAGGAAGCCCGGGATGTCGGTCTGGTAGACGGCGACTGAGGGGATCCCGAGCCTGCGCGCCGCGCGCAGGCCCAGCCAGCCGAGCGCGATCGGCGAGGCCAGGTGCACGACGTCCGGCCGGAACTCCGCGAGCGCCTGCTTGACCTGTCGGTCCGGCAGGCCCATCGGGAACGTCCTGTACATCGGCACGGCCACGGACCGCACGCGGACGACCCGCACGCCGCGGTAGTCGGCCAGGCCGTGGCCCGGCGCGATGATCAACGCCTCGTGACCGTTCTCGATCAGGTGGTCGACGACGTGACGGACGGAGTTCACGACGCCGTTCACCAGGGGCAGGAACGACTCGGTCACGATCGCTACGCGCATGACTCCACGGTGGATAGACCGGGTGAACAGCCAGTGATCCCCGGGCGAATGTCACAACGCAAGCGGCGGTCCAGTGGACCGCGCTGTACACCAGACGGCCATCCAACACCCACCTCGCAGGTGCGATCGCGTCAGATACGAGCGCTGGTCTGAGGCCATGACCCTCAAGATCAGCGTCATCGGCACCGGGTACCTCGGTGCGACACACGCCGCGTGCCTGGCCGAGCTCGGGTTCGAGGTGATCGGCGTCGACAGCGACGGCGGAAAGGTCGCCCACCTCAACGCGGGAGTCGCGCCGTTCGCCGAGCCGGGACTCGACGACCTGCTGAACCGCCACGTCAGCACGGGGCGTCTGCGATTCACCACCGACGTCAGCGAGGCAGCGGCGTCCTCCGACGTGCACTTCCTGTGCGTGGGCACCCCGCAGGCGGGCTCGGGCCTCAGCGCAGATCTCAGCGCCGTCTGGACGTGCACCAGGGAGCTGGCCCGACACCTGACCCGCGACTGTCTGGTGATCGGCAAGTCCACCGTCCCCGTTGGCACGGCCGAGCGGCTGGGTTCTGAGCTCGCGCGCTTCGCGCCGACCGGCATCCGGACGAGCGTCGCCTGGAACCCGGAGTTCCTGCGGGAGGGGCACGGCGTTCACGACACACTGCACCCGGACCGACTCGTGTTCGGCGTCGCCACCCCCGACGCCGAGCTCGCCCTGCGCACCATCTACGAGCAGGCGATCGCGGACGGCGTCCCGGTGCACGTCACCGACCTCGCGACCGCCGAGCTCGCGAAGTCGGCGGCGAACGCATTCCTCGCCACCAAGATCTCCTTCATCAACGCCATGACCGACATCAGTGAGCGCGCGGACGCCGATGTCGTGGCACTTGCCGACATCCTCGGGGACGACCCTCGCATCGGACGGCGCTTCCTCGACGCCGGTGTCGGATTCGGCGGTGGCTGTCTTCCCAAGGACCTGCGGGCGCTGTCGGCCCGAGCCTCCGAGCTCGGGGCACGTTCGGTGACCGGGTTGCTTCGCGAGGTCGACGCCATCAACCTGCGGGCCCGCACCAAGGTCGCAGAGCTCGCCCGCGAGCTCACCGGCGGCGACCTCGCGGGACGACGGGTCGCGGTGCTCGGTGCCGCGTTCAAGCCGCTGTCGGACGACGTCAGGGACTCCCCCGCACTCGACGTCGCGCGACGGCTGCACGCACAGGGAGCCGACGTACGCGTCTTCGACCCTGAGGCAGCCCTCAACGCCCGGGCCGTCGCTCCAGAACTCACCTACGTCGCCAGCCTGGAGTCAGCGCTCCGGGATGCCGACCTGGTGCTGCACCTCACCGAGTGGCCGCAGTTCGTCGAGATGGATCCGCACTGGGCAGCGTCGCTGGTACGGCGACGAGTCGTCGTCGACGGGCGGAACCGGCTCGACCCCGAGCGATGGACGATGGCCGGCTGGACCATTCAGGGGATCGGCCGCCCGAAGCGACAGCAGCCGGTGGCCACGCGCACTGCGGACGCCGCTGCCGTGATCTGACGTGCCGCTGAGCCGATCCCGCCCGTCGCCACGTCTCCCGGCGGCGCGGACTGGAGCCTCCGCGGTCGCGGCGCTGGTGGCCGTCACCTGCGGCTCCGTCGCCGCCTGGCAGCTCCTCCGAGCCCAGGCAGGACTGGCGCGCAAGACCATCGGGAAGGAACTCGGCGAGGAGGCACACAGCGCCGACCGGATCCACAAGAAGAAGTACGGCGACCGCATCGAGCTGCTCGTCCTCGGCGACTCGATAGCCGCGGGACTCGGGGCCGAGATGCCCCGACGGACACTCGGGTCACAGCTGGCGACGCGCCTGGCGAAGAAGACTCGTCGAACCGTGCGCCTGCACACCGCTGCAATCGTCGGCGCTGAGACCTCGATGCTGCGGGCACAGCTGGCCGGCCTGCCGACCGGCTACCGTCCAGACGTCGCCGTGATCGTCGTCGGCGGCAACGACGTCACACATCGGGTCCGCGTCTCCCACTCGGTCAGTCACCTCGCACAGGCGGTCTCAGCGCTGCAGGAGCGCGGCTGCGAGGTGGTCGTCGGCACATGTCCGGATCTTTCCGCGCTGGCGGCGGTGCCCCAGCCGTTGCGTGCCCTGGGCGGCAGAAGCTCGCGCCGGCTCGCCGAGGCCCAGCGCGCGGTGGTCACCGACCTGGGCGCCCGAGCCGTTTCCCTGGCCCACGTCGTGGGCCCGTTCTTTCTCGCCCAGCCGGACGAGATGTTCGCGATCGACCGATTTCATCCGTCGGGGGCGGGCTACCGCCGCACGGCCAAGGCGTTGCTCCCCAGCGTCCTCGCGGCCCTGGGTCAGGACGTGACGTTGCCATCTGGTCACTTCGGGCCGACGAAGTCCCGGCGCTGACCGACCGCTCCACGACACCAGGCGCGGGCTCAGCCGCGACGGAGGATGTCGCGCAGCACCTGGGGGTAGTTGGTGATGATGCCGTCCACCCGCCAGTTGATGGCGCGGCGCATGTCGGTGCCGGCGTTGACGGTCCACACGTGGATCTCCATGCCGTGGGCGTGCACCTGGTCCACCGTTGCCTGGTCGATCGCGCCCAAGGCCGGGTTGACCTGCTGAGCCCATGTCGCCGCGGCGGCGATGTCGACTGCGGTGGGCTTGTTGCCGTAGAGGAGCCCGACCGGTACGTCGGGCGCACGGTCCTTGTAGGCCCTGAGCCAGGCGTGGTTGAAGCCCTGCACGACGACACGGTCGGCTTTCAGGGCGCGGTTGAACGCCGGCAGCGACCGCAGTTCCTTGTCGA
>NZ_DASSXS010000121.1:0-37731 GCF_035703625.1 Nocardioides sp. | reverse complement strand
CTCAGGTGACGGGGCGGTTCTCGTAGGGCGTGGACAGCACGATCGTGGTCCGCGTGGCCACGTTGGCGGCGCTGCGGATCCGGGCGAGCAGGTCCTCGAGGTCGGCCGGCGTGGCCACCCGGATCTTGAGGATGTAGGACTCGACGCCGGCGACCGACCAGCACGACTCGATCTCGGGGATGTCGCGGAGCCGGTCGGGGTAGTCGTCGGGCTGCGAGGGGTCGTTGGGGATGATCGAGATGAACGCCGTCAGCGGCAGGCCGAGCTCGTCGTGGCTGACCGAGGCGGTGTAGCCGGTGATGAGCCCCCGCTGCTCCAGGCGCTTGACCCGCTGGTGCACGGCCGAGGTGGACAGTCCGGTGGCCTTGCCGAGGTCGGTGAACGACATCCGCCCGTCGGCGGCGAGCAGGCTCAGGATGCGGCGGTCGGTGTCCTCCACCTCGGGCGTCGTCACGCGGACAATCTAGCGGCAGCGGCGGACATGACAGGATGCGCCCGTGAGCGAGCGCCTGATGCTGCTGGACACCGCGTCGATGTACTTCCGCGCCTTCTACGGCGTCCCCGAGATCACCGCCGACGACGGCACCCCGGTCAACGCCGTACGCGGTCTTCTCGACTTCATCAGCCGACTGGTGGGCGACTACCGGCCCACGCACCTGGTGTGCTGCTGGGACAACGACTGGCGCCCGCAGTGGCGGGTCGACCTGATCCCCTCCTACAAGGCCCACCGGGTCGAGCAGGAGGTCGCCGGGGAGGCCCCGGACGTGGAGGAGGTCCCCGACCCGCTCGAGGTGCAGATCCCGATCATCCTCGACGTGCTCGACGCGTTCGGCATCTGCGTGCTGGGGGCCGACGGCTACGAGGCGGACGACGTGATCGGCAGCCTGGCCACCGGCGCCGGGATGCCGGTCGACGTCGTCACGGGCGACCGCGACCTCTTCCAGCTCGTCGACGACGAGGCCGCCGTGCGGGTGCTCTACATCGCCCGCGGGGTCGGCAACCACGAACGGGTCACCCGGGACTGGGTGCGCGCCAAGTACGACATCGAGCCGCGCCAGTACGCCGACTTCGCCACCCTCCGCGGGGACAGCTCCGACGGACTGCCCGGAGTGGCCGGGGTGGGCGAGAAGACCGCCGCCACCCTCCTCAACCGCTTCGACGACATGGACGGCATCGTCACGGCCGCGCACGACCCGGACAGCGACATGGGCCCCGGGCCTCGCGGCAAGATCAAGGCGGCCGCCGACTACCTCGAGGCGGCGCCGACGGTGGTCGCGGTGGCCCGCGACATCGACTTCGCCGACGCCGACCTCGCGCTCCCCCGCGTCGCCCGCGACCCGGACGCGCTGGCCGACCTGGCCGACCGCTACTCCCTCACCAGCGCCGTCGAGCGACTGCGGCAGGCCCTCGCCGGGGACGGCGGCTGACCCGTCGTACGGTGGGCGCCATGAGCAACGTCGCCGTCGTCGGGGGCCACGGACAGGTGGCCCGACACCTCCACCCGCTCCTGGTCGAGGCCGGACGCACCCCGGTCGCGCTGGTCCGCAGCGACGACCAGCGGGCCGTCCTCGAGGAGCTCGGCGCCCAGGTGCGCCTCCTCGACATCGAGCGGGCCACGGGCCCGGCCTTCGCGGACGCCTTCGCCGGATGTGACGCGGTCGTCTTCGCCGCAGGGGGTGGCCCGGACGGCAACATCGAGCGCAAGCGAACCGTCGACCTCGAGGGCAGCCTGAAGTCGATCGAGGGAGCCCACGCCGCCGGCATCACCCGGTTCGTGCAGGTCTCCGCCATCAGCGTCGACGAGCCCGTGGGTGATGACGTCTCCCCCGTCTGGAAGGCGTACGTCGAGGCCAAGCGCGACGCCGACGAGGCACTGCGGCTCAGCGCCCTGGACTGGACGATCCTGCGGCCCGGACGACTGACCGACGACCCGCCCACGGGCCTGGTCGCTCTCGGCGAGGAGGTCCGCCGCGCCGAGGTCCCGCGGGCCGACGTGGCTGCGGTCGTGGCGGCGGTCCTCGACGACGAGAGGACGCACCGGCGCCAGTGGAACCTGGTCGGTGGCAACATTCCGGTGGCCGACGCGATCGCGGCGGCTGCGCGCGGCTGATCGGCGTACCCTGAGCGTGTGCGAGGAGCAGCGCTCACGGCCCTGGCGGCCGTCGTCCTGATCGGGCTTCCGGCCGCCCCCGCCGAGGCGCGGGTCGACCCGGTGGTGCCCCTCGACCCGTTCGCCGAACCGCACCCGAGCTGCGTGGTGCCGGCCGTGTCCGGGCTCGGCACGCCCTGTGGGCCGCTCCGCTCCCCCGAAGCCGACCGGGCCACCGCCTGCACCCTGCCGGTCGTCTACCTCGGTGGGCGACCAGGACCGTGCCCGCGCCAGGAGGAACCGCCGGAGAGCCGGATCGTCCCCCTGGCGCCGTCGGACCTCAGTCGCTGAGCCCGGAGTAGGCGACGACCCCGCGCCGCAGCCGCCGCACCGCTTCCCGGGCCGTCTCGCGCAGGGGGGAGTCGCCGGCCGCGTCGGCGACCTGCCCGGTGAGGTCGAGCAGCTGCTTCATCCAGCGCACGAAGTCACCGGCGGCGAGGTCGACCTCGGTGAGCACCGAGTCGAGCTCGTCCCCCTCGGCCCAGCGGTACGCCGCCCACGCGAACCCGGGGTCCGGCTGCCGCAGGTAGTCGAGGTGGTGGTCGCCCTCCAGCCGGCGCAGCTCGCCCCACAGCCGGACCATCTGGCCGATCGCCGCCTTGACCGCTCCGCCGGGGATGCGCGGCGAGCTCGCGTCGTCGGCGCGGCGGGCCTCGAAGACCAGGATCGAGAGCGCCGCGGCCAGTCCCGAGGCGTCGAGGTCGTCCCACAGGCCCGCGCGGAGTGACTCCGCGGCCAGCAGGTCGACGTCGGAGTAGATCCGGCGCAGGTGGACGCCGCGGGGGGTGACCGTGTCACCGTCGAGGTAGCCCAGCGCGGTGAGCACCTCGCACACCCGGTCGAACTGACGGGCGATGGTGTTGGTCCGCTTCTCGATCCGGTGCCGGAGCGTCGCCGCGTCGCGATCGAGCTTGAACCACCGCTCCGCCCACCGGGCGTGGTCCTCGCGGTCGGGGCAGTCGTGGCAGGGGTGCGCCTGGAGCTCGGCGCGGAGCTCGGCGACCTCGTCGGAGGGGTCCTGGCCCTGCCCATGCTTCCGGGGTTTCGACGACGCTCGCTCCGCTCGCTGCTCAACCTCCGACGGCCGCGGCAGGTCCCGGGTCTTGGTGCGCAGGGCCGAGGCCAGGTCGCGCCGCATCTGCGGGTTCCGGCCGTTGAAGTTGCGCGGCACCTTCACCCGGGTCAGGGCCCGCACCGGGGTCGGGAAGTCGATCATGCCCAGTCGCCGGGCCTGCCGGTCGAGGGTCACGACGTAGGGCCGTGGCTCGTCCCGGGACAGCCCCGGGTCGACGACGACCGCGAACCCGGCGAACTTGCCGGTGGGCACCTCGATGACGTCCCCGGGCCTGAGCCGGGCCAGGGAGTCCAGCGCGTCGGCCCGCCGATCGGCCCGGCGCGCCTTCGCGGCCCGCTTCTCGACCTCCGAGATCCGGTGGCGGATCCTGGCGTACTCCATGAAGTCGCCGCGGTCGCAGGTCGCCGCCTCGGCGTACCCGGTGAGGGCCTCGTCGCTCTTGCGCAGCTGACGAGCCAGCCCGACCACGGCCTTGTCGGCCTGGAACTGCGCGAACGACTGCTCGAGGAGCTCGCGCGTGGTCTCCCGGCCGAACTGGTGCACCAGGTTGACCGCCATGTTGTACGACGGCCGGAAGGACGATCGCAGCGGATAGGTGCGGGTCGACGCGAGCCCTGCCAGCTCCCGGGGGTTCAGCCCCGGCTGCCAGAGCACCACCCCGTGGCCCTCCACGTCGAGCCCGCGGCGACCCGCGCGCCCGGTGAGCTGGGTGTACTCCCCCGGCGTGATGTCGGCGTGGGTCTCGCCGTTCCACTTGCTCAGCTTCTCGATCACCACGGTCCGCGCCGGCATGTTGATGCCGAGAGCCAGGGTCTCGGTGGCGAAGACGGCCTTGCAGAGGCCGCGGACGAAGAGCTGCTCGACGCACTGCTTGAAGGCCGGGAGCATGCCGGCGTGGTGGGCGGCCACGCCGCGGGTCAGGCCGTCGAGGAAGTCGTCGTACCCCAGGACGTCGAGGTCGGCCTCGGGCAGGTGCCGGCAGCTCTCCTCGACGAACTGGTAGATCGTGTCCCGCTCCTCCGGGGTGGTCAGCCGTACCCGGGCGTTCAGGCACTGGGTGACGGCTGCGTCGCACCCGACCCGGCTGAAGATGAAGACGATCGCCGGCAGCAGTCCCTCCCGGTCCAGTCGGTCGAGGACGTCGACCCGGCTGGGGATCCACACGCGCCGGCCGTTGCCGACCTGGCGGCGTCCGCCGGCGCGCCCCCCGGTTGCCGGGCGACCGCCGGTGCTCGATCGTCCCCGGGGCGACCTGCGGTCCTTCATCCGCGAGCTGGCCCAGTCGTCGCGGGCGAGCTTGAGCAGCTCGTCGTTGACCGGGGCGCCCTCACGCACGAACCCCGCGGAGGCGTCGACATCGGACCCGGCGAACAGGTCGAGGAGGCGCCGGCCGGCGATCACGTGCTGGTACAGCGGCACCGGCCGCTTCTCCTCCACGATGGTGCCCGTCGAGCCGCGGACCGTGGCCAGCCACTCCCCGAACTCCTCGGCGTTGGAGACGGTCGCCGACAGGGAGATCAGGGCCACCGACTCCGGGAGGTGGATGATCACCTCCTCCCAGACCGCGCCCCGCTCCCGGTCCGCGAGGTAGTGGACCTCGTCCATCACCACGAAGCCGAGGCCGAGCAGGGTGCGGGAGCCCGCGTAGAGCATGTTGCGCAGGACCTCGGTGGTCATCACCACGATCGGGGCCTCGCCGTTGACCGTGTGGTCGCCGGTCAGCAGGCCGACCCGGTCGGAGCCGTACCGGGCGACGAGGTCGGCGTACTTCTGGTTCGACAGCGCCTTGATCGGGGTCGTGTAGAAGCACTTGCGCCCCGTCCTCAGCCCCAGGTGCACGGCGAACTCGCCGACGATCGTCTTCCCCGAGCCGGTCGGGGCGGCCACCAGCACGCCGCTCCCGGCCTCGATCTCGCGGCAGGCGCGGACCTGGAAGTCGTCGAGCGGGAAGTCGTAGAGGGCGGCGAATTCGTCGAGCAGCTCAGGCAAGGACACTCAGCGCTCCCGGCGCGGCCTCGATGGTGAGCGGGAGGGCCCCGAAGCGCTCGCCGTCGGCGTAGGACACGATCCCCGGCGCCGCGACGGTGACCGTGCGGACGAGGTGGTGCTCGTACTGCGGATGGGTGACATGGGTGCCCTTGAAGAGCTTGGGGTAGGTCCGCACGAGCCCGGGCTTGCTCATCGGCTTGATGATCACCACGTCGAGCAGGCCGTCGTCGAGACTCGCCCCCTCGGTGATGCGCAGCCCACCGCCGAACGACGCTCCGTTGCCCACGGCGACGAGCATGGCGTCGAGCCGGAGGCTGCGGCCGTCCAGCTCGAGGGCGTACGGCAGTGGCTCGAAGGTGCGCAGCTCGGCCAGGGTCGCCAGGTTGTAGCGCATCTGCCCGCGCGGCCAGGACATCCGGTTGGCCCGCTCGTTGACGACGGCGTCGAAGCCCGCGGCGAGGACCGTGACGTAGTACTTCGATCCGCTGCGGGCGAGGTCGATCCGTCTGGTGTGCGACGCGATCACGCGGTCGGCCGCGGCGAGCGGGTCCTGGCGCGGGATGTCGAAGTAGCGCGCCACGTCGTTGCCCGTGCCGGCCGGGATGATGCCGAGGTGGGTGGGCGTGTTGGCCACCGCCTGGGTGCCGATGTGGACCATCCCGTCGCCCCCGCACACCACCAGGGCCTCGACGCCGTCGGCGACGCACTGCCGAGCCAGGTCGAGGGCCTCGTCGGCGTCGCGTCCTTCGAGGTTGCGGACCACGAAGCCGGCCGCCCGCAGCCGGGGAAGGGCGAGGTCCCGTGACCTGGCTCCCCGGCCCTTGCCCGCGGTGGGGTTGGTCAGCAGCGCGATCTCGCGCGAGTCTCCGGGCACGGCCCCGACCCTATCGACGGTCCGAACCGATCCGTAGCAGCGCGACGTAGTTGTCGGGCGAGGCGCCGACGGCCTTGGCGAGCCGGCCCAGCGCGTCGAGCACGAGGTCGGCGGTGAATCCGGAGCCCGGCACCGCGAGGACCACGTGGTCGTCGTCGGAGAGCAGCAGGATCTGTCCGTGGCGCCAGGCCAGGTGGGCGCGCGTCCTCGTCGGCTCGTCGGCCACCGGGACGGGATGCGCCTCGTCGACGGCCAGCAGGTCGCAGGGCAGCTCCTGGTGCCCCTCGGCCAGCTGGCCGGTGAGGCGGCCCGCTATCCGGTGCCCCCGGCGTACGCCGGTCTCGGCGGCCCACGTGACCGCACCCTCCCCGAGCCAGTCGGGGAGGTCGAACGGGTCGAGGTCGGCCAGGTGCTCGGTCACAGCGGCGACAGCTCGTCGTCGCCGACCCCGGCCTGCTCGTCCCGCTCGCGACGCCGGCGGTCCAGGAGCCGGCAGATCACCTCGGAGATCCCGAACAGGATCAGCATCGGGATCGCCAGGATCAACATCGTGAACGGGTCGGTGGACGGCGTCGCCACCGCGGCGAACACGAACGTGCCGATGACGATCCAGGGTCGGTGTGCGCCGAGGGCTGCGCCGCTCAGGACACCCGCCAGGTTGAGCAGGATCACGAAGACCGGGATCTCGAACGCGATCCCGAACACCAGGAGCGTCCGGATGAGGAAGGTCAGGTAGTCGCCGAACTCGACGAGGTTGGTCAGGGCATCGGGGGTGAAGCCGATCAGGATCTCCAGACCCTTGGGCAGGGTCAGATAGCCCACCACCACCCCGCTCAGGAACAACGGGCCGGCAATGGCCGCGAACACCCGGGTCCACCGGCGCTCGCGGGAGTGCAGGCCGGGGAGGATGAAGGCCCAGATCTGGTAGAGCCAGAACGGGCTGGTCGCGACCAGCCCGACCAGTCCGCAGAGCTTGAGGTGCAGCATCAGCGGACCGCCGGCGCCACCGATCGTGGGCACCGTGGAGACGTCCGCGCCGAGGGCCTCCGCGGCCGAGAGGTAGGGCGTCAACACCAGATCGAAGATCTCGTCGAAGAAGAACAGCGAGACGACCAGGCCGAGCAGGATGACCACCGCGCTCTTGAGCAGGCGTGCCTGCAGCTCGCGGAGGTGGTCGGACAGCGCCATCCTGCCGTCCGCGCCGATCGGGTGGCGGGGCCTCCCTGCGAAGAGCTGGAGGATTCCGGAGACTGACACCGGCTACCGGGTCAGCCGGTGGTGCCGTCGCGCTGCTCGCGCACGATCGGGTCGGACTGCTCGCGCCGCGCCTCCAGCTCCTTCTGCTCCGGGGTCTTCTGGCTGTCCGAGACGTCGTCGTCATCGTCGCCGAGTCCCTTGGTCTCGGTCTTGAAGATGCGCAGCGCCCTGCCCGTGCCGCGGGCCAGCTCGGGGAGCTTCTTGGCGCCGAAGAGCAGCAGGATCACGAGAACGATCAGCACCAGCTCCCAGCCGCCGGGGATGGCGACGAGCGTGTTCGTCATGGCTTCCTCACATCGGTTGGGGCGTCGACGTCCATCGTACGCCGGTCAGGTGTACAGGGTGTGGGCTTCCCGTGCAGCCGCGGTGAACGACTCGGCGACCGCTGCGGGCGCGACCACCCGGGCGTGGGGGGCCAGGCGCAGCAGGAGCCGGCGCAGCCAGCGCTCGTCGGCCAGCACGAGATCGACCTCCAGGTCGCCGTCGGGCAGCGTCCGGACGTCCTCGACGGGGTAGTACTCGACGACCCAGCGGGCGGGTGGAGCCAGTCGGAGCGTCGCGAGGGAGGTGTCGGCGGAGTGCTGGAACATGCCCTCGGCCAGGTCCCGGGGAGGCTCCGCGGGGGTCTGGATCGAGGAATCGAGGACCTCCGCGTCCTGGATCCGGTCCAGCCGGAAGAGCCGAGGCGCCTGCGCGGTGTGGCACCAGGCGTCGAGGTAGGTGAGCCCGTGGGCGGTGACGATGCCGCGCGGGTCGACCACCCGGTCCGTGACGTCGTCGCGCGAGGGCACCCAGTAGGTCAGGCGCACCTGACGGGCCTGCGCGGTGGCCTCCTCGAGCGGAGCGCGGAACCGGGCGCCGAGGGCGTCGGCTCCCGTGCCGGTGCCGGGATCGACCAGCGGCTCGGCTGCGCCGTGCACCGCCGTCTCGAGCTTGGCGACGGTGCGGTCGACGATCTCCCGGGTCGCCTCCCCCGCACCGTCCCGCAGGGCCCGCAGGGCCACGATCACGGCCGTCGCCTCGGTCGGCGAGAGCTGGAGCGGACGCGCGAGGTAGTCGGCGTTGGAGACCCGGATCACGCCGTCGGCATCCTCGCCCTCGAGCGCGTCGAGGTCGACGTCGATCAGGTCGTCGGGATACCCGCCGGGGAGTCCGCACATGAACAGCACCTTCAGGTCGGAGACCAGCCGTGCGGGGCTCACCCCGAGGTCGGCGGCCGCCTCGTCCACCCGGACGGTGCCGCGCGCGTAGAGGTAGGGCACCAGCCTGAGCAGCCGGACCACCTGGTCCTTCGCCGAGCCCGGCGATGCCGCGCTCATGAGGTCGCCCCTTCGAGGACGGCGGCCAGCCTGGACACCATCGCCTCGCGCAACGCTGCCGGGGACTCGACGTAGACGTCGGCGCCGTAGGACAGCAGCTCGTCGGCGAGCGCCACTCCCCCGCGCTCCAGGGTCAGCCGGTCCCAGGTCGTGGTGTCGTCGGGGCCCGCGACGCCGGTCTCGACGGCGTCCGCGCTGCGGCGGAGGGCGTGACCGGTTCCGGCCCGGGCCAGCACGGTGACCGGCTCCGCGACCGGTGCCGGCGCCAGGCGGCGGGTGACGTCGCGGATGTCGACGTCGGCGGGGACGTCGTAGGACCCGGGATGTCCGGTCCTGCGGGCCTGGCCCTGGACCCGGGAGAGCCGGAACACCCGCTCCTCCCCCCGGTCGGTGTCGAAGCCGACGGCGTACCAGCGGCCGGAGTAGCGGACCACGCCCCAGGGCTGGAGGTGGCGGGTCGCCGGCTCGGCCTGCCCGGACCGGAGGTAGTCGAACTCCACCGGGGTGCGCTCCTGGCTGGCCTCCCAGAAGACGTCGAAGGACGGCTCCTCGGCGACCAGTCGTGGCTCCACGATGTCGAGGGCGGAGACGTCGACGGGCAGCCCGAACGCGGTGAGCTTGCGCACCGCCTCGGTGGTGGCCTCCGCGAGCCGCGCGTGGCCCCACACCCGGGTCGCGAGGCCGATCACGGCGGCCTCGTCGGCCGCCAGCTCGATCCGCGGCAGCTGGAGCTCGTCGGCCCGCACCCGGTAGCCCGGCTCGTCGTCGAAGTACGAGTCCATCTGGCCGACCTCGATCGGCACCCCGATGCTGCGCAGGTCGTCCTTGTCGCGCTCGAACATCTTCTCGAACGCCTCGTCGGAGGAGCCGGGGTACAGGATCGACCGGATCCGGTCCTTGGGCACGTAGTGCCGCTGGACGAGCAGCATGATCAACAGGTTGAGCAGCCGCTCGGCCTTCTCCGTCGCCATGTCACTCCCCCGGGGCCGGTCAGCCGGCCGCGAGGACGTCGACGACGAAGTAGAGCGTGTCGTCGCCCTTGATGCCGGCCTGGGGGTTGCCCTGCTTGCCGTAGCCGTCCTCCGGCGGGATGGCGAGCACGACCCGGGAGCCCACGTTCGTCCCGACGAGGGTCTTGTCCCAGCCCGGGACCACGGCACCCACCCCGATCTGGAAGCTGGTGGGATCCCCGCTGAAGCTCTCGTCGAAGGGCTGCTTGCCGCCGAAGACCTGGCCGAGGTAGTTGACCACGATGGTCTGGCCCTTCTCGACCTTCGCGCCGTCGCCCTTCACCAGGTCCGCGCTGCGGAGCTGGCCGTTGGGCTCGGGGACGCCCTTGAAGTCGAAGCCGGTGGGGACGCCGTCCTTCTCGACGAGGTCCGGGACCCAGGACGGCGGCTTGGCCGACTGTCCGCTGGGCTCCTCGAGCACGTCGCTCATCAGGTCGACGACCACGACCACGGTGTCCTTGTTGCCGATGCCGAGCTCCGGGTTGCCCTGCTCGCCGAACGCCTCGGACGCGGGAGCAGCCACCATCACCCGCGAGCCGACGGTCTGGCCGTCGACGGCCTCGATGAACAGCGGGCTGAGCTGCTGCTCGTCCACGGTGAGCAGCTCGGGCTTCTCGGCGTCGTAGGTCGAGAACGCCTTCTCCTCGGTGAAGCCGTTGCCGATCCACAGGTGGGACAGCACCTGGTCGCCGGTCGCGAGCTCCGGCCCGTCACCCTCGGTCAGCACCTCCGTGGTGATCTCGCTGACGTCGACCTTGCCGTCGAAGGTGACCTTCGGCTCGGTGCCGACCTCGCCCTCCACCGAGACCGAGTCGAGGTTGTCGTTGCTGCTGCTGGACGAGGAGGGCTCGTCGTCGCCGCAGGACGCCAGGCCGAGGCCGAGCGTTGCGACGAGCAGGAGCGGGAGGACGCGTCGGGTACGTCGGAACACGGGTTTCATCAACACCTTCAGGACTTCGGGACAGCCCGGTCACCCTATCCGGCGACCCTCACATGCCGTCGATGAGGCGCTGCACCCGCTCGTCGTACGCCCGGAAGGGGTCCTTGCAGAGCACCGTGCGCTGCGCCTGGTCGTTGAGCTTGAGGTGCACCCAGTCGACGGTGAAGTCGCGGCGCCGCTCCTGGGCCTTGCGGATGAACTCGCCGCGCAGGCGGGCGCGTGTGGACTGGGGAGGGATCGACTTGGCCTCGAAGACCTTGAGGTCGGAGCTGACCCGGGCGACGGCGCCCCGCTTCTCCAGCAGGTAGTAGAGACCGCGTCCGCGGTGGATGTCGTGGTAGGCCAGGTCGAGCTGGGCGATGCGGGGGTGACCCAGCGGGAGACCGTGCTTGGCGCGGTAGCGGTCGATCAGCTTCCACTTGATGACCCAGTCGATCTCGCGGTCGACGAGGCCGAGGTCGTCGGACTCGACGGCCTTCAGGCCGCGCTCCCACAGGTCGAGGGTCTGCTCGATGACGGGGGTCGAGATGCCGCGGCGGTCGACGAAGTCCCTGGCCTTCGAGAGGTACTCCTGCTGGATGTCGAGGGCGCTGGCCTCGCGGCCGTTGGCCAGGCGCACCTTGCGCCGGCCGGTGACGTCGTGGGAGATCTCGCGGATCGCCCGGATCGGGTTCTCCATCGTGAGGTCCCGCATGACGACGCCCTCCTCGATCATCCGGAGGACCAGGTCGCAGCTGGCCACCTTCAGCAGGGTCGTCGTCTCGCTCATGTTGGAGTCGCCGACGATCACGTGGAGACGGCGGTACTTCTCCGCGTCGGCGTGCGGCTCGTCGCGGGTGTTGATGATGGGGCGGCTGCGGGTCGTGGCGCTGGAGACGCCCTCCCAGATGTGCTCCGCGCGCTGGGAGACGCTGTAGGTCGCTCCGCGCGGGGTCTGGGTGATCTTGCCGGCGCCCACGACGATCTGGCGGGTCACCAGGAACGGGATCAGCACGTCGGCGAGGCGGGTGAACTCGCCGGCCCGGCCGACGAGGTAGTTCTCGTGGCAGCCGTAGGAGTTGCCCGCCGAGTCGGTGTTGTTCTTGAACAGGTAGATCTCGCCGGCGATGCCCTCGTCGTGCAGGCGCTGCTCGGCGTCGAGCAGCAGCCCCTCGAGCACCCGCTCCCCCGCCTTGTCGTGCGCGACGAGCTCCGTCACGTCGTCGCACTCGGGGGTGGCGTACTCGGGGTGGCTCCCGACGTCGAGGTAGAGCCGGGCGCCGTTGCGCAGGAAGACGTTGCTGCTGCGCCCCCAGCTGACGACCTTCCGGAAGAGGTAGCGCGCCACCTCGTCGGGACTCAGGCGGCGCTGTCCCCGGAACGTGCACGTGACGCCGTACTCGTTCTCGATGCCGAAGATCCGCCGGTCCACGACAGCCAGCCTAGGCGTACGACGGTCATCCCGGGGGCAGCATCGGGGGTCTGCGCGTTGCCGTTTGGTGCCAAACGGCGATATTGCGCCTCGCTGTCATGCCGTTTGCCCCCAATTGGTGCCGAACCCGTTGACCTTCAGCCAGCGGTTCTGCAGCCGCCGACGCCCCGCCGCGGAGTACGAGGAATCCCGGACCAAGGCGTACCACCTTCGCAACCTGGCCGGGCGATGCCGCCGACCCAGCTCGCGGTCCATCTCCTGCAGCATCGCTCCCGCATGGTTGAGCAGGTCGTCGGCGACATAGCCGCGGCGTTCGAGTCCCGCGTCCAACAGCCGCCTGGCGCGCCGCAGATCTGCCTTGCGCCGGGGCGCTTTCTCGTGTTCGTCCCCGTCGTACTCGTGGACGAACGGGGTGCCCCTCACCCACAGATCGACCCTCGCTGAGAACCGACCGCCGTCGTCCACCACATCGAACTGCGGCTCCACATCGATGTCCATGGCGGCGTGAAACAGGCGGAGCATGGTCTCCCAAGGGGACTCCGACCTCGCATCGCTCATGGCGGCCGCGAGTCTGAGGCGACGTGACCCGGGCCGGCCGGAGTGGCAGTACTCGTCAAGACCCTCCTCATTCACATGGCCGACACGGAGTGCGGAGTCGACCATGACCACGAGGTCGAGGAGGGCCAGGTCTCGAGCGGCGCGAAGCAGGACTTCCTGGGGAGAGTCCACAGGAAGTCCATCGACCAGCCCTGTCCCGGCACTGCGCGGGAGCCGGGAGCAGATCAACCCTGCCCTTCTCGGAACGTTGCCGCTGGACCCGGTGGTGGCGAACACCGGCACGAACCGGGGAAGCATCGGCAACCACCAACCGCACAACTCTGCAGCAGTGATGTGGGTGAACACCGCATCCGACGGCAGCACGAGCCGCCAGGCAGCCAGGTCACGCCGATGCTCATGCCGGGTATCGCGGTCAGGGGCGAGCGGGAGATAGAGGCCGTGGCTGAGCCTTCGGAACCCCGCAGCTCTCACGTTCCCGCGAATCGGCTCAAGGTCGTCGATCATCCGCTCACGGTCGTCGTTCACGTAGAGGATGATCCGCGGATCCCGGCCGGGCAGGATGGCTGAGTGGCTCGCTCGGGATAACCCGACCGGCAGGTGCGCCTGTGGACAGCTGGCGGCCGTCGAACCGTCTCGATTGGGCGAAATCAGCGAGTTCGGCCCCGGGGGTGTTGCCGTTTGGTACCAAACGGCAACACCCCCGCCCCCAAGGCCGGCGTCAGAACCAATCCATCAGGACGTCGGGTCGGGCCCGTCCGGGGCGGTGGCGAGCGGCTTGCCGGCGATCCGCAGCATCCGCTCGATCGTGGTGCCGGCGACGTCCCCCGGGACGTAGGGGCCGCCGACGACGATGTGGGTCAGGTCGCCTGCCGCCTGACCGTTGGCGAGGCGCACGGCAGAGCCCGAGTCTCCCGGGCTCGCGGCCCCGACCCAGGCGAAGGCGTCTCCACCGTCGCCGTTGCCCCGGTAGACCACCACGCCGGCCCGGGGAGTTCCTCCGGTGCCGATCACCAGGCCGTGGCCGGCGTGCTCGACGACGTCGGTCGGCTGGGGGCTACCCACCCCGGTCGGGCCGCCGAAGTAGGTCATCGACGGGTTGACGTACTGCTCCATGGAGGGCCGCACGTCGATCAGGGCGAAGTCGTTGCCGACACCCCTGTCGACGCTCTTGACGGTGCGGCCGATGTTCATCAGGACGCCCGGCGCCGCGATCAGGGTGACCTCGTCGCCGACCTCGGCGCAGTGCCCGGCGGTGCCGATGAAGTAGTCACGGCCGGAGCCGAACACGAAGTTGGTGGTGCAGCCCGACGGGGCGATGATCCACGCACCGGGACGGATCCCGGTGAAGGCCAGCCCGGAGGCGTCGTAGTCGACCCCCTCGGGGACGGGCACGCCCTCGCCGCGGGCCGCAGCGGCCATCACCCGGTCATGCAGCGCGGGCGTGTACCAGTCGGGTTGCGGTGCCTTGAGCTCGACGAACCGCGCCTCGGTCGGCGTGGAGTCGGTCGGTACCCCCGCAGCGGGAGCGGAGGCAAGGGGCAGGGCCAGGACGAGCCCGGCCACGGCGGCGGACAGCAGGCGTGAGGACCACATGTGCGACGACTCCTTTGTCGGTCGTACCTCCCCTGTACGGCCCAACGCAGGGCATCCGATGCGGTTACGCGCGACACGCCGACGGCGTCGCTCGTGCGTAGGCTGGTGGCCCGTGGACTTCCGCGACTACGACACCCGCCTGGCCGCCTACGCGCTGATCCTGGACGAGCACGACCGCGTGCTCCTGGCGAGGTGGAACGAGGGCGACCAACCCCGGTGGACGATGCCGGGCGGCGGCGTCGAGTTCGACGAGACGCCGGCCGAGGGAGCCGTTCGCGAGCTCCAGGAGGAGACCGGGTACGACGTCGAGCTGCTCGGGCTCCTCGGGGTGGACACGCACCTCGTCCGGGCCGGGGACAGGCTCGATCCGCCAGGGCGACCGATGAAGTCACTGCGCCTGGTGTACGACGCCCGGATCGTCGGTGGCGAGCTCCGGAACGAGGTGGACGGGACCACCGACGAGGCCCGTTGGATCCCGCTCAGCCAGGTGCCGTCGTTGTCACGCGTGTCCCTGGTCGACGCGGCACTCGCGCTCCGGTCAGAGCGGATCTGACGGGTCGGGCGGGGGTGGGGCGACCGGCGGTTCGCCGGTGGTCGGGTCCTCCAGCGGCGGCACGCTGCCGCTCACCTGGTCGGTCGGGTCGGCCGGGTCGTCGGTGGCGGCAGGTGTGGGGGACGCGTTCGGGCGACCGTCCTCGTCGTTCGGGGCACCGGCGGTCTCCGGGCCGCGCTCCCCCAGCAGCTGCCGGAGACGGACCGGACGCAGCCGGCTGAACTTGCGCGGCTGGACCCGCGTGCGGTCGAGGACCGCGACCTCGAGATGGTCCACCGGCACCACCCGGTCCGCCGCACCGGCCTTGTCGTTCCCGGAGTGCCCGAGTGCAGCCACGGCGAGCCGCAGAGCGGCCTCCAGCGAGGCGCCCTCGGCATAGTGCTCCGCGAGGTGCTCGGCCACCACGTCGGCGGCTCCGCCCATCACGGCGTAGCCGTGCTCGTCGGCCACCTGCCCGTCATAGGTCAGCCGGTAGAGCTGGTCCTCGTCCGCAGAGTCGCCGATCTCGGCGACGAAGATCTCCACCTCGTACGGCTTCTCGCCGCCGCTGGAGAAGATCGTGCCCAGGGTCTGGGCGTAGGCGTTCGCCAGCCCGCGTCCGGTCACGTCGCGACGGTCGTAGGCATACCCCCGCATGTCGGCGAGGCGGACGCCGGCGATCCGGAGGTTCTCGAACTCGTTGTAGCGGCCGACTGCCGCGAAGGCGATCCGGTCGTAGATCTCCGACACCTTGTGGAGGGCCTGGGAGGGGTTCTCGGAGACGAACAGGATCCCGTCGGCGTACTGGACGGCGACGACCGAGCGGCCGCGGGCGATGCCCTTGCGCGCGAAGTCGGCCCGGTCCTTCATCAGCTGCTCGGGCGAGACGTAGAACGGCATGCTCATGGGGAGGTCAGCTCTCTCAGGTCAGAGGTGCGGCCGGGCCGTCGGGACGGTTCATCCGTCCCGCGATCATCCGGTCGGCGATGTCGGCCACGTCGGCGTCGGGCATCCGCCGACCACCGTCGGCCGTGATCACCTGGACGACCGGGAAGATCCGCCGGGTCAGGTCCGGCCCGCCGGTCGCGGAGTCGTCGTCGGCGGCGTCGTAGAGGGCCTGGACGACCGCGGTCACGCAGCCCTCCTCGTCGAGGTCCTCGCGGTAGAGCTTCTTCAGCGAGCCCCGGGCGAACAGGGATCCGGAGCCGACCGCGTGGAACGCCGTCTCCTCGTAGCGACCGCCGGTCACGTCGTAGCTGAAGATCCGGCCCTGGTCGACCGTGAGGTCGTAGCCGGCGAAGAGGGGTACGACGGCCAGCCCCTGCATCGCCATCCCCAGGTTGGCGCGGATCAGGGCCGCCAGCCGGTTGGCCTTGCCGTCGGTCGACAGGGTCGTGCCCTCGATCTTCTCGTAGTGCTCCAGCTCGGTCTGGAACAGCCGCACCACCTCGACGGCGAGCCCGGCCGACCCGGCGATGCCCACCGCCGAGAACTCGTCGGCGGGGAAGACCTTCTCGATGTCGCGCTGGGCGATGATGTTGCCCATCGTCGCCCGCCGGTCACCGGCCATGACCACTCCGCCGGGAAAGGTCGCGGCGACGATGGTCGTTCCGTGCGGCGCGAGGTCGCCGGCGTGGCCCTGCGGCACCGTGCGCCGCGACGGCAGGAGGTCGGGCGACTGGGCGGACAGGAAGTCGCTGAACGACGAGGAGCCCGGCACCAGGTAGGCCGCCGGCAGGCGGGGGTCGCTCACTTCGGGGTCCCCGCGGAATCCGAGCGCAGCGAGTGATTCCGTGGGGTGATCACTGGCCACCCTTCTGGATGAACGACTTCACGAAGTCCTCGGCGTTGGTCTCGAGCACGTCGTCGATCTCGTCGAGGATCGCGTCGACGTCGTCGTCGAGTGCTTCCTTGCGCTCGGCCACGTCGGACTCGGGCGCGACTTCGGTGGCGTCCTCGGTCTCCGACGACTTCCGCGGCTGCTTACGCTCCTGTGCCATGCCCCGACCCTATCCACTCCATGGTTCCCAGTCGGGCGACGCGGGCAGAAAACTGTCAGCGAGTCAGGTTCGCGTCAGGGCGGCGAAGAGCGCCTCGGCGGTGTCACAGCGATCGAGGAGCTCCCCGACGTGGGCGCGACTGCCGCGGAGCGGGTCGATCGTCGGCACCCGCTGCAGCGACTCGCGACCGGGGAGGTCGAAGATCACCGAGTCCCAGGAGGCGGCGGCCACGTGGTCGGCGTACTTCTCCAGGCAGCGGCCGCGGAAGTAGGCGCGGGTCTCCTCCGGCGGGTCGTGCATCGCGACCTCGATCAACCCGTCGTCGAGGAGCCGCTCGATCCGGCCCATGCCGACGAGCCGGTGGTAGAGCCCCTTCTCCGGGCGGATGTCGGAGTACTGGTAGTCGATGAGCTGCAGCTTCGCGTCGTCCCAGTCGATGCCGTCACGGTGGCGGTACTGGTCGAGCAGCTTGAGCTTGGCCACCCAGTCCAGCTCGGTGGCGCAGAGCATGGGGTCGCGCTCGAGGCGGTCGAGCACCGACTCCCAGCGGCGCAGCACGTCGACGGTCTGGCTGTCGGCGTCGGATCCGTACCGGTCCTCGACGTACTTCTTGGCCAGGTCGAGGTACTCCATCTGGAGCTGGACGGCGGTGAGCTTCCGGCCGTCGGTGAGCGTGACCGTCTGCCGCAGCGTCGGGTCGTGGGAAACCGCCCGCAGCGCCGAGACCGCGCCCTCGACGGTGAAGTCCTGGCTCAGGAAGCGGTCCTCGATCATCGAGAGGACCAGCGCGGTGGTGCCGACCTTGAGGTACGTCGACACCTCGGCGAGGTTGGCGTCGCCGAGGATCACGTGGAGCCGGCGGTACTTCTCCGGGTCGGCGTGGGGCTCGTCGCGCGTGTTGATGATGGGGCGCTTCAGCGTGGTCTCGAGGCCCACCTCGACCTCGAAGTAGTCGGCCCGCTGGCTGATCTGGAAACCGTGCTCCCGACCGTCCTGACCGATCCCGACCCGGCCGGCGCCGCACACCACCTGGCGGCTGACGAAGAACGGCGTCAGGTGCCGGACGATGTCGCCGAACGGCGTGGACCGCCGCATCAGGTAGTTCTCGTGGGCACCGTAGGAGGCGCCCTTGTTGTCGGTGTTGTTCTTGTAGAGCACGATCGGCGCCCCGCCGGGCAGCTGGCTGGCGCGGCGTGAGGCGTCGAGCATCACCTGCTCCCCCGCCTTGTCCCAGCGCACGACGTCGAGCGGGGTGGTGACCTCGGGCGTGGAGTACTCGGGATGGGCGTGGTCGACGTAGAGGCGGGCGCCGTTGGTGAGGATGACGTTGGCGAGCCCCATGTCCTCGTCGGTCAGCTGCGAGGGATCGGCCACCTGGCGCGACATGTCGAAGCCGCGGGCGTCCCGCAGCGGCGACTCCTCCTCGAAGTCCCACCGGGCGCGACGGGCCCGGACCGTGGCGGACGCATAGGCGTTGACGACCTGCGAGGAGGCGACCATCGGGTTGGCCGTGGGCTGGCCCTGCACGGAGATGCCGTACTCCACCTCGGTGCCCATGACCCGCCTCACGCTCATCCGGGGTCCCCGGCGAGGCGTGAGCGCAGCGAGCGGCGCGGTGGGGTGGTCATGTCGACGAGCGTACGCTGTGCGGCTCACCTGCGGCCGCGCCCCGCCCGGCGGGTGCTTGAATGGCCGCGTGCGTGTGACACCCGCCCGGTCCCGCCGGAAGCTCTCCTTCCTGTTCGTCATCACCTACGGGCGGTCCGGCTCGACCCTCCTCCAGGGGGTGCTCAACTCCATCCCGGGCTACCTGATCCGCGGTGAGAACCGTCAGGTGCTGCGCCACGTCCACGAGTTCCACACCCGCGCGGTCCAGCAGCGGAGGATCCAGCGGAGGGTCCAGCGGCGACGAGGGCTGCCCGAGGGTGGCAGCACCGCGACCCACCCCTTCTACGGCATGGACAACTTCGCGGTGAAGAGGTCGCTCGTGGGCACCCGCCGGCTGGCGCTCGAGACGCTGCTGCGCCCCGAGAGCGACACCCGGGTCACGGGGTTCAAGGAGATCCGGTGGGGCGCCGACGACGTCGGCGACTACGTCGAGTGGCTGCGGCTGGTGTTCCCCGGTGCCCGCTTCGTGGTGAACACCCGAGACCTCCAGGCGGTCTCGAGGAGCAAGTGGTGGGGAGAGGTCCCGGACGCCGAGGCTCGACTGGTGGAGCGCGAACGACGGATCCTCGAGGTCGGTGAGTCCTTGGGGGACGCCGCGTTCCGCGTCCACTACGACGACTACGCCGGCAACCCGTCCGGGCTGGCACCGCTGTACGCCTGGCTCGGCGAGGAGTACGACGAGGAGCGGATCCGGGCCGTGATGGACGTGCGGCATTCCTACTGATCGCGAGGCGTGGTGAGCATGACCTGGTGGAGCGAGCGGGTGGTGCCCCACCTGACCGACGTGGCGCTGCGGACCGAGGAGATCGCCGAGCTGCGGCAGGAGGCCTGCCGCGGGCTGCGCGGACGGGTGCTGGAGATCGGCTTCGGCAGCGGTCTCAACATCAGGTTCTACCCCGAAGCGGTCTCCTCCGTCTCGGCCGTCGAGCCGTCCGACGTCGGCTGGCGGCTCTCGGAGCGGCGGCGCTCGCACACCGACCTCCCCATCCACCGCACCGGGCTGGACGGGCAGCACCTGGCCGAGGAGGACTCCTCCTTCGACGCCGCCCTCGTGACGTTCAGCCTGTGCACCATCGCCGACCCCGCCCTGGCAGTCGCGGAGGTGCGCCGCGTCCTCAGACCGGGTGCCTCCCTCCACTTCCTCGAGCACGGGCTCGCCCCCGACCCCGGAGTCGCCGCGTGGCAGCGCCGGCTCGAGCCGGTGCAGAAGCGGGCCTTCGCCGGCTGCCACCTCAGCCGCGACGTCCCGGCGCTGGTCCGGGGTGCCGGGCTGGAGATCACCGAGCTCCGGGCGGAGTACCAGCCAGGCCCCCGGGTCATGCGACCGTGGACCTACGGGTACCTCGGCCGGGCGACGTCCCCCGGCTGACCGCCGAGGGGCTCGCGCGGGTTCACGGGTAGGGCAGGCCCTCGATCTCGAGGACGGTCGCGGTCCCGAAGCTCACCACGACGCTCACCTTGGCCCCGGACAGTCCGTCGAGCTCCTGCTGGTTGGTCTCGCCGGCGACCTCGTTGTGGTTGTAGTCGTGGGCGGCAGCCTTCGCGAGCGTGGCCTCGCCGCCGAGATCGAGGGTCCAGCCGTCGAGGCACCAGGTGGCGCCACACGGGGCAAGGGTCCCGACCTTCTTCTCCGTCGCCGGAGCCGGCGGCTTCTTGGGCGGCTTCTTCGGCGGTTTCGGCTCGGGGGTGGGGGTGCCGCCGTCGTCGTTGCCGCCGCCACCGGACGGCGGTGGACCGCTGGGGTCGTCCTGGTTCGGCTTCCCCCCGGGCGTGCCATGGGGCTTCGTCGAGGAGGTGGCGCCGGAGCCGGGCTTCCGCCCGTCGTTCTGGTGCCCGCGCCCGGGTCGCCCCTTGTTCCCCGCTCGGTCCGGCGACGGTTCGGCCGTGACCGAGACCGGCATGATGAAGACCCCGGTCCGGTACCCCTCCTCCATCGCCATCACCAGCGCGACGTACTCATCAGATGCGTTGTAGCGGTAGATCGCCGCGCTCATCGCGCTCTCGCTGAGCACGGAGCCCGAGCCCGAGCACAGGTACGCCGCCGCGGCGAGCGCGGCGTCGTCGATGTCGTTCGGCGACTCGACGCCGTCCCCGTCACCGTCGCGTGCCGCGCCTGCCCACGTCGACGGGATGAACTGCATCGGTCCGACCGCCCGGTCCCACACCGTGTCCCGGTCGAGCCGGCCGTTGTCCGTGTCGCGGATCGCCGCGACCGGACCTGCCCCGTTCAGCGCCACCCCGATGATGAGCGGGTGGGAGACGCCGTTCTCGCCGAGCACGGAGCCGCCGTACCGGCCGTGGTCGGACTCGACGCGGCCGACGCCGGCCAGCAGGGTCCACGGGAGCTGGCAGGACGGGTCGGTCGCGGCCATTGCCTCGGCCGCGCCTTCGTAGGCGCGCCGGGCCGCGGACGGCAAGCCGTGGTCGGTGAGTGCGCTGGCGGACCAGGTGCGGGTGCCCTTCGGGCTGGTCACCTCGACCTTGCGCGCAGCGTGGTGCGACCGCGACACCCTCACCCCCTGGTCCGCCGACCGGTCCTCCGGGGCGGGCAGCAGGCCCGCGGTCACCTGCGAGCCTGTCGGCGAGCTCTCGCGAGACACCGACGCGCTCGAGAAGGCGCCGGACGCGGTCACCGTCAGGGGGAGCGCCAGCACCGCCGCGAGGGCGACGAACCGCGTTCGCGAGGGCGCAGCACGATGCGATGCACTGCTCCCCGAGAACGGGCGTTGTAGACGCGCCACCGGTCAAAACTATGCGCTCGCGGGCCGATCTTGGGCAGAACGCCGAAAAAGACCCCGCAGCGCAGCGTCCGGACCGTCCCCCGTCAGAGGTACTGGCCGGTGTTGGACACCGTGTCGATCGAGCGCCCCGGCTCGGTACCGCCCTTGCCCGTGATGAGCGTCCGGATGAAGACGATGCGCTCGCCCTTCTTGCCGGAGATGCGTGCCCAGTCGTCGGGGTTGGTGGTGTTGGGCAGGTCCTCGTTCTCCTTGAACTCGTCGACGCACGCCTGCAGCAGGTGCGAGATCCGCAGCCCCTTCTGCTGGTGCTCGAGGAGGTCCTTGATCGCCATCTTCTTGGCCCGGTCGACGATGTTCTGGATCATGGCCCCGGAGTTGAAGTCCTTGAAGTACAGGATCTCCTTGTCGCCGTTGGCGTAGGTGACCTCCAGGAAGCGGTTCTCCTCGGTCTCGGTGTACATCCGCTCCACCGCCGCCTGGATCATGCCGGCCACGCAGGCGTCGCGGTCGTCACCGAACTCGGCGAGGTCGTCGGCGTGCAGCGGCAGGTCGGAGGTGAGGTACTTGCTGAAGATGTCACGGGCCGACTCGGCGTCTGGGCGCTCGATCTTGATCTTCACGTCGAGGCGTCCGGGACGCAGGATCGCGGGGTCGATCATGTCCTCCCGGTTCGAGGCACCGATGACCAGGACGTTCTCGAGGAGCTCGACCCCGTCGATCTCGCTGAGCAGCTGCGGGACGATGGTGTTCTCGACGTCGGAGGAGACGCCCGAGCCGCGGGTGCGGAACAGGGAGTCCATCTCGTCGAAGAACACGATCACCGGGGTGCCCCCGCTGGCCTTCTCGCGGGCCCGCTGGAAGACGAGCCGGATGTGCCGCTCGGTCTCGCCGACGTACTTGTTGAGCAGCTCGGGGCCCTTGATGTTGAGGAAGTAGGACTTCCCGGCCGTCCCGCCGTCCTGGCCGGTCTTGGCCGCGACCTTCTTGGCCAGCGAGTTCGCGACCGCCTTGGCGATCAGCGTCTTTCCGCATCCGGGGGGGCCGTAGAGCAGGACGCCCTTCGGCGGCTTGAGCTGGTGCTCCTTGAACAGGTCGGGGTGGAGGTAGGGCAGCTCGACGGCGTCACGGATCTGGTCGATCTGGTTGACCAGGCCACCGATCGAGCCGTACTCGATGTCGGGGACCTCCTCCAGGACCAGCTCCTCGACCTCGGACTTGGGCACCTTCTCGTAGACGTAGCCGGCACGTGAGTCGAGCAGCAGGGAGTCACCGGCGCGCAGCGTGAGGGCGCGCAGGGGCTCGGCGAGGCGTACGACGCGCTCCTCGTCGGCGTTGGCGATGACGAGCACGCGCTCGCCGTCGTCGAGCAGCTCCTTGAACATGACGACCTCGCCGACCTCCTCGAAGTCGAGCGCGGCGACCACGTTGAGGGCCTCGTTGAGCATGACCTCCTGGCCCCGGACCAGCTCGTCGAGGTCGACGCTCGGGCTCACGTTGACGCGGAGCTTGCGCCCACCGGTGAAGACGTCGATGGAGTCGTCCTCGTTGCGTGCGAGGAACGTGCCGAAGCCGGCGGGCGGCTGCGCCAGCCGGTCGACCTCCTCCTTGAGCTTCATGATCTGGTCGCGCGCCTCGCGGAGCGTCTCGGCGAGGCGTTCGTTCTGGGAGGTGACCGCGGCCAGGGACCGCTGCGTGTCGGCGAGCCTCAGCTCCAGCCCGCGCGAGTGGCCGGGGGACTCCCCGAGCCTGCGCCGCAGGTCGGACACCTCGGCCTCGAGGAAGCGCACCTGGGACACCAGCTCGTCATGCGAGCGACCGGACGAGCCCGTCGTACCTTCGGATGTAGACATCGATGTCACCTCCTGACGTTCGAGACATTACCCGTACGGCGTGACGCGCGACGCGCACTTCGACAGGTGTTGGTCACAATTAAGCCTAGGTCGCTCAGGAGTCGAGCTCCTCCTCCAGCACCTGCGGAGGCAGATCCGGCGGCCGGGGACCCGTGTAGTCGGGTCCGTAGGCGCCCGGCGCGGGACGGCGCTTCTTCATCGGCGGCCGCTCGCCCGGCGCCATCCGTCGGGCGGTGACGAGGAACGCGGTGTGCCCGATCATCTTGTGGCCCGGGCGCACGGCGAGGCCCTCGACGTGCCAGTCCCGCACCAGCGACTCCCAGACGGCGGGCTCGGTGAAGCCGCCGTGCGCCCGCGTCGTCTCGACGAACCGCGAGAGCTGGGTGGTGGTGGCCACGTAGGCGCAGACGATCCCGCCCGGCCGCAGCGCGCCGGCCGTGGCCTCGAGGCAGTCCCACGGCGCCAGCATGTCGAGGATCACCCGGTCGACCGGCTCCTCCTCCCTCGGCAGCGCTTCCGCCAGGTCGCCGATCGACAGGCGCCAGGCGGGATGGTCCCCGTCGAAGAACTGCGTCACGTTCTGCCGCGCGACGTCGGCGAACTCCTCACGACGCTCGTACGACGACACCCTGCCGTGCGGGCCCACCGCGCGGAGCAGGGAACAGGTGAGCGCGCCCGAACCGACCCCGGCCTCGACGACGTGCGCCCCGGGGAAGATGTCGGCCATCGCCACGATCTGGGCGGCGTCCTTGGGGTAGACCACGGCCGCACCCCGGGGCATGGAGACGACGAACTCCGACAGGAGCGGCCGGAAGACGAGGTACTCACCGCCCGCGGAGGACGAGACGGTGAATCCCTCCTCGCGCCCGATCAGCTCGTCGTGGTCGAAGTGGCCGCGGTTGGAGAAGAACCGCTTGCCGGGCTCGAGGCAGATGTTGTGCCGCCGTCCCTTGCTGTCGGTCAGGCGCACCCACTCCCCGGCACGGAGCGGGCCACGATGGACCCCCGACCATGCCTCGGGCGCGACGTCTCCACCACCGGTCGAGGCTGTCATGCCGGGAACCCTACTGACGGGTCTCCCGGAACGCGCGGTCGACGTCGGCGGTGGTGAGGACGCCGTAGATCGAGCCGTCCTCCTCGACGAGCAGGTACTCCGAGGCCGGGTTGCGACTGATCGCGAGGATCAGCTCCTCGCCGCTGATCCCGACCGGCAGGCTCAGTCCGTCGTCGAGGGTGCGCGCCACCGTGGACACGGCCACCCACGGGCGCCGGCCCTCGGGGGTGGCCAGGAGCGCCGCCTCGTTGACGACGCCGGTCGGCCGACCGCCACTGGTCACCGTCACGATGCCGCCGGCCTCGGCCTCCTGCGCGCGGCGCACCGCCTCGCCGAGGGGCAGGTCGTCGGGGACGGTCAGGGTGCGCCGGGCGAGGTCCCGGGCCACGAGGCCGGGCAGTCGCCGGCGGAGCCGGGCCGAGGCCATGGCGGAGGTCGCGCCCGACCAGAGGAACAACGCGATGACGAAGGCCAGGATGAAGTCGAGGAAGTCGGGCGGCCTGCCCAGGACGCTCTCCTGGGCGATCGGCCAGCAGATGACGGCCACCGCGGTGACCCGACCGCCCCATCCCGCGACGATGGTGCCGCGATGGACGTTGCCGGTCGCCCCCCACACCACCGACTTCAGCACTCGCCCGCCGTCGAGGGGCAGCCCCGGGACGAGGTTGAGGACACCGACCAGCAGGTTGGCGCCGGCCAGCCCCTCCACGGCCATCCGCAGCAGGCCCTCGGGGGTGACGAACCACAGTCCCACCGCGCCGGCGCCGACGGCGAGCGACGTCAGCGGGCCGACGACGGCGATCATGAACTCCTGGCGCGGCTTGTTCGCCTCCCCCTCGATGGCGGTCATGCCACCCAGGAAGTGGAGGGTGATCGAGCTGACCGGGAAGCCGTAGCGCCGGGCCATCACCGCGTGGGACGCCTCGTGGAGCAGCACCGACAGGTAGAGCACGACGGCGAACGCCAGCCCGGCGACGTACTTCCACGGGCCGAGGCCCGGCTGGACCTGGTCCACCCGGGGCGCCACCAGGACCGCGACCAGTCCGGCGACGATGAACCAGGAGCTGGAGACCAGTACGTCGCTGCCCGCGATCGACCCGATCCGGATGGTCCCCGGAGGCCGGCGTACTGGTTGGTCAGGCACGTTGCGACATTATCCGACACCGCCACGCCTCCCCTCGCCGCTGTCGGCCCCCTGTCGGCGCGGTCGCCTAGGGTCGGGCCCATGAGCATCGAGCAGCAGTCCGGCTCTCCCGCCGAGCGCGTGTCGACCGCGGTCGACGGCGTCGAGGTGCTCGGTGCCCTCTCCCCGAGCCGGGCCGGCGACTTCATGTCCTGCCCGCTGCTCTACCGCTTCCGCACCATCGACCGGCTGCCCGAGCCGTCCTCGCCCGACGCCGTCCGCGGCAGCCTGGTCCACAAGGTGCTGGAGGACCTCTACGACCTGCCGGCCGCGGGTCGCACCCCTGAGCGGGCCCGCTCCATGCTGGTCCCGACCTGGCAGGCGCTGCTCGCCGAGGAGCCCGAGATCGCCGAGATGTTCTCCGCCTCCGGCGAGGAGGGTCCCGACGTCGACAGCTGGCTGGTCACCTGCCGGGAGGTGCTCGACCGCTACTTCACCCTGGAGGACCCACGACGCCTCGAGCCGGCGGAGCGGGAGCTCTACGTGGAGACGCTGCTCGACTCGCGGCTGCTGCTGCGGGGGTTCGTGGACCGCGTCGACATCGCCCCCAACGGCGACATCCGGGTCGTCGACTACAAGACCGGCCGGTCCCCCGGCGAGCGCTACGAGGCCAAGGCGCTGTTCCAGATGAAGTTCTACGCCCTCGTCATCTGGCGCACCCGTGGCGTGATCCCCGCGATGCTGCAGCTGGTCTACCTCGGCAACAGCGAGATCATGCGCTACGTCCCCGACGAGCAGGACCTCCTCGCGACCGAGCGCAAGGTCGAGGCCATCTGGCACGCGATCCGCAGGGCGGAGGAGAGCGGGGACTGGCGGCCCAACCCGTCGAAGCTGTGCGACTGGTGCGCCCACCACGCTCTGTGTCCGGCGTTCGGTGGAACTCCCCCACCGCTCCCGGCCCCGGTGGTCCACACCGACTCCGGCGCCCTCACTCCGGAGGACGTCGACGCGCCCGGGCCCACACCCGCGCCGCCGCCTCCTCGGGCGTGACCTCGTGCTGGGGTCGTGCTCGGTCCGTCCGCCAGGCCGTCTCACTCGACCCCTCCGTCGTCTAGACGGATGCGTCACGCACCCCCGGCAGGGAGCCGACCTGCACATCGGCCAGCGAGTCGACGAACACGCGGCGGTCCCCCGGCAGCACGGGCACGTGGTTGGGGACGACGAGCACCGTGCAGCCGGCTGCCTCGGCGGACCTGGCGCCGGTGTTGGAGTCCTCGATCGCCAGGCAGGCGGCCGGGTCAACCCCCAGCGCACGCGCGGCCTTGCGATAGGGCTCCGGATGCGGCTTGCCGTGCAGCACCGCGTCGCCGGTGATCACCTCCGCGAACGTGCCCTCCGGGAGCGCCGCCAGGATCGGGGCCGCGAAGCGGCGGTAGGACATCGTGACCAGGGCGCACGGGACGTCGTGCTCGCGCAGGCCGGCCAGCAGCCGGACCGCTCCGGGGCGCCAGGGCACCGCGCGCTCGACCGAGGCGATGACCCCGTCGAGCAGCTCCTCCACGATGAGCGACGGCTCGAGGTCGATCCCCATGTGCTCGCGGATGTAGCGGCCCGAGACGATCAGGTCGTTGCCGACCAGGTTCAGCGCGTGCTCACGACTCCAGGTGCCGCCGTACCGCTCGGCGAGCGCGAACTCGGCCTCGATCCAGCACGGCTCGGTGTCGACGAGCGTGCCGTCCATGTCCCACAGAACGGCCGCCGGGAGCGACCACGCGTCAGCGGGGTCGCTCATGGGTGGTTGAGCAGCCCGCGCAACCGAGGCACGAGGTCGCGACCGGGCGTGTCGAAACCCAGTGAGGTGACCGCCGACCGCAACTCAGTCATCGGGGTCGTAGCCGAGGTTCGCCGACAGCCACCGCTCGGCCTCGGCGAGGGTCCAGCCCTTGCGCTTCGCATAGTCCTCGACCTGGTCGCGGGCGAGGCGACCGACCACGAAGTACTGCGACTCGGGGTGGCTGTAGTAGTACCCGGACACGGCGGCCCCCGGCCACATCGCCATCGACTCGGTGAGCTTGATCCCGACGCTCTCCTCCACGTCCAGCAGCTCCCAGAGCGTCTGCTTCTCCGTGTGGTCGGGACACGCGGGATATCCCGGAGCGGGACGGATGCCCTTGTAGCGCTCCGCGATCAGCTCCTCGTTGCTCAGGTCCTCGTCGTTCTCGTGGCCCCAGAACTCGGTGCGCACCCGCTCGTGGAGGCGCTCGGCCAATGCCTCGGCCAGCCGGTCCGCGAGCGCCTCGGCCATGATCGCGCTGTAGTCGTCGAGGGCGTCCCTGAACTCCCGGACCTTCTCCTCGAGTCCGATCCCGGCCGTGACCGCGAACGCCCCGACGTGGTCCGTCAGTCCCGACTCCTTCGGCGCGACGAAGTCGGACAGGCTCCGGTTGGGTACGCCGGCGCGGTGCTCACCCTGCTGCCGCAGCTGGTGCAGGACGGTCCGCACCTCGTCCCCGGACTCGTCGAGCAGCTCGATGTCGTCACCGACGGCCCTGGCCGGGAAGAACCCGAACACCGCCCGCGCGGTCACCCACTTCTCCTCGATGAGCCGGTCGAGCATCTCCTGCGCGTCGTCGTACAGCTTGCGCGCCTGCTCGCCGGTGCCCGGGTTGTTGAGGATGTCGGGGAACTTCCCCTTCATCTCCCAGGCGTTGAAGAACGGCTGCCAGTCGATGTAGTCGCGCAGCTCGGCGAGGTCGTAGTCGTCGAGGACGTGGACGCCGGGCTGCTTGGGCGCCGGGGGCTGGTAGCCCTCCCAGTCGATCGGGGTCCGGTTGTCCCGCGCGCCCTGGAGGGTCTGCTTGGGGCGTTCCTGCTTGGTCGCGTGCCGGGCCCGGAGGGCGTCGTAGTCGGTCCGCTGGGCCTCGAGCAGGGCCTTTCGCTGCTCGCTGTGGAGCAGCGCGGCCGCCGTGGGCACGGACCGGGAGGCGTCCTTGACCCAGACCACGGGACCGTCGTACTTCGGGTCCACCTTGACGGCGGTGTGGGCGCGCGAGGTGGTCGCGCCGCCGATCAGCAGCGGCAGCTCGAGCCCCTGGCGCTGCATCTCGGTCGCGAAGTTGACCATCTCGTCCAGGGACGGCGTGATGAGCCCCGAGAGGCCGATGAGGTCGGCGCCGACCTCCTGGGCGGTGTCCAGGATCTTCTGCGCGGGCACCATGACCCCGAGGTCGACGACCTCGTAGTTGTTGCACTGCAGGACGACCCCGACGATGTTCTTGCCGATGTCGTGGACATCGCCCTTGACCGTGGCCATCACGATGGTGCCGTTGGTCTCCTTGGCGGTGGCGAGCTCCGGGTTGTCGAGCTTCTCCTGCTCGATGAACGGGATCAGGTAGGCAACGGCCTTCTTCATCACGCGCGCCGACTTCACCACCTGCGGCAGGAACATCTTCCCGGCGCCGAACAGGTCACCGACGACGTTCATGCCGTCCATCAGAGGCCCTTCGATGACCTCGATGGGACGGCCGCCGCGCTCGGAGATCTCGGCGCGCAGCTCCTCGGTGTCGTCCTCGGTGTAGGTGTCGATGCCCTTGACCAGGGCGTGGGTGATCCGCTCGGACACGGGCAATGAGCGCCACTCGTCCACCGCCTCGGCCTCACCCTCCTCGGTGCGGTTGTGCTCCTCGGCGATCTCGAGCAGCCGTTCGGCGGCGTCCGGCCGCCGGTTGAGGACGACGTCCTCGATCCGCTCCCGCAGCTCCGGGTCCACCTCGTCGTAGACCGCCAGCGTGCCGGCGTTGACGATGCCCATGTCGAGGCCGGCCTCGATCGCGTGGAAGAGGAAGACGGCGTGGATCGCCTCGCGGACCGGGTTGTTGCCGCGGAAGGAGAAGCTCACGTTCGAGATGCCGCCGGACACCAGGGCGCCCGGGAGGTTCTCCTTGATCCAGCGGGTGGCTTCGATGAAGTCCTGGCCGTAGGTGGCGTGCTCCTCGATGCCCGTGGCGACCGCGAAGACGTTCGGGTCGAAGATGATGTCCTCGGCCGGGAACCCGACCTGCTCGGTGAGGATGCGGTAGGCCCGCTCGCAGATCACCTTGCGCCGCTCGAGGGTGTCGGCCTGGCCGTCCTCGTCGAAGGCCATGACGACGGCCGCGGCGCCGTACTTGCGGCACAGGGTCGCCTGCTCGATGAACTTCTCCTCGCCCTCCTTCATGGAGATCGAGTTGACGATGGGCTTGCCCTGCACGCACTTGAGCCCGGCCTCGATGACCTCCCACTTGGAGGAGTCGACCATGACGGGGACCCGGCTGATGTCGGGCTCCCCGGCGACCAGCTTGAGGAACCGGTCCATCGCGGCGACGCCGTCGATCATGCCCTCGTCCATGTTGACGTCGATCACCTGGGCGCCGTTCTCGACCTGCTGTGCCGCGACGGACAGCGCGGTGTCGTAGTCGCCGTCCTTGATCAGCTTGCGGAAGCGGGCGGAGCCGGTGATGTTGGTGCGCTCGCCGACGTTGACGAACAGGCTCTCCTCGGTGACGTTCAGCGGCTCCAGCCCGGACAACCGCATCGCCCGGTCCGGCTCGGCGAAGGACCGCGGCGCCACGCCGGCCACGGCGCCGGCCAGCGCCTCGATGTGGGCGGGGGTGGTGCCGCAGCAGCCACCGACGATGTTGACGATCCCGCTGGTCGCGAACTCCCCCACGACCTTGGCCATCTGGTCGGGCGTCTCGTCGTACTCGCCGAACGCGTTGGGCAGCCCGGCGTTCGGGTGGGTCGACACGCAGGTGTCCGCGAGGCGGCTCAGCTCGGCGACGTAGGGCCGCAGGTCCGCGGCACCCAACGCGCAGTTGAGCCCCACGGCGAGGGGGCGGACGTGGCGCACGGAGTTCCAGAAGGCCTCGGTCACCTGGCCGGAGAGAGTTCGCCCGGACGCGTCGGTGATGGTCCCCGAGATGATCACCGGCCAGCGGCGGCCGTGCTCCTCGAACAGGGTCTCGAGGGCGAAGATCGCGGCCTTGGCGTTGAGGGTGTCGAAGACGGTCTCGACCAGCAGGAGGTCCACGCCGCCGTCGACGAGGCCCCTCGCCTGGTCGAGGTACGCCGCGACCAGCTCGTCGTAGGAGACGTTGCGGGCGCCGGGGTCGTTGACGTCGGGGCTGATCGAGGCGGTGCGGTTGGTGGGGCCGAGGGATCCGGCCGCGAACCGTGGGCGCTCGCTCGTCGAGAACTCGTCGCAGACCTCGCGGGCCAGGCGCGCCGCGGCCTCGTTGAGCTCACGGGCCAGGTCCTGCATGCCGTAGTCCGCCTGGGCGATCGAGGTCGCCGTGAACGTGTTGGTCAGCACGATGTCCGCGCCGGCCTCGAGGTACTGGCGGTGGATCGAGCGGATCATGTCCGGCTGGGTGAGGCTGAGCAGGTCGCTGTTGCCCTTGACGTCGAGCTCCCAGTCGGCGAACCGGTCCCCGCGGAACTCTGCCTCTCCGGGCGCGAATCCCTGGATCAGGGTGCCCATGGCGCCGTCGATGACCAGGATCCGCTCCTGCAGGGCCTGGGTCAGCGCCTCGGTGGCGTGCGTACGGGGCGACTCTGGCACGGCATTCCTTTCGCGGGGCACGGTGTCGTCAGCCTAGGAACAGCGCCCGAGGCGTGGACAGCATTCCCGCATCGTGACACCCCGGGGGCCAAACCTCCGCATCCTCGGGGGCCCGCGAGACCGCCGCGCGCCCGTGTCGGACCGGGCGCATCACGCCCGCATGACTAGTGTTGACGCGTGATCGAGATCCAGGATGCCCCGGACCTGGTCGACCCCGTGGTGATCGCCGCGTTCGAAGGCTGGAACGACGCCGCTGACGCTGCCTCCTCGGTGGTCGACCACCTGATGACCGTCTGGAACGCCCGGACCGTCGGGGCCATCGACCCCGAGGACTTCTACGACTTCCAGGTCAACCGTCCCCTGGTGGGCACCGACGAGCGCGGACACCGCAGGCTCACCTGGCCCAGCACCCAGATCGCCGTCGCGTCACCCCCCGATCTCGACCGCGACATCATCCTGCTCCGCGGCATCGAGCCGAACATGCGCTGGCGCCAGTTCTGCGCCGAGCTGCTCGCGGCCTGCGACGAGCTGGGGGGCCAGCTCGTCGTGACCCTCGGCGCCCTGCTCGCCGACACGCCCCACACCCGGCCGATCCCGGTGACGGGGACGGCCACCGAGCCCGAGCTCATGGACCGGCTCAAGCTGGAGCAGTCGACGTACGAGGGCCCGACCGGCATCGTCGGGGTGTTCCAGGACGCGTGCGTGCGGCTCGACATCCCCGCGGTGTCGTACTGGGCGGCGGTCCCCCACTACGTCGCGCAGCCGCCGTGCCCGAAGGCGACGCTGGCCCTGATCGGCCAGCTCGAGGACCTCCTCGAGGTGAGCATCCCGCTCGGCGACCTGCCGGAGGACGCGCGGGCGTGGGAGCGCGGCGTCGACGAGCTCGCCGAGGAGGACGAGGACGTCGCCGACTACGTGCGAGCGCTCGAGGAGACGCGTGACACCACCGACCTCCCCGAGGCGTCGGGTGACGCGATCGCGCGCGAGTTCGAGCGCTACCTCAGGCGCCGGGGCGACGAGCCCACCGGCTAGTCAGAACGGGCGATCACGACGGGCGATCACGACGGGCGATCACGTCGGCCCGTCGCGCAGCGCGTCCTGGATCTCCTCCGGGCTCATCGTCGGCTCCGCGTGCAGCAGCCACTGCACGCCGAACGGGTCGCGCACCCTGCCCCACCGGCCGCCGAACGGCTGGTCGGACATCTCGAAGACGATCGACCCGCCGCCGCCGACGATCGCGTCGGCCACGCGGTCCGGATCCTCGAGGAGGACGTCCAGGATCGGACCGTGCCCCTCCGGGACGGGGTCGTGCTCGTCCGCGTCCTTGAGGGTGATCCGCGTTCCGAAGACCTCGGCCTCGGCGAAGACGATCCGCTCCTCGTGGTGGTAGCGCACGATCTCGGCGGCTCCGAGGACCCTCGCGTAGAAGTCCAGCGCGGCCGCGGCGTCGGCGACCACCAGCTTGGGGCGCACCCGGTTGGGTCCCATCGGCTCTCCGCTCCTTACAGGGCCAGGCCCAGCGCGGCGTCGAGCAGCCTGAGCATGGTCACCGCGGCCTCCGCGTCGCTGGTGTCCGCCAGCCCGTCGGTGCCGAGGGTCGCGGCCACCCAGGCGTCGACGGCGGCGGTGGCGCGGGGCGCGTCGAGGTCGTCGGCGAGGGCCTGCAGGACGGCCTCCACCACCGGGCCGGCGGGGGCACCGGCGCCCAGGGAGATCGCCTTGCGCCAGTCGGCGAGCGTGTCCACCGAGTCCCAGAGCAGCTGGTCGGTCCACTCCCAGTCAGCACGGTAGTGGTGGCGGAGCAGGGTGAGGCGAAGCGCCATCGGGTCGACGTCGCTGTTGCGCAGGTGGGAGACGAAGACCAGGTTGCCCTTCGACTTCGACATCTTCTCGCCGTCGTACCCGACCATCCCGGCGTGCGCGTAGAGCTGGGCGAAGCGTGAATCGGGCGCCGCGACCTGTGCCTCCCCCGCACACATCTCGTGGTGCGGGAACACGAGGTCACTGCCGCCACCCTGGACGTCGAATCCGGTCCCGAGGTACTCCATCGCCATCGCCGTGCACTCGACGTGCCAGCCCGGCCGGCCACGCCCCAGCGGGCTGTCCCAGGCCGGTTCGCCGGGTCGCTCAGCGCGCCACAGGACACAGTCGAGGGGGTCCTTCTTGCCCTCGCGGTCGGGGTCGCCCCCACGATCCGCGTAGATCCGCAGCATCTCGTCGCGGTCGAGCCGTGACACCTGCCCGAAGGTGGGGTCGGCGGTGACGGAGTAGTAGAGGTCGTTCTCCACCCGGTAGACCGCTCCCGCCGCCTCCAGCCGGTGGATCAGCTCGACCACCAGGGGGATGGACTCGACGGCGCCGATGTAGTGGTCGGGCGGCAGCACCCGCAGCGCGGACATGTCCTGCCGGAACAGCTCGGTCTCGCGCTCGGCCAGCTCTACCCAGTCGACGTTCACCTTGTCGGCGCGCTCGAGGAGCGGGTCGTCGACGTCGGTCACGTTCTGCACGTAGGTGACCTCGTGGCCGGCGTTGCGCCACGCCCGGTTGAGCAGGTCGAAGGCGACGTAGGTCGCCGCATGGCCGATGTGGGTGGCGTCGTACGGCGTGATCCCGCAGACGTAGAGGCGGGCCCGTCCGTCCGGTCGGGTGGGCACCACGGCGCCCGAGACGGTGTCGTGGAGCGACACCGCCGGCCCGCGGACCGGCAGGGTGGGCATCTCCGGGGCCGGCCAGCTGCGCATGTCGGGAAGCCTAGCGGGGGTGCAGCGCGGTCCCGATGGTCACCGGGTCCGGCCCGGCCCGATCAGAACGGTGGCCACGGGATGGCCGGCCCGGCCCCGGTGGGCGCCGGCATCACCCGCTTCTCGAGCATCCGGGCACACCGCCGCTCCAGCGACGCCACCTCCGGCTCGGCCAGCAGTGCCCGCAAGGTCACCCCCAACGGCCCCCGGAGGGCGTCGGACAGCTCCCCGACGGCCGCCAGGTCCTCCTCGTCGATCGGCTCCCCCAGCCAGCCCCACAGGATCGTGCGCAGCTTGGGCTCGGAGTGGAAGGTGACGCCGTGGTCGACGCCGTAGCGGTGCCCGTCCGCCATCGGCAGCACGTGCCCGCCCTTGCGGTCGGCGTTGTTGACGAGCACGTCGAAGACCGCCATCCGACGCAGTGGCGCGGAGTCCTCGTGCACCAGCGACACCGGCTGGTCGAGCCCGTCGATCCCGTCGAAGACGTGTCTCCATCCGCTGGGCAAGGCATCCACCGGCACGATCCGCACTGCCTCGACGCCCTCGTCGGGTTCCTTCCACAGCTGCACCATGCCCTCGCCGCTCGGCCCGTCGCGCAGCCAGGTCAGGGGCACGATGTTCCATCCCAGGGCCTCGGAGACGGCGTACGCCGCCACCTCGCGCCGGGCGAGGGTGTGGTCGGGGAAGTCCCAGAGGGGCCGCTCCCCCGTGACCGGCTTGTAGACGACGCGGATGCCGTCGATCTCACCGATGAAGGTCGCGTTCGAGGCGGGCATGATGCGGCCGTGGACCACCAGCTCGCCGTCGAGCACGTCGCTCACGGGTCCCGGCGCCGGAAGCCGTTCATCCGGACGCACAGGTGACCCTCCGGGTCGACGGGACTGCCGCAGAACGGGCAGCTGGGGCGGCCGGCGCCGAGCACCTGGGTGGCCCGCTGGACGAAGGCGCGGGCCGCGCCGGCGGGGATCCGGACCAGCAGCAGCTCGTCGGGCTCCGGCTCCTCGAAGTCCTCCTCGACCTGGTCCGGCGCCACGACGGCCGCCTCGGTGAACGGGAAGACCTCGATCACGACCCGGGCGTCCCCGGGGTCCCAGGAGAGGGTCATGGTGCCGGCCCGGAACTCCTCCTCGATCGGCTGCTCGAGCGGTTCGGCGTCCTCCAGGTCACGCGGCGCGACGGCGGGGATCGTCGCCGCCCCACCCTGGCTCGCCATCACCTCGTCCAGCAGCTCGTCGATCCGCTCGGCCAGGGCTGCCACCTGCTGCTTCTCCAGCGCCACCGTGATCAGGTGGCTGCCGCTGCGGGCCTGGAGGAAGAAGGTGCGCTCCCCGGGCTCGCCGACCGTGCCGGTGACGAAACGCTCCGGTGGGTCGAATCCGTGCACGAGAGCCATGGCGCCACCTTATGACCGGGCCGAAGGGGCCTGCGGACCGGCGCCACCGCCCACCTCGGCCTCGCGCGGGGCCCTGCGCCGACCGCGCGGTCGCTTCGGCGCCAGCCAGGACAGGTCGCCTTCGTGTGAGTTCATGGCCAGGACGTAGGGGTGGGTGGCGGCGTAGTGCACCACCGAGACCGACCCCGGGTCGACGTGCAGCCGCTGGAAGAGGTCGAGGTGCATGCCGAGGGCGTCGGCCAGGACGGACTTGAGCGGGTCGCCGTGCGAGACCGCCACCCAGACGGCGTCGGGGCCGTGCTCGGCCTCGAGCTCGGCGTCACGGCGGCGTACGGCGGCGACGGTGCGGGCCTGCATCTCCGGCAGCGTCTCGCCACCCGGGAACCCGACCCGCGAGGGCTGCCCCTGCACCGACTTCCAGAGCTTCTCCTTCGTCAGCTCCTTGAGCGGCCGGCCCTGCCAGTCGCCGTAGTCACACTCCAGCAGTCCCCGGTCGGTCCGGGCGCGAGGTCGTGCCGGATGGGCCCGCCCGATCGCCTGCGCGGTCTCGCGGCACCGCTCGAGCGGGCTGGTGACCAGGCCGGCGAGCGGGACGCCGGCGATCCGGTCGCCGACCCGGGCGGCCTGCTCGGTGCCGACCTCGTCGAGGTGCACGTCGGGCATCCGTCCGGCCAGCGTGCCGCTCACGTTGGCGGTCGACCGGCCGTGGCGCACGAGGATCACGGTTGCCATGCCGGCGACTCTAGTGGGGATAGCCTGCTGCCGTGATCGTCGACAACGCCTTGTACCGCGAGGGCGTGCGGGTCCCGGTCGACTGCGAGATCTCGGACCTGTCCGCCGTGCGCGAGCGATGCGGCCCCGAGGACTTCGTCTGGGTCGGGCTGCACGAGCCCGAGCAGAGCGAGCTGGACGCAGTTGCGGAGGTCTTCGACCTCCACACACTGGCCGTCGAGGATGCCGTCAAGGCCCACCAGCGTCCCAAGCTCGAGCGATACGGGGACAGCCTGTTCCTGATCCTCAAGACCCTCTGGTACGTCGACGAGGAGGACGCCGTCGAGACCGGCGAGATCAACATGTTCGTGGGATCCGACTTCGTGATCACGGTGCGGCACGGTGAGGGCGGGGCCCTCCACCAGGCACGCCTGGCGCTCGAGGACCGCGAGCAGGTTCTGGTGCACGGGCCCTCCGCGGTCGTCTACGCGGTGTGCGACCAGGTCGTCGACGCCTACGAACGGGTCGTCGAGTCGCTCCAGGAGGACGTCGACGAGGTGGAGATCTCGGTGTTCTCCGAGGAGCGGACCAATGACGCAGCCCGGATCTACGTGCTCAGGCGCGAGCTCGCGGAGGTGCGCCGCGCCGTGATGCCGCTGCGCGAGCCGGTCAACCGGTTCACGACCGGGGTGGTCCGCGGCGTCGATCCGGAGGCCGGGCCCTACTTCCGGGATGTCGGCGACCACCTGGCCCGGGTGTCGGAGACCGTCGACAGCCTCGACTCGCTGCTGTCCACCGCCTTCGACGCGCACCTGGCCCAGATCACGGTCCGGCAGAACGACGACATGCGGCGGATCTCCGCGATGATCGGGCTGATCGCCGCCCCGGCCCTGATCGGCGCGATCTACGGCATGAACTTCGTGCATATGCCCGAGCTCGAATGGGTCTTCGGCTACCCGATGGCCCTGATGCTGATGGCGCTGACGTCCTTGACGGTCTGGATCATCAGCAAGCGCTCCGGCTGGCTGTGAGCGCGTCCTCGATCAGGCGCTGAGCACCCCGGCGCCCAGCAGGATCAGGGTCAGCGAGCCGAGTCCGACCCGGTAGATGACGAACGGCAGGTAGGAGTTCGTCGACACGTAGCGCAGGAGCCAGGCAATGGCGGCGTAGCCGACCAGGAACGAGACCGCGGTCGCCACGATGGTCGGCCCCCAGCCGTAGCTGTTGTCGCCGTGCGGGATCTCCTTGAGCTCGAAGAGGCCGGCACCGACCACGGCCGGGATCGCCAGCAGGAAGGCGTACCGAGTCGCGGCCTCGCGCTGGTAGCCGAGGAAGCGGCCCATCGAGATCGTGGCGCCGGACCGGGACACACCCGGCACCAGCGCACAAGCCTGCGCCAGCCCCATGAGTACGGCGTCCCGCAGCCGGATGTCCTTGATCTGGAGCCGATCGGAGCTCACCCGGTCCGCGATCCCGAGGATCAGCCCCAGCACGATCAGGGTGGTGCCGATGACCCAGAGGTTGCGGAAGTCCTCCTCGATCGTGTCCTTGAGGAGGATCCCGAGGAGCACGATCGGCAGCGAGCCGATGATGATGAACCAGCCCATCCGGGCGTCGAGCTGGCCGCGGTACTCCGGCCGGTAGAGCGAGCGCACCCAGGTGGACCCGATCCGCCACAGGTCGTGGCGGAAGTAGATGAGCACCGCGAGCTCGGTGCCGATCTGGATCACCGCCGTGAACGCCGCACCCGGGTCGCCCCAGCCGAACAGGTCCGGGAAGATCCGCAGGTGGGCACTGCTGGAGATGGGGAGGAACTCGGTCAGGCCCTGGAGGACGCCGAGGAAGACGGCTTTGAGGAGGTCCGACACGACGCGCCAGCCTACGGATACGGTTGCCTCCATGCAGCAACGCACCCTGGGGTCCACCGGTCTGAAGGTCTCCCGGCTCGGTCTCGGCACGCTGACCTGGGGTCGCGACACCGATGAGCACGAGGCACGGGACCAGCTCATCGCCTTCGCCGAGGCGGGCGGCACGCTCCTCGACACCGCGGCCGGCTACGGCGACGGCGCGTCCGAGGAGCTGATCGCCACCCTGATCGGCGACGTGGTCGCCCGCGACGAGATCGTGCTGGCCACCAAGGCCGG
>NZ_DASSXS010000081.1:0-3637 GCF_035703625.1 Nocardioides sp. | reverse complement strand
AAGCGACGCGAGGTGACGACTAAAGCACAGCCGCGCAAGCCTGTCCCAATCATGGGGCGGAAATCCACAGGTGTTTCGGATCACGAGACCGTGATCACGCCGTCACCGATCCGTTATCCGCCCGTGACCTCGAGGGCGTCCTCGCGGACCGCGTCGCCGGTCCCGTCGGTGTCGTCGAGCCAGCCCTCCGGCAGCACCACGCGGGTGCGGGGCGAGCCCTGGCGTCCGCGGGGGGTCCCGAGCTCGGAGGTCGGGAACGGTTCGTCGGGGTCGAGCTCGGCCAGCAGCGCGTCCAGGGACGCCAGCGAGTCCACCAGGGCCAGCGAGTGGCGCAGCGTGCCTCCGGCGGCGAAGCCCTTGAGGTACCAGGAGACGTGCTTGCGGAACTCCTTGCAGCCGCGCTCCTCCCCCATGTGCTCGGCCAGCAGCTCGGCGTGGCGGCGCATCATGTCCCGCACCTCGCCGAGGGTCGGCAGGGTGCTCACCGTGCGGCCCGCGAACGCCGCGGCGAGGTCGCGGAAGAGCCACGGTCGCCCCAGGCACCCTCGACCGACGACGACCCCGGCGACCCCGGTCTGCTCCACCATCCGCACCGCGTCCGCGGCCTCCCAGATGTCACCGTTCCCGAGGACCGGGATGTCGACATGGGCGGCCAGCGCGGCGATCGCCTCCCAGTCGGCCACCCCGGAGTAGGCCTGGGCGACGGTGCGCCCGTGCAGCGCGATCGCGGCACAGCCCGACTCCTGGGCGATCCGGCCGGCGTCGAGGTAGGTGAGGTGGTCGTCGTCGAGACCCTTGCGCGTCTTCATGGTGAGCGGGACGCCGTAGGGCGCGGTCGCGCGGACGGCCGCCTCGAGGATCTCGGCCAGCAGCCCCCGCTTCCAGGGGAGCGCGCCCCCGCCGCCCTTGCGGGTCACCTTGGGGACCGGGCAGCCGAAGTTGAGGTCCACGTGCGCGACGCCGTACTCGGCGCACAGGATCTCGGCGGCCTTGCCGACGTAGGCGGGGTCGGTGCCGTAGAGCTGGACGGAGCGGATGGACTCCCGCTCGTCGAAGACCAGCATCGAGCGGGTGACGGCGTCGCCCTCGACCAGCCCGCGTGAGGTGATCATCTCGCTGACGTAGAGCCCCGCCCCCTGCTCCGCGCACAGGCGCCGGTAGGCGGCGTTGGTGATGCCCGCCATGGGTGCCAGCACGACCGGCGTCTCCACGCGCAGCGAGCCGAGCGTGAGCGAGGCGGGCAGGACGGTCATGCCCGACATTGTCCCGACGCGACCGGGTGCCCCCAAAACCGTGGGCGGCTCAGCCCTGGTTGCCGCCGCCCTGCTTGCCGCCCTTCTTGTCGCCCTTCTTGCCGCGCTTCTTGTCCGACCCGGCCTTCACGAGCTTCCCGGTCCAGGTGATCGGGTCGAAGTCCTCGACCGGGCGGAAGCTCACGGCGGTGAGGTCGCCCTTGTCGGGCGCGAGGTAGACGAGGCAGAACTTGCCCTTGTCGCCCCGCTTGAAGCGCTTGGGGAACGACTGGGGCGAGCACGGCTTGAAGGTGCTCTGGAAGGTCGAGGCCTCGATCAGCCGGTTGTTGCCGTCCACGGCGTAGAGCGGCACGTCCTGACCACCGAGGTCGGTGGAGCCGACGTTCTTGACGGTGGCGCGAACGAAGTAGGGGTTGGTCTTGCGGGTCTCGGCCGTGACGTCCCAGCCCACGAACTGCTGGAAGCTGGCCTTCTCCAGCCGGGTCACCGTGATCTCCAGCGCGCCGACGACGTCCTGGCGCGGCTCGTAGGCGACCACGGCCTTGTCGCCGACGTCGAGCGGGCTGCCCTGGGCGGTCAGCTCCACGCCGTCGGGCACCGGGAGGTAGGGCTTCTCCTCGGTGGGCGCCTCACCCGCGGTCTCACCGTCACCGGATCCCGACTCGCTCGAGCTCGCGCCGGGGTCGTCGCCACCACCCCCGCACGCGGTCAGTGCCATCAGGAGGGCGAGGAGCACGGCGGCCAGGGGCCGGACCCCTGGTCGGAGGTGGCGATGGGGGTGAGACATGGGGAGATTGTGCATGACGTGCCTTTCAGCAGCCGACGAAACGCTCGGCGAAGTACGAGGTGATCCGGTCCATCCCGATCCGCTCCTGGCTCATCGAGTCCCGCTCGCGCACCGTGACGGCGTCGTCCTCGAGACTCTCGAAGTCGACGGTGACGCAGTAGGGCGTCCCGATCTCGTCCTGTCGACGGTAGCGCCGGCCGATGGCGCCCGAGTCGTCGAAGTCGACGTTCCAGTTGCGGCGCAGGTCGGTGGCGAGCGCCTTCGCCCTGGGCGACAGCTCGGGATTGCGGCTCAGCGGCAGGACGGCAGCCTTGACCGGCGCGATACGGGGGTCGAGGCGCAGCACCGTCCGCTTGTCGACACCGCCCTTGGTGTTGGGCGCCTCGTCCTCGTGGTAGGCGTCGACGAGGAAGGCCATGAGGCTGCGGGTGAGTCCGGCCGCCGGCTCGATGACGTAGGGCATGTAGCGCTCACCGGTCGCCTGGTCGTAGTAGGACAGGTCCTGGCCCGAGAACTCGCTGTGCTGGCTGAGGTCGAAGTCGGTGCGGTTGGCGATTCCCTCGAGCTCCTCGAAGCCGCGTGCGGAGAAGCCGAAGCGGTACTCGATGTCCACGGTCCGCTTGGAATAGTGGCTCAGCTTCTCCTTCGGGTGCTCGTAGTGCCGGAGGTTGGCCGGGTCGATGCCGAGGTCGACGTACCACTGGGTGCGGGTGTCGATCCAGTACTGGTGCAGCTCCTCGTCCTCACCGGGCTTGACGAAGTACTCCATCTCCATCTGCTCGAACTCGCGGGTGCGGAAGATGAAGTTGCCCGGGGTGATCTCGTTGCGGAACGCCTTGCCGATCTGGGCGATGCCGAACGGCGGCTTCTTCCGGCTCGAGGTGACCACGTTGGCGAAGTTGAGGAAGATGCCCTGGGCGGTCTCGGGGCGGAGGTAGTGCAGGCCGGACTCGTCCTCGATCACGCCGAGGTAGGTCTTCAGCATCATGTTGAAGTTGCGGGGCTCGGTCCACGCGCCGCGGGTGCCGCAGTTGGGGCAGGCCAGCTCCTTGAGGTCGATGGAGTCGGGGTCGTCGATCCCCTTCTTCTCCGCGAACTCCTCCTGCATGTGGTCGGCCCGGAACCTCTTGTGGCAGGACTGGCACTCGGTCAGCGGGTCGGTGAAGGTGCTCAGGTGGCCGCTGGCCTCCCACGTGCGCGTCGGCAGGATCACGCTGGAGTCGAGGCCGACGATGTCCTCGCGGGCGGTCACCATCGCCTTCCACCACTGGCGCTTGATGTTCTCCTTCAGCTCCACGCCGAGCGGGCCGTAGTCCCAGGCGGAGCGGGTGCCGCCGTAGATCTCGCCGCACGGGTAGACGAATCCCCGGCGCTTGCAGAGGGAGACGACGTTGTCGAGGGCGGTGGCGGGGGCCTTGGCCACGAGTGGCTCCTTCGATCGGCCGGCTGGCTGCCGGTCTGGAACTAGTCAGCCTAACGACCGGGTCGAGGCGACGTTGAGGACGGTGTCCGGTTCGACGATCTCGTAGGCGCCGGGCTCGTCGAGCGCACGCCCCAGCACCGGAACGGCGTGCAGCTTCACGTCGTACGACGACAG
>NZ_DASSXS010000027.1:0-3792 GCF_035703625.1 Nocardioides sp. | reverse complement strand
GAGGCGCGGAAGGACATCCGGGCGAGCTCGGCCAGCTGCTCGTCGGTGAGCTCGTGGGCGGCCCGCATCGTGGCGTACTGACCCTCGAGCCTCGACCCGAACAGCAGCGGGTCGTCGGCCCCGAGCGCAACCGTGGCGCCGGCCGCCAGCAGCTCCGGCAGGGGCACCGAGGTGAGGTCGGAGTAGACGCCGAGGGCGACGTTGGAGACGGGGCACACCTCGAGCGCGACGCCGGAGGTCGCGATGCGTTCGAGGACTGCCGGGTCCTCGGCGGCCCGGACGCCGTGGCCGAGCCGGTCGGCGCCCAGCACGTCGAGGCACACCCCGATGTGGTCGGGGCCCCGCAGCTCGCCACCGTGCGGCACCAGCCGCAGTCCGGCCCGCCCGGCGATCCGGAACGCCGCCTCGAACTCCGCCGTCGTGCCGCGACGCTCGTCGTTGGACAACCCGAAGCCGACCACCCCGCGGCCCGCGTACTGCGCCGCGAGCCGGGCCAGGGTCCGCGCGTCGAGGGGGTGCCGGGTCCGGTTCGCGGCGATCACGACGGCCATGCCCAGCCCGGTCTCCCGCGAGGCGGCCGCGACCGCATCGAGGACCAGGTCGGTGAAGGCGGTGATCCCGCCGAAACGGGCGGCGTACCCGCTCGGATCCACCTGGATCTCCAGCCACCGGCAGCCGTCGCGTACGTCGTCCTCGGCGGCCTCCCGCACCAGCCGGCGTACGTCGTCCGGGGTGCGCAGCACCGAGCGGGCCACGTCGTAGAGCCGCTGGAAGCGGAACCATCCCTTCTCGTCGGCCGCCGACAGCTCCGGCGGCCACTCCGAGACGAGCGAGTCGGGCAGATGGATGCCGTCGCGCTCGGCGAGCTCCAGCAACGTCTGGTGCCGCATCGACCCGGTGAAGTGCATGTGGAGATGAGCCTTGGGCAGGGTCGCGAGCGACCTTGCCTGTTGGCTCATCTCCCCACCTCGCGCTCCGTGCTCGTCACGGTTGCGCTCTTCAGCGCCACTTGCGGTGGGCGCGCTCAGCTGAACAGCTTCTGCAGCCGGGTGATCCCCTCGACCAGGTCGTCGTCACCCAGCGCGTAGGACAGCCGCAGGTAGCCCGGCGAGCCGAACGCCTCACCGGGTACGACCGCCACCTCCACCTGCTCGAGGATGTACTCGGCGAGGTCGGCCGAGGTGTCGATGACCCGGCCGCCGTACTCCTTGCCGAGCAGCCCCTTCACCTGGGGGTAGGCGTAGAACGCGCCCTGGGGGGTCGGGCAGACGACGCCGTCGATCTCGCCGAGCATCGAGACGATGGTCCTCCGCCTCCGGTCGAAGGCGGCCTTCATCTCCTCGACCGCGGCCAGGTCGCCCGACACCGCCGCCAGGGCCGCGCGCTGGCTGACGTTGGCCACGTTGGAGGTCGCGTGGGACTGCAGGTTGGTCGCCGCCTTGACCAGGTCCTGGGGGCCGATCATCCAGCCGACCCGCCAGCCGGTCATGGCGTAGGTCTTGGCGACCCCGTTGACCACGACGCAGTTGTCGGCCAGGTAGGGGCACAGCACGGGCATCGAACCGGTGTCGACCCCGTCGTAGACGAGGTGCTCGTAGATCTCGTCGGTCAGCACCCACAGCTGGTGGTCCTCGACCCACTGACCGATCTCACGGATCTCGTCGGCGGTGTAGACGGAGCCGGTGGGGTTCGACGGTGACACGAACAGCAGCACCTTGGTCCGCTCGGTCCGCGCGGCCTCGAGCTGCTCGGGCGTCACCTTGTAGTCCTGCGTCTCGTCGGCGAGCACCTCGACCGGGACGCCACCGGCCAGCCGGATGGCCTCGGGGTACGTCGTCCAGTACGGCGCCGGGACGATCACCTCGTCGCCGGGGTCGAGCATGGCCGCGAACGCCGCGTAGATCGCCTGCTTGCCGCCGTTGGTCACGAGCACCTGCGCGGGCTCGACGTCGTACCCGCTGTCGCGCGCGGTCTTCTCCGCGATGGCCTTCTTCAGCTCCGGGAGGCCACCGGCCGGGGTGTAGCGGTGGTTCTTGGGGTCCCGGCAGGCCTCGGCCGCGGCCTCGACGACGTAGTCCGGCGTCGCGAAGTCCGGTTCGCCCGCGCCGAAACCGATGACCGGTCGCCCCTCGGCCTTGAGCGCCTTGGCCTTGGCGTCGACCTTGAGGGTGGCACTCTCGGCGATGCCGCCCACGCGCCCGGAGACGCGGTGGGACCGGGGCCCTGAGACGGGCTGGGACGCGGGCTTGTCGGGGGTCGCTGGGGTCATGAGCCCATGTTAGGAGGCCGCACTTTGGCGGCCGTAGCCCGTTGCCCGTAGACTCCCGTTTTGGTGGTTCTCCACATGCTCGTCCCTGCCCGGAAGCGGCAACGGCGGCAGGGGAGGCATCGGAGGGCACTAGCTCAACTGGCAGAGCATCGGTCTCCAAAACCGAAGGTTGGGGGTTCAAGTCCCTCGTGCCCTGCAGGCAAGAGGAACGGTCGATCAAACCGGTCGAGGAAAGGTGAAGACGGTGACCGAGAGCAAGGCGGTACGCCGCGACGGTAGCGCCGAGAAGCGCACCAGTCCGGTCACGTTCTACCGCCAGGTCGTGGCCGAGCTGCGCAAGGTCGTGTGGCCGACCCAGGAGCAGCTGGTGACCTACTTCCTGGTCACGATGGTCTTCGTGGTCTTCTTCATGGCCCTGGTCTCTGCACTCGACCTGGCCTTCGGGAAGCTCGTCTTCGAGATCTTCACCGGCCAGGACGCCCAGTGACCGCCGCCGCGACCCCGGGGTCGGCGGCAGACAGCAACATCGAGATGACGGAGCAAGACGTGTCGGAGCAGTACGACCCGGTCGAGTCCGAGGAGACTCCCCAGGCGAGCACCGAGGCCCCCGCAGAGGTGAGCCCCGAGCCGGTCGACGAGGCTGACGCCCCGGTCGAGCCGGCCGAGGACGCGCCCGTGGAGGAGCCGGCCGCCGCGGAGTCGGTGGAGGAGCAGCCCTCCGGCGACGAGCCGGACGACGAGGAGCCCGCGGACGACGATCCGCTCGAGGCGTTCCGTCGCGAGCTCGCGGCGAAGGTCGGCGACTGGTTCGTGGTGCACACCTACTCCGGCATGGAGAACCGGGTGAAGTCCAACCTCGAGAACCGCATCATCTCCCTCAACATGGAGGACTACATCCACGAGATCGTGGTCCCCACCGAGGAGGTCGCGGAGATCAAGAACGGTCAGCGCAAGATGGTCAAGCGCACCGTGCTCCCCGGCTACGTCCTGGTCCGCATGGACCTCACCGACGAGTCCTGGGCCGCCGTCCGCCACACGCCGTCGGTGACCGGCTTCGTCGGGCACAGCCACCAGCCGGTGCCGCTGAGCATGGCCGAGGTCGAGAACATGCTCGCGCCCGCCGTGGTCGCGAGCACGGAGGCGGCCGCGGCCGCCGCGGGCGCACCGGCCGCGTCCGGGACGACCACCCGCAAGCCCGTCGAGGTCGCCGACTTCGACGTCTCCGACTCGGTCATGGTGGTGGACGGTCCGTTCGCCACGCTGCACGCGACGATCACCGAGATCAACGCCGAGTCGCAGCGGGTCAAGGCCCTCGTCGAGATCTTCGGCCGGGAGACCCCGGTCGAGCTCAGCTTCAGCCAGATCCAGAAGGTCTGAGCCCTTTGAGCGGAGCTCCGCTCCGCTCGAGTAAGGCGAAGAGGTTGAGGAGCGTCGACGTACTGAGCGAAGCGAAGTGCGTGACGCGTCTCGAAACCTGAGTAGGGTTTCGAAGTTGCACGAGAAGTGGCAGGGGGACCAAACCC